>DASYYL010000032.1:0-72794 GCA_035933915.1 Verrucomicrobiia bacterium
CCGGGGCCGCTGGCCACTTTTGCCGTCGCGATGAACAGTTCGTCCTGTTTGGATTTGCGTTTTCCAATTGCCATGTTCATCGGACGTTTCACCCACGAACTTGTTCAATCACGCGCCGGACTTTTTTAACGGGCTGTTAGACGATGGAAAGAAAAAATGGGAAAACATTATTGAGGATTTTAAAAGTGTCAGAATCAACAATCCAAAGCGCTACGTACCGGCCGGCGAGCAACCTATTTGTGGGCCATTTGAATTTGAGATCCGCGCTTGGGATTTGGATCCTGATAGTGTCCTCGAAGCTTCAAAGAAATTTCAACGCGGGAAGTCGCTATTGCGGTCCGAAATACGAGCTTTTAAGGGAATTTCAGTCTACCGCGACCAAGTCTTAGTTTTACCGAAATCGGAGACAGCGCGTGATTGGCTCGGCCTGGATTTGCGGCGTGTCAGCAAAGTTGGAACGCGTGTAAGCACAAGCCAAATTGTAGGATACGTTGGCATAACCGCTGAGAGAAACCCAGCTATCGTTGACACTAGTGACCGCGAGAGATTGACCAGAAATGATTGCGTTAGGGAATTTGAGTCTCTACTGCAGTACGTCGTTGAGCTGCTTGAAAACGAAAGAGACGAAGACCGTCCACGTGATGAACCTAAAGTGGGCGACCTGTTTCAGGACATCGACGCGGAACAGGTTATTCAAGAGGTGCAGCAGATGGCAAAGGAAAAGGCCGAAGCCGCCGAAATCCTGCCGGCGCTGGAAAAATTTGGAGAAAAATTGCAGCAGGCGAAAAGTCGGATCGAGCGAACGTTCGGATACTATAATCGTTTGGCTACGATTGGCACACTTGCCCAAATGTTGGTTCATGAGGTCGGAAATAATAACCTCATCATCGGCCATTTTATGTCAACAGCGCGGGCCTATTTGGATGAGCCGGAAAAAAATAGGCTTTCCTTTACCAAACATCTGGCCGGTGCCGAATTCGCGTTGCAGTCACTCGAAAGGCTAGCGGACAGATTCATCCCGTTAGCCAGCCAGGGCTTTAAGCGCGCCAAGAGACAAGCTTCCGTCAAGGACGCAGTTGAAACGTGCCGCCAAGCTCGCGAAAAAGATCTGCAGCGATTTGATATTGAGTTTGAAACCCACCTTTCAGCTTTGGATAAAGTGCAAATTGACCCGGGCGAACTGCATGCTGTTTTCCTGAACCTGATCGATAACGCGATTTATTGGCTGGCGCAAAATGATTCGCGCAAGCGCTATTTGCGAGTCACAAGTCGAAAATTTGCGGGCGAAAGGCTCGAATGCAAAGTTTTGGACAGCGGTCCCGGTATTGAGAAGGGCGATGAGAACAGAATTTTTCTTCCGGGAGTTACCAAAAGGCCAAGCGGTTTTGGAATGGGATTGACTGTTGTTGCGGAAATTCTTGAAGGCCACGGCGGCAAAATTCACGTTGAATCACCTGGAGACCTGAAGGGCGCAACCTTCATCTTTGATTTGCCCGCTGTAACTTAATGGAAGAAACCTATGCGTAGACTATTAATCGTTGAAGACAACGCTGCAGTTATAGAACTTTTACGGGAACAACTTTCGAATGCATTTCCTAGGTTGGATATTCGGGATTCGGGCTTCAAAAATGCCGTCGATATGCTGGCGGAATTCCGACCGGACATTGTCATTTTAGATTTGGCGGAAGGGATTGGAGACACCAACGCGGCGACTCCGAGCTGGGATTTCGTGTGGGAGCGCCATTTTTGTCCAATAATAATTCACTCCGCTTATGAGGCGGCTGACTACATGCGAAACCATCCATTTAGCCGGTATGAACGCAAAACCAAGGATAGCGCCGCAAACGTCGTCAAACTTATTAAAGAATTAGTCGAGCATATAGATGGAATTCGTGCGCTTCGGGAGGAAATTGAAAACAGAATTGCGAATTCACTCCGGGAGGTTAGTCCCCTCGTTTGGCGCGAGTCATTAACAATCCCGGAACGACGTGAAATGCTCTTAAGGTTAACGCGCCGGCGAATTGCCGCGTCTCTCGACAGTTCGACAGCCAGCACAGATATCATCAAAGCGATTGAGCAATTCATTTATCCGCCGTTAGAAGACAGTCTATTAATTGGCGACGTTTTGGTGAAGAGAGATGCGAACATGAATTCGGCTGAATCGTATCGCGTAATTCTGACGCCCTCTTGTGACATGGTTACGGGTTCCGGCCGCGCTCCTGTCGAAAATATTTTATTGGCTCAATGTGTCATAGTTTCTGACCCCGAAATTCTTCGCAGACTTAGTCTTCTTGAGACAAAGCCCGCTGAGCTCCCAGCCATCCTTGGGAGGAGGCTCAAAGAAGACCTACGCTCTGACCAAATTGTTTTCCCGGCGATTAATGGATGTTGGCCCGCAATGGTCGTTGACCTGAAGCGAATAGAAATCATTAGGTCAGAAAAAATCGGCTTGAATCAGAAGGACCGCCCGGAGGAAACCCTCTTTTTTCGTTTAGCGAGCTTGGATAGCCCGTTTCGGGAAAAAATTGCGTGGCGCTACGTCGAAACGATGGGCCGGCCAGGTCTCCCATTTATCGATAAAACGGCGCTCGAAAAGGACGTCGTCGCTGCAGCAAATCCGAAAGAAAAATAAACGGCATGACAGCAATCGATTTCTTCTGCGGTGCTGGTGGGTTGACACGCGGATTGCGAAATGTCGGCATTGACGTTGTTGCCGGAGTTGATGCGAACGGAGGGTGCAAGCTTTCCTACGAAAAAAACAATGCTTCATCGGTCTTCGTTCAGGCCGACCTAAAAAAACTTACAAGGGAGGCATTAGCAGACCGCATTGGGCACGTGCCTAACCATGAATTGATATTTACTGGATGCGCACCTTGCCAACCGTTCAGTAGCCAAAGACGACAAATTAGCCGCGATGGCAGCACACTTCTGACACATTTCGGACGACTTGTGCGAGAATTTTTGCCAGGTTTTGTCGTCATCGAAAATGTTCCGGGCATTGCCAGGGTAAAAGGTAATAGCGCATATCGTAACTTCCTTCGCTCGCTGACCACACTCGGCTATAAATACGCCGTCGGCCTCGTTGACGCAAAATGGTATGGTGTTCCACAAAGTAGAGTTCGTTGGGTCGTAGTTGCAAGCACTTGCATTCAACCTTCGCTACCTGAAAGGACTCACGGTCCCAGATTAAGAAAATATGCGACTGTTCGACAAGCAATTGCGCATTTTCCTAGAATCGATGCAGGTGCAGAATGCGAAACGATTCCTAACCATAGGGCAGCTAAAGTCATGGAAATTAATTTAGCACGATTGCGAGCAACTCCGCATAATGGTGGAAGTCGTTCAGACTGGCCGGAGGAATTCGTTTTAGATTGCCACCGCAACTATAAAGGGCACCCCGACGTATACGGACGATTGCGATGGGACGCGCCCGCTCCGACGTTAACTTGTCGCTGCTATAGTATTTCGAATGGCCGTTACGCTCATCCCGAACAAGACAGGGCGATCTCGCTTCGTGAAGCCGCGAGCCTCCAATCTTTCCCCGAGGATTATACGTTTTATGGGAAATCTCAAAGTGAGATAGGTGCGCAAATTGGAAACGCTGTGCCAGTAAAATTGGGAGAAGCTTTAGGAAGAAAGCTTACCGAATTGCATGAACAATTTCTTCGTGAACGACAGAGAAACTGAATTGCGACATTCGCATCCCCAAACCACAATCGTTTTCCATCCGAGTTTTTTCAATGCCCGCCGGTGCCGCTTATCGCGCTCGGCATTGCCGTTGAGTTTGGCCAACCACCACTCGCGCCGATGCGTTGGAGTAGACGCATACTTACACCCCTTATGCCGGTGCCAGAAGCAGCCGTGAACAAAAATTACGGTTTTGTATTTCGGCAGGACGATGTCGGGGCAGCCGGGCAGTTTGCGGTCGTGCAGGCGGAAGCGATAACCCATTTTGTGGAGCATGGAGCGGACGAGCATCTCCGGCTTTGTGTTTTTGCCGGTGATGCGGGACATGTTCCAGCTTCGGCGGGCCTTTGTGAGGCGGTCTTTGGTTTTCAGTCCTCATGATTTTTAGACAGAATTGACAGAATGGCCAGAATAGAAAGCTCACGCAAAGGGAGCGAAAGGGAATTTAACCACAAGAGAACGCAGAGAACACAAAAGATCCGGCAAAGATTTTCAACCACGGATAAACACGGAAGGTCACGGATGAAACCAGGTCACCCTGAATCTTTGCCGCGAAAAACACGAACCACGCGAAAAGCAGAGCCGCAACGAAATCGTCAAATTGCAGCCCAAAATCGAGGACGAGGACGAGGACGAGGACGAGGAGGAAAAAAGGTCGCAAAGGTTTTTAAATCGGGGAACCGAGGGAGCGGATATGCAGAATTTAATGCCCTTTTGCACTTGCCGTTTCTTGACTTGCGTCTTATCGTGCGACACGGGCGGTGCAATGACGTTGCATGCGACTCTGTCAAACTATATGACAACAATGGTGTGGCCTTCTTTAATCGTTCCTGTGGGCAAGCGTGGTGGCGTTTTGGCCCGGGCATCTTATTGTTGCATTTTGCAAGAAGACGGAGTAATATTTGAGAAATCTGACGAAAACAGAAGCGGGAACACGGTTTGCTCCTGTATTAAACCGTGAAAATGAAAGGCAAACTTATGGCGCGACATGTGTCACGAAATTCGCACAAGACACGGTTGAATTCCAAGGCCCGTCAAGAGGCCGTTTTGGCAACGGAGCTGGAGACATTTGAGGCTAAATTGCCTTCCTTGCTGCACGATGCACCCGGCAAATTTGTGGTGATTAACGGCCGGGACATTATCGGCCTGGCGGATGACTATACCCGCGCCTTGCGGCTGGGTTACGACAAACTTGGTTCGGAGGCGCCATTTTTTGTGGAGCAGGTTCTGGATCCCAAAGTCAGCGCAAGACGGAGCAAGATTTTTCTGACGCGGGTGGAATTGCTCAAGAATGGCTAAAGTAACTCATCCGATCGGCGAACTTGGCCCTCTGGTTCGCTGCATCCTGGCCGTGAGTGAGGAGCGGGAAAGAATTCTCAAGAAGGAAGGTAAAAAAATTCCTGACCGGGTCCAAAACATCGTTGGGCTTGCGGACACCGGCTCGGACGGCGTTCTCATTGACTCACGGCATATTGGTGATTTGAATTTGCCGGTGCGCTCAATGGTTGAGAAACCGACAACTATTGACGGGCCCTCCCCACGCTTTCGGTGCAAATGCGAAGTCGGCCTGATTATTCCATTGGATGACATGAAAGTCCGTTGGGACGGCAGCGCCTACACCGACGCCAACCTGAAGAGGGACTGCCAATGTGATCTCATCATTGGGCGCGACGTGCTTGCCTCGCTGAACCTTCATTACGACGGACCGAATTGCTGTTTCACGATTTGGCACGAGTCGCCGGCGAACGCCTAAACTCTCGCAGAAGAAGACACGAAGGTTTTTTGGAACGGAATGAACCGCGAAAAGCAAACTTAACCGCATAGAACGCAGAGATCACAAAGATCCGGCAAAAATGTTCAGCCACGGATGAACACGGAAAGTCACGGATGAAGCCAAGTCACCCTGAATCTTTACCGCGAAATACACGAAATACGCGAAAACGGGATTTAACCACACCCAACTTCGCTCAGAAGCTACGATGGGCAGGAAGAACACAAAAGATCTTTTAGACAGGATCTACCGGATGCACAGGAAGAAAGCTTCAGGACACAAAGGTTTTAAATCAGGGCGCCGCGGGAGCAGCGCCCTACCAGGAATCCGCCTTCGCTGCGTTCGGTGAAATTTTGTTGATTCTGTCTGAAAAATCCGAGCCCTGGGTTTTCGTGTATTTCGCGGTTAAAAATCTCTGCGTTCCTTGCACTGCAATCCGTCCAAATCACACAATCTCGCGAGGATTTTTTGTGCAGTCGCAAAATGTGATTTTCGTTACTTCTTGTTTTGGTTGCGGCTTTGCCGCGCTGTGATCTCTGTGGTAAAACCCGCTCCCTCACGGTCGCGGCTCTGTTGTGATCCGGCAAAACCGGCTTCCTTACGGTCGCGGCTCTGTTGTGATCTGGCAAAACCGGCTCCCTCATGGTCGCGGCTCTGTTATCCTGTTAAAATCCTATACTGTATCGTTATAGCTACAAAGATATTTTATTAAAAATATTTTATTTTTTATATTTGCTTTCAATTTGATTTAAGGTATTATCGGACCTGAACCACGGAGATTTTGCTAATTAAAGGATAACTATGGGCCTCTCTCGTTTTCCGGGCGGTTTTTACCGCGGCACTTACGCCTGCGGTGTGCTCTGCAAGAGCCTGAGATTTAGTGGAACGGGCTTCCCTGCCAGTTCTATTCCACTGGAAAAAATGGGCCCGCCCGGACAGGCAAGATGCCCGTCCCACTACTTTTGCGGAGGCCTCCTGCGGCGTGTTATGGCTCCGTCTCCGCAGCCACCTGGGTTGAGGATGACGATGAGGATGAGGACGACGATGATTCCCCGTTCCCCCAAATGTGCAAACCGCTTCACTCACAACCAACACCAACCAAAAACCAAAACCAATGAAAACAAAAAACCGATTCGTTCAATCAGTTCTCATCCTGGGCGCGGCAGCCGGTCTCTCGGCCGGCGTGGCGCGGGGACAGGATCCGATCATCTGGCATGGCCCGGATAATCCGGGTAGTGGCAGCGGGTTCACCAATGGCTTCGCGGCTTGTTCGTGGGGCCCGAACCGGTTGGACGTCTTTGGCGTGGTACAAGCGACCGGCAAGGTCTATCACAACTGGTGGAATGGGTCGGCATGGCAGTCCTCGTGGGAAAATCGCGCAAATACCGTTACGCCGGTCGGCGCTCCCGGCGCCTCCGCCAACCCGAACGTCCCGAGCCGCGAGGACATTTATTACAACGGCACCGATGGAAATCTTTACCATCAATGGTGGTCGAATGGCATGTGGTCCGCCTGGCTAAGTTTGGGCGCGCCTTCCGGGGTGAAACTCCTGGGCTCGCCTGCGGCGGTGAGCTGGGGGGCGAACCGATACGATGTCTTTGCCCGCGGCAACGACGGCAACGTTTATCACCTCTACAGTATTAATAACGCGCCGTGGTCGGCGTGGGAGAGCCATGGCCAAAATGCAGCCGGGCCGGTGACCAACGATGTCGCCGCCTGCACGTGGGGTTCGGGCAGGCTGGACATTTATACTCTCGGGAATGGCAATAAGCAGATCTATCACCAGTATTATTCGTCCGGGTGGAAGCCCAGCATCTCGACGTGGCAGCAGGACCTGCCCGAAACGACGGCCAATGGCCTGGGGGCTTCTTCCTGGGGCAACAGCCGGATCGACTTGTTTGCCAATACCAACAATTCAGCCGTTACGCATAATTGGTATTCCGAGTGGAATTGGAACGACTGGTCTGAAACGCTGACACCGCCAGCCACTCCGGTGGGGTCGCCCTGCGCGGCGAGCTGGTTGCCCAATCGCCTGGACATGTTTGTGCTCGGTTCGGATACGAAGTGCTACCATTACAATGGCGAAATCACCAACAGCGTGAGCTGGCCCGCCGACCATCTTTTACCCACGTTTGGAACCCCGGCGTCGACGATTGATTGCATTGACATGGATACCTGCTCAAACGACGAACAGGCCTGTTTCGTCTCCCTGGAAGGGCTCGGGAACCGAATTACGCCTTCCATCGCGTGCGTGAGCGCGGCGTCCGATGGCGAGACCGCCTGGCTGAAAATTCATAATTTAGGTTACGATTTCACCGATGGTTACAGCGCCATTCAAAAATATAAAACGAACGCCTTGATTACGTCCCTGGTCGTTTATGACACCAATCATATGGACACGCTCAATCTGGCGACCACCATCGCGGGCGTGAAGGGTGAATTGCTCTGTGACGGGATTATGGCGAACAAGCTGACCGCTTCTCCCTACAATCTGGTGATTGGGGACGATCTGCGCGGGATGTTCAGCAACAAGTATAGTGTTTATGATTACCTCGACACCAATTATTGGGGGCTCTGCACTCACCGCATCGTGGCCGGCATGGAGACCAACAACTACTGGAATCTGCGGGATTATTTGGTGGCAAACCAGTCCGCGGTGGTATGGCTGGATCCCAACATCAGCGGGGACGCGACCGAGCTGGCAAAATTTACTTCTCAAATGAAGGCCGCGGACAGCGTTTACCTGGGCTGGTGGCCGAACGAAGGCGCCGACATGAATTGGATTGGGGGTTACGGCATTCCGGTCATGGCCAGCGATATTTTTTGCAACGCGTCGCTTTTCGGCGGTGTGCGACTGCCGATTACCTCGAACCTGGCATCGCCGCCCGCGTTGGGAAACAACGTTTACGTCTGCTTGATCATGAGCGACGGCGACAACGCGCAAGTCATGGAGCATCGGATGAAATTAAATTGGCAGGATTCAAAGCGCGGCTCAGTGCCCATTGGCTGGACGGCGCAGCCGTTATTGGCCGATTTTGACCCGGGCATATTGAATTTTTACTGGACCAATGCCACTCCCGACGATTGTCTGATGGCCGGTCCCTCCGGCGCGGGTTACGCGCACATTGAGCATTGGAGCACCGCCAACTTCGCGGCTTACACCAAAACCAACAATGCCTATCTGCAACGCACCGGCATCAATTCCATCACAGCCTGGGACACGGTATCGACGGCCGAGGCCGATGACTATGCCCTCAATAATTCGACACTGCTCGGCATCTGCGATCAAGGTGATGGCTACTACACGAACGAGGATGATGGGATGCAGGTGATTGGATTACCGAGCGGCGGGAGCTACGAGTCATCAACGAACAATCTGATTTCCGCCATCAACACCGTTGCGGGCACTTATTACAATGGAAATAACGCCGTGTTCATCGCCGTCCAGGCAGATGGCAATCATCTTGCCCCGAAGGATCTATACACCGTGATGATGCAGTTCCCCTCGTACGTCTTCGTGCGGCCGGACCAGTTGTTTGAGCTCATGGGCGAGACTGGCTTATAGATTAAGGGAAAAGTTTATCCGCAGATTTCGCTGATTAACGCAGATTAAGTTACAAAAATAAATCCGTGCGAATCGGCGTCATCTGCGGATGAAAACCTTCGCCAAAATGATATATATCATTTTATCCGTGTGATTCTGTTTCTATCCGTGGTTAAATTTTGCGGCAAAACCCGCTCCCTCACGGTCGCGGCTCTGTTATTTGCCACTCTTAATGCCTGTATGGCGAATGTCCTGGCCTTCGTAGAGGTAAACTACATTTTCGGCGATGTTCGTCGCGTGGTCGGCAATGCGCTCGACGCTCTTTGAAACGACCATCCAATGGAGGCATCGCTTAATCGTGTCAGGATGTTCCACCATGTGTTGGGCCAGGGTTTGATGGATGGCTTTGTTGAGGGCGTCCACTTCCTTATCACGCGGGATGACGGCGCGAGCGGCCACCGGATCGCGGTTGGCGAAGGCGTCCAACGAGGCTTTGAGCATGTCAAAGCACAAGAGCGTCATCTGCGGCAGGTTGAATTGGATGGTGATGGCCGGTTCGAGACATAACTCGATGGCTCGTTTGGCAATTTGCGTCGCTTCGTCCCCAATGCGTTCGAGGTCGTGGGACATTTTGATCGCCGCGGTCACCAGCCGCAAATCCGTGGCCAGCGGCGCTTTGGTCAATTGCTGGACCACGAAATCGTCGATCTCCACTTCAAGTTGATCGATGATCTGGTCGTTTTCTTTGACGCGCAAAGCGAGGTCGCGATCGCGTTGAATCAATGATTGGACCGCCTGGCGCGCCGCGGCCTCGGCATGACTTCCCATCCTCAGTAGTTTTTCCCTTAAATCGCCCAGTTCCTTCTCGAAATGCTCCATAGATTGGTTGCAGCGAAAATAGCGAAGTTACCCGCAATAGCCACCCTTAAATTCGCATTCGAGAATATGGCGGTTTGCGCCGCAGCCACCAGGCACGGCGCAACAGCGCGGCGGGCGTTCTAATGCGCGTGTGCCGCCAGTCAGAGCCTCCTCACGCCGGCGTCTGCGAAAAACAGGTTCAAAACCAACCCAGCGAATGGGCGATTTTTACGAGGGCGTAAGCGACGCCGGCACTGGCAGGCAATGTCAGCAACCAGGCCCAGAGGATGCGTTCGACGACGTTGAGCTTGAGCGCGCCGGAACTTTTGGCGCAGCCGACGCCCATGATCGAGGCGGTGATGGCGTGGGTGGTGGAGACGGGCATGCCAAACTGGGCCGCGGCCAAAAGAACGCTCGCACCGGCGGCTTCAGCCGCAAACCCCTGTACCGGCTGGAGCTTCACCATTTTATGACCAAGCGTCTTGATGATGCGCCAGCCGCCGGCGGCCGTTCCGGCGCACATGGTCAATGCGCAGAGAACTTTGATCCATGCGGCGATATGGAGTGTCTGACCGGGCAAAGGCGCAGGGGATTTCAGAAAGGAGAGCCAGGCGGGGAGACTGTCAAAATTGCCACTGGCGGTGCCGGCGACCAGGGCCAGGGCGATAATGCCCATGGTCTTTTGCGCGTCATTTGTTCCGTGCGCGAAACCCATATAGGCCGCGCTCAGCAATTGCAACTTGCCGAAGACGCGGTTGACGGTTATCGGCCGCCAGTTTCGCAGCAATACATACAACAGGCTCATCAGGATGAAACTAGCCACAAAGCCCACGACGGGCGACGTAACCATCGGCACGATGACTTTCCAAAGAATGCCCTTGCCCAGATACCAATGCGTCCCGTTAGGGACCGACCAAACAATTGAAGACCACTGATTGCCGGAGGCCGCGAGCACCGCCCCGCAGAGCCCGCCCACGAGCGCGTGCGATGAGCTGGACGGCAAGCCGGACCACCAGGTCAACAAATTCCAGGCGATCGCCCCGACCATCGCGCAACACAGCACCGGCATGGTGGCGACATGGACATCCACCAGCCCGGCGGCGATAGTCGTCGCCACCGCCGACCCAAAAAACGCGCCGATGAGATTTGTGACCGCCGCCAGCAGAATCGCCTGGCGCGGCGACAAGACCTTGGTGGACACGACGGTAGCGATGGAATTAGCGGTGTCGTGAAAGCCGTTGATGTAGGTGAACACCAGGGTGACGAAGATGACGAGCAGGATGAGGAGCATCGCGCGTCAGGAATTCTTCAAAACGATTTGCATCACCACGTTGCCGGCGTCGTGACAGCGATCGATCACTTTTTCTATCAATTCATAAACGTCGCGGACGGCAATGGCGCGAATCGGCTCATACTTGCCGCTATAGAAATCGCGAAGCAATTCGTTCATGTATTGGTCCGCCTCGATTTCGACGAGTTGCAGCCGGTCATTGAATGTTTTCATTTTTTCAATGTCCTTCATGTCGTGAAGCTGTTTTACCATTTGATGAATGGCGTCCGTGGCCCTGGCCATCATTTCGGACTGCCTGGAAAAATCAACTCCCTCCAGGTGGTTCCCGGCGATGACGAGGCGTTCGGCGAGCTTTTCGGCGGCCTTGGCAATTCGGAAAAGTCCCCGCGCCAGCGCCTCGATGTCCTCGCGCTCGATGCCGGTAATGAACGTTTTGACCAGTTCGCCGCTGATCTTTTCGGAGATTTTCTTTTCCTTGCGGCGGGTGAGGATCAGGTCATCCAATTTCCGGGTGTTCCGCGGCGACTTCATCAACTCGATGACGAGCCGGACGCTTTCGTGGGATTCCCGGGCGGCCGCTTCCAGCAATTCCTGAAATTTATCGCCCTTGCTGAACAGTTGCTGAATGGAAAACATGCGCGCAAAATCTTAGCCGAAACGCTGTGCCGCGCACGCAAAAATGTTGAAACGTTGAAACCAGGTCGCGCGAAGACCGCAAAGGAAGCGAAGGTTTTTATCCGCGAATTACGAACCCCGAACGCTTTCGGGGAGATTTTACGCGAACGAAGAAAATCTCGCGCAAAGGCCGGTGGCAACCCCCTGCGCCCGGAAGCTGCGGTGGTCAGGGGGCCACTTGCGAACAGCCCGCGCCACAAAGAATCCGAATAATCTTTTTTGACTGCCGATTTTTATTTTTAATTTCCGGATGTATCGATTGTTCTATTTGGTTCTGTGGTTGTGGTGCGGTGAATTGCTCGCAGCGGGTCCTCTTAAAGCGGCGGACAATAGTCCCGTGGACCTGGCAAATCCGCTGGCAGGCACGGCTTCGCTGGACAATCCCGCGCTGTTGGGAAATGCGCCGCCGCCGGGTGAAGAGGCCTATACCGGCCTGGTCTGGCCCGGCCCCGCCCTGCCCCATCATCCGGTCCTGCTCAATCCCATCAACAAAGACCTCGATTCGGCAAACGTCAATCACGGCATCGTTTGTTCTTATATTTATTCACGGCCAACCATGGTTGGTTTTTCCAGCCTGGTTCCGGGCATGACAATTATGCCATTGGTCGGAGATTGGACGACGCCGCCCGATCGCGGTTACGCCGCCGCCTATGACAAAAAATCCGAGACGGCGTCGCCGGGATATTATTCCGTTTATTTTCCGTCTTACCAGATCAGGACCGAGCTAACGACGACGGAACACACGTGCCTTTATCGATTCACCTTTCCGGAATCGGAACGCAGTGTCGTGCTGATGGATTTGGGCGCGGGCAATGCGAACGTCCAGGTCGTTGGCGACAATATGATTTGCGGCAAGGGCGAGCACGCGCGGCGCAACGGCGGGCAAACTTTTGTGGCCGAGTTTTCGAGGCCGTTCAAGTCGTTTGGCACGTTCCACCAGAATTCGCCCGCCGTGGAGGGTTCGCGTGTCCTGCGGGGCGACCTGATCTATCCGGATTCGCGCTCGGTGGAGGGCGGTTACGCGGGCTGTTACCTGAATTTTTCGACGACGAATAGCGAACAGATTTTGGTGAGAATTGCCTCGGGCAGGACGGTGGACGAGGCGCGCGCAAAACTGGCTGCGCCCGGTTCCGGTTGGGATTTCGACGGCGCCTGGAAGCGGGCGCGAGACGCCTGGGCGGCCAAATTGGACCTGATCCAAATCAAAGGCGGCACGGACCATGAACGGCGTTTCTTCTATTCGGCCTATTACCATTGCTTTTACAGTCCGCGGCTCATTGCCAAACGCGGCGAACCATTTCGCGGTTTGGACGGCGAGCGGCACGTGGCGGATTACGATCGTTACACGCCGGTTCCTTTCTGGGACACGGGCCGCGACCAAATCACGCTCTTGATGCTGCTGGAACCGGACCTGGTGACGAACGTCCTGCGGACGCATCTGGAAATGGCGCGCGAATCGGGCTATATGGAGACTTCATTTCACGGCGACAACGCGGTGTTTTTATATCTCGGCTGCTGGGAACGCGGTTACACATTTGATTGGGCGGCGGTTTATCCGTTCCTCCGCAAAAATGCGATGGACCCGGCGGGTCCGCGCAATTGCCTGGCTGAATACATCACCAACGGCTGGATCCATGACGACATCGTGAGCGATCCCAGCCCCCCCTATGCCGACGGCAACGCCGGCGTGGCCACGACACTGGAATATGCGTGGGACGATTACGCGCTGGCGCTCTACGCCAAAAAGCTCGGCCGGGAGGACGATTATCGGATGTTTTTGGCCCGCGCCCACAATTACACAAACGTGTTTGATTCGAGCATCCGTTTTATGCGCGGCCGGCGGGAGGACGGTTCATGGATTGCGCCGTTTGATCCGCGAGAACCGTATTATAATTTTATGATGAAGGAAGCCAACGGCTGGCAGACGCTCTGGCTCGTGCCGCAGGACGTCCAGGGACTCATCGGGCTTTTAGGCGGACGCGAAAAATTCTGCGCGAAGTTGGATGAATTTTTCTCGACGCCCTATCATCCCAAAGGCATCGCCCGGGATGTAACGGGAATGATCGGCCAATATTGCCAGGGCAATCAGCCGGACCGGCAGACGCCGTACTTTTACGATTACGCCGGGCAACCGTGGAAGACTCAGAGGCTGGTCCGCGAGATTCTAACGCAATTATATGGGAGTGACAAAGCGGGCCTGGCGTATCCAGGCATGGATGACCAGGGATCGACGTCGTCGTGGTACGTGTTGAGCGCCCTGGGCTTCTTCGCGACGAGCCCGGCGCGGCCGGAATATCTCATCGGCAGCCCGCTCTTTGATCGTGCCACGATTCATCTGGGCAACGGAAAAGATTTTGTGATTATCGCGCGGCATAATTCGCCGCGAAATTGTTATATCCAATCGGCTAAACTGAACGGGCGTGTCTGGAACAAGCCGTGGTTCAGTCACCCGGATATTGCCGACGGCGGGCGCCTGGAGCTGGTGATGGGGCCCAGGCCGAACACGCAATGGGGCAGTGCGCCGGAGGATGCGCCGCCGTCGATGACGCGGTAGGGCGTCGCTCCCGCGACGCCTTCCGCGCAAAGGGCAATCATCGTCATCCTCATCTGAGACATTGAAACGTAGCGCGGCGCGTGCTTCCTGTCCGCCGTAGCTGAGCGAAGGCGGATTCGTTCTGCTCATCCTGCCTGTCCGCCACAGCTTGCGGGCACGCCGACGGCGGCTCCAATCCCCACCCCAAATTTAATTACCCCTAAATTTCGGCCTCATGAAATTATGCTTTATCCCCAAAAATCCCAATTCGCAACTTTAGCTCCAATCTTCCAATTTCACAGCAAAACCGCGTCATTTCAGACCCCTAAATTTGAAGTTTAGCGTTTTCTTTAACGAACTTTAGCCCGCAAAACCATAGCATAATAATTTTACTAAAGTTGGGGTACGAGGAGGGAATCATCCGCATTCTTTGCGGACTTCTCGTCGCGCCATAGGCCAGTTTATATGAACCGGAGGGCGCCATTGTAGCCGGGGAGTGTTTCACCATAATCAACATGCCGCCGCGCAATGGCCGGCTCGATGATGTCCCGGCGGAGATCAATTTCGGCGTGAAAAATTTCGCGCCAAAGTCGAAGCGCATTTTCAGGGCAACGGTTCGGCAATTCCTCATCGAAAGCCGGCCTGAACAAATCCACCGCGTTTTGAAGTTCGTACTTGAATTCCTCCGCCGTTGGATGGCCGGTGGCCTCGATGACCCGCTCGAATGCTTTCAAATCTTTGGCATCCAGACGGTTTAATTTGCCGATGAGAATGTCGAGTGGATGAGGAAAGGTCAGAGTGACGTTTCCCCGTTGAACGGTTTTCGCGCGCTGCCGTCAGTCCGGGTTGGTGCGATCGCTCAGTTTGTATCCCGGCTTGATGTAGATATCGCCGTGGGTTTTGTCCAGTTTCGCGGCTACGACAAATGCGGACAGATCTTCATCGTCGTCTGAAAAAATATCCACGTCCGCGCTTAACAATTGACGGTCAACGGTCAATTGCAGCGGATCGGAGCCATAAACGGTGACGCGAAAAGACCGGCCGGGCGGGAGCGACTTAACAAATTTCTCCAACAATTGTCCCGCCGGCGCTGTCCAGTCAATCTCGCCCATCCACCAATTCGAATAATTTTTTATCGAATTCATGCTTGCGCGGGCCAATGCCCAAAAAATAAAGGGCCTGTTGAATCAAGCGGTTGTTGACGTCGGGGTCACCGGCCAATCGGCGCGCCAGGGCCCGGTCGCGCGGACACAGCGCGCCGGCTTCCCGACGCAGCAGCAGACGCGCCGCCAAACGTGACTTGCGCCACGGGGTGTTGGCCCTGGTTGGGGATTGATTCATTTAAAGAATCTATGGCAATGCCATACCTTTGCAATCCTGCCAAATTTCGCCCGTCTTGTCCCTGCCGGGACGAATATTCTTTTTGGGATGTATCTCCAGACACCCTTGTCAAAGAAACGAACTGAACGGGTAAAGCGGATTCGGTGCTCTCAAACCGGCTCCCTCACGGTCGCGGCTCTGTTGACGTGGGCTGCGGACAGTAAAAGCTAAACGAGCTGCGGGTGGACTTTTTCGGGGTCTACGCCGAGGTCTTTGATGGCCTGGGCGACGATTTCGCGGCCGATCTGGCCTTTTTCGGCCAGGGCGAAAAGTGTTCCAATGACCGTGCTCTCGGCGTCCACTTCGAAGAACCGGCGCAAACGCTCGCGCGTGTCGCTGCGGCCGAAGCCATCGGTGCCCAGCGTGAACAAGCCGCCCGGAACCCATGGCGCGATTTGTTCGGGCACGGTGCGAACGTTGTCCGAAACCGCCACGAAGGTCCCCTGCTCTTTCGCCAAAAGGTTTTCGACGTAGGATTTTTTTTGCGGCCCGGCGGGATGAAGCATATTCCATTGCTGGCAGCGAATGGCGTCGTTGCGCAACAGTTTGTAGCTGGTGGCGCTCCAAACATCGGCGCAGACGCCGTAACGCCCGGCCAGAATATCCTGGGCGCGCAATGCCGAATTAATGATCGGTCCGCTGCCGAAAATGTGCGCTTTGATCTTTTTGCCTTCCGGACCGGCTTTAAGTTTATAGAGGCCCTTCAGGATGCCTTCCGTGCAACCTTCGGGCATTGCCGGCATGACATGGTTATCGTTGTAGAGGGCGATGTAATAGAAAATGTCTTCGTTCTCGACGTACATGCGGCGCATGCCGTCCACGACAATGACCGCCAGTTCGTAACCGAATGCCGGATCATAAGGCAGGCAGGTCGGGACGGTGCCGGCGTGCAGGAGGCTGTGGCCGTCCTGGTGTTGTAAACCTTCGCCGTTCAATGTGGTGCGCCCGGAAGTTGCGCCGAGCAGGAAGCCTTTGGCCCGAATGTCGCCGGCCAGCCAGAACAAATCGCCGACGCGCTGCGGACCGAACATGGAATAGTAGATATAGAACGGAATCATCGGCACGCCGAGGTTGGCGTAGCTGGCGCCGGCCGAGATGAACGACGACATGGAGCCGGATTCAGTGATACCTTCCTCGAGAATCTGGCCGTCTTTTGCTTCGTGATAGTAGAGCAGCGTCTCCGAGTCGACCGGCTCGTAAAGCTGGCCTTTCGAGGAATAAATCCCAATTTCCTTGAAGAGACCATCCAAACCAAACGTCCGCGCCTCGTCAGGAATAATCGGAACAACGTGTTTTCCAATGTCCCGGTTTCGGACCAGCGACCCCAGCAGGATCGTAAACGACTTGGTCGTGGAAGTGGTTCCGGAATTATCGGCCCTCAATAAGTTCGAAAAATCGTCGAGCTTAGGCACTTTCAAGGCAGCCGGCTTGACGATGCGCGCGGGCAGGAAGCCGCCCAACGCCTTCCGACGCGCCAGCATGTATTTCATCTCCGCGCTCTCGGCAGATGGCCGATAGAACGGCGTCTCGGCAATCACATCGTCGGTGATGGGGATTTCAAAACGGCGACGAAATTCACGCAGTTCTTTTTCGTTCAGTTTTTTCTGCTGATGTGTGATGTTGCGGCCTTCGCCGGCTTCGCCCAGGCCGTAGCCTTTTACCGTTTTGGCGAGGATGACCGTGGGCCGGCCTTTATGCTCCACGGCGGCTTTATAGGCCGTATAAACCTTGAGCGGATCATGGCCGCCGCGAACAAGCTTCGTAATTTGCTCGTCAGTCAGATGGTTGACCAGCGCGAGCAACTCAGGATATTTCCCAAAGAAATGTTTGCGCGTGTAGCTGCCCGGCTCGACCGAGTATTTCTGGAAATCGCCGTCAACGCATTCTTCCATGCGTTTGAGTAACAACCCGGATTTATCGCGGGCGAACAACTCGTCCCAATTGCTGCCCCAAATTACTTTGATAACGTTCCAGCCGGCGCCACGGAACAGGCCTTCGAGTTCCTGGATAATTTTTCCGTTGCCGCGGACCGGGCCGTCCAGGCGCTGCAAATTGCAGTTGATGACCCAGATGAGGTTATCGAGATTTTCGCGCGCGCCCATCGTGATGGCGCCGAGCGTCTCGGGCTCGTCGCACTCGCCGTCACCGAGGAACGCCCAAAGTTTGGGCTCCTGCTGCCACTGAACCAGCGCGCGCGCCTGCATGTAGCGATTGAAGCGCGCCTGATAGAGCGAAACGATCGGTCCCAATCCCATTGAAACGGTGGGAAACTGCCAGAAATCGGGCATCAGGTACGGATGCGGGTAGGAAGACAAACCGCCGCCCGGCGCGAGCTCCTGCCGGAAATTTTGCAGATGGGTTTCGTCCAATCGGCCTTCCAAAAACGCGCGGGCATACGGCCCCGGCGAGGCGTGGCCTTGAAAGAAAACGAGGTCGCCGGGAAAGTTCTCTGATGCGCCCCGGAAGAAATGGTTCTGACCAACTTCGTAAAGTGTGGCCGACGACGCGAACGTGGAAATATGGCCGCCTACGCCGGTGTTCGCTGAATTGGCCTTCACGACCATCGCCATAGCATTCCAACGCACTAGACTTTTGATTCGGCGCTCGATTTCACGGTCCCCGGGATACTTGGGCTGCTCTTCAGGAGGAATCGTATTGAGATATGGCGTGGTCAGGCCGGCTGACGGACGCGGAGTGACACGCAACTGGCTGGCCAGCTTTTCCAGCAATTTTGCAGTTCGCTCCGGCCCCTGATTTTCCAGGGCCAACTCGAATACTGACTTGAGCGATTCTTCCGTTTTATCGCCGTTACCGTTGGAATACGACCGTGTGCCGGGGCGCGAACTGTGAATTTCTTTTGTCTCGACGTTCACTTGATTCAATTATTCAATTTTCCACAATGTGCCTGAAAACGCGAAACAATAATAACCCAATATTGGCATTCCGCGCCAGCGAAATGTTTGGTGTTAGACCATGCAATTTCTTGATCTAAGCTTGCCCACCCCGGCGGAGAACCTGGCCTGTGATGAAGCGCTGCTGGATTGGCGTGAAAAGGATGGCGGAGACGGGATTTTGCGCTTTTGGGAATCGCCCGAGACGTTTGTGGTGGTCGGATATGCCAATAAAATTAGGGCGGAAGTGGACGTGGCTCGTTGTGAGGCGGATAAAATCCCGATTTTTCGGCGTTGTTCCGGCGGCGGGACAGTCTTGCAAGGACCGGGCTGCCTGAATTACGCCCTGATTCTGCCGATCGGAGGAAATTCTCCCCTGGCTGGGATTTCCGGCGCGAACAAATACATTATGGATCGAAATCTTGAGGCGATTCACTCCATTGCCGGAAAATCGCTTTCGATCAAGGTTCGGGGCTGCACGGACCTGGCCGCCGCGGACGTTTCATCACCGGCCTTCCAAAAATTTTCCGGTAATTCGCAACGGCGGCACAAAGAATTTTTACTGTTTCACGGGACGTTTCTTTTGAATTTCGACCTTGCAGCCGTTGGAAAATTTTTAATATTTCCTTCACGGCAGCCGGATTATCGGGCCGATCGCAGTCATGGAGACTTTTTAAGAAGTCTCAACTTGCCCGCAGCAGCAGTAAAGGACGCGATGAAAACAGTTTGGAAAGCGACTGAGCAATTGCAAACGCCCCCGCTGTCGAGGGTTTCTGCTCTCGCGCGCGACAAATACGAAGCACGCGAGTGGAACCTCAAATTCTTTCACCTTTGAAATCATTTCAATTGCCGTAACATTGCCGAATGAGTTCCGCCCCCCACCTCAGCGCTGAAGCGAAAGCATCGCTGCCGCAGCACGTGGCCGTCATCATGGACGGCAACGGGCGCTGGGCGAAACAGCATGGCCTGCCGCGGATCGAGGGTCATCGCGTGGGCGCCGAGTCGGCGCGGACCATCATTCGCACCGCCGGGGAGCTGGGCATCAAATACCTTACCCTCTACGCATTTTCAGCGGAGAATTGGAACCGGCCCAAGGACGAAGTGGACGCGTTGATGAAATATCTGGTGCATTATCTGAAATCCGAAACTCCGGAGCTCAATAAGAACAATGTGCGGCTGGAAGTGATCGGGCAGATTTGGCGGCTGCCGGAAAATGTGCAGGAGCATCTCAAAAAGTCCATCACCACGCTGTCCAAAAACAACGGCCTGACCCTGGTGATGGCCTTGAGCTATGGCAGCCGGCTGGAAATCGTGGACGCCGTGCGGGCCATTGCCGAAAAAGCGCGGCGCGGGCAATTGGAAACGGCTGACATCACGGAAAAGGTCATTTCTGACCATCTTTGGACGCGAAATATTCCGGACCCGGATTTATTGATTCGCACCAGCGGCGAAATGCGCGTGAGCAATTTTTTGCTTTGGCAAATCTCCTACGCGGAACTGGTCATCACGCAAACGCTCTGGCCGGACTTTCGAAAACCGCAGTTTTATTCGGCGATCGAGGAATATGCGCGAAGGCACAGGAGGTTTGGGGGGATTTAGAAAAGACGAACACCGAACATCGACCGGTCTTCGCTCGGAAGCTACGACCCGGCAAGACGCCGAACGCCGAAATCTGAATGGCGCGCGGCGCGAGCCGCACGTGCGATTGTGACGCATGCGCGGCAGAAGTGGCAGCACCACTGGCAAGCAGCGCCGCCCTGCCAGTTTAAGCAGGTTCTTGCATCCAGAAGGGAAACGCTTACAATTGCGGCCATGAAGTTTGCATTGGCAATTTTGGTTTATTTGCTCATGGCCGCGATTCTCGGAGCGGGAATTCTGCTGGTGGTTTTGGGCAAGCCGTTATTCCTCATCATTGTCCTCATCGCGTACGTCGTCGCATTTGGCAGGCTTGGCTGCATGGCGCACTGACGCCGGATGTTATTTCACGGGCACCGGGAATCTGGTCTCCAATGCGGATATAATTTGCTGCGATGTCCATCCGGTGTGAGCGGCGGAATTTCCGGCAAATATGCCTGTGGCCAGGGCGGTAGAGGCTGAAGTTCCCTGCACATCCCAGGTTTGGTTGTCATAGCCGAACACGCCGGCGCCTGGTAAGGCAATCATGGTCGGGTCATTCCAATAATTTGCATACGAGGCAAGCTGCCCCGGCTGGCTCAACGCAGTGACAGCAATAGCGCCCGATGCCGCCGCGGGATAAAACGGACTACCCGTTGGCGTATTACCGGCGGCCGCAAACACGGTGATGCCATCCGCCTTTGCCTGGTTGACAAGAGCATCCAAAGTGGCGTCGTCTTCGCTGCCGCCCAAACTCATATTGATCGGATTGTCCCCGGCGTTGACGGCATCCGTAAAACCTTCCATCACGTACCAGGTCGTTGTCTGTTCTCCGGATGGATAAACGTCGAACGATTGAATTTGCACTGAGGTTTGCTGGCTGCCGGTTGAATTGGCAATGGCCTGCAAAACCAGCGACGCCATCGCATCACCGTGCGTCGGGCCGGAATCGGTCTCCGTTCCGCCCGCGACATTCACTCCCTGAACAAAAAATTGGGACGCATCACCGCCGAGCGCTTGCGGGTCGACTGCGGTATCGACCAAACCAACCACGGTTTTTCCGGAAGCCGGCGGCGGATTGAGCGTCTGGGGCATCGCCGGAGCGCCAGATGCGGCAACGGCCTGGGGCGTCGGCGGCGGGTCGTAGTAATTGTCGTATCCGACAGACTGGACGTCGCTGTCCATCTGAAGCTGGGCCAGGGCGTTTTGTGTCGCGTTGTCATCGGTGAATTGCAAACGATAAAGACCGTACTTATCGAGGCGACCGATGACTTTTGCGCCCAACGATTTGGCGAGAGCGTCGATATCCGTTCCCGGCTTCACTTTCACCAGCAGTTCGTTTGGAACGTGCCTCGGTTTGGCAGTGACCTGCTGGGTCGCATTTTTCATCGTGGTGCGGAAGACGTAGAGGCGCCACGGAGAATCCGTTTCGGGAACTAGGGCGAAGTTCAAATCGCCCAGCAGCATCTTGAGGGCGTCGCCGGAGGGAAGGTTCTTGAATTTGGTCGAGGCATCCAAAGTCGAGCCCGGTTCGACAAAGACATGCCAGCCAGTCTGGCCGGCGATGCTTTTGAGCAGCGGCAGGAGGGGTTCGTGGCGGATAGCCGCATCCACCGTGCCCTTGTCCTTGTGCCAGACGAGGACATTGGTCTGGGCGCGGGCGGCAGCGCTCGCCGCCGCAAACAAACATACAATCGCCGCAAGTTTAAACAGACGGTTCATGGTTTCACAAAAGTCTGCATCTTAACTGTCTGCCTTACTGTAAAACGGACAGGCAAAAGATTCAACGCGGTTTTTGACCGCTGTATTTGAAATATGTTCAGCAAAACCGTGCCAAACAAGGATATTGGGGAAATCTTTGAGCTGAGTGTATTATTTCTTTTCGGCCAGGACGGCCTTTACCCACTCCTGATTTTCAATATACCACCGCACCGTTTCGCGGATTCCGCCCTCGAACTTGTGCGCGGGGGTCCAACCCAGTTCCCGCTCGATTTTGGAGGCGTCAATCGCATAGCGGCGATCGTGGCCGGGGCGATCTTTGACGAATTGGATTAGTTTGCGGGTCTGAGCGCCTGCGCCGGGCTTGAATTCGTCAATCAGATCACAAATCGTCTCGACGATGCGAATGTTCGCCCATTCATTGCGACCGCCGATATTGTAGGTTTCGCCGGTCTTTCCGCGCATCAAAACCGTCCAGAGCGCTTCGGCATGGTCGCGGACGTAAAGCCAGTCACGGACATTCATGCCGTCGCCATAGACCGGAATGGGTTTGCGCGCAAGCGCGCTTTGAATGACCACAGGAATCAATTTTTCGGGAAATTGAAATGGCCCGTAATTGTTTGAGCAATTGGTAATGACGGCGGGCAAACCGTAAGTGTGATGATAGGCCCGCACAAGCATGTCGCTGGCGGCTTTGCTGGACGAATACGGCGAGTTTGGCGCATACGGCGTTGTCTCAGTGAAAAATCCCGTGGGACCGAGCGACCCGAATACTTCATCGGTCGACACGTGATGAAATCGCCCTGACGGCCCATGATTGACCCAGCAGGCGCGGCAGGCTTCAAGGAGATGGAAAGTGCCGACCACGTTTGTATGAATAAAATCTCCGGGGCCCGAGATCGAACGGTCGACGTGCGATTCGGCCGCCAGGTGCATGACGTGGGTAATTTCGTATTGCCGCACGACTCGAAGCGTTTCGTTTTTGTCGCGCAAATCCACTTTTTCGAAAGTGTATTTTGGATGGCCCGAAATCTTCGTGAGGTTTCCCAGATGACCGGCGTACGTCAGGCAGTCGAGATTGACCAATTTCGTGACTTCCGGACGATCGATGACGTGATGAATGACGTTTGAGCCGATGAATCCCGCGCCGCCTGTGATGAGAAGATTCATTTTTTAACAACAAAGACGCAAACGTTTTCAGGGTTCTTTAACAACAAAGGAACAAAGAAACAAAGGAATTAAATTAATTTTTCGTCTGGCGATCGCGGTACGTTTAAATAGGTAATCACCTGTGCCGTATTTACCGGAACCAATTCATCCACCGCTTTCAATTCCAGAAGCAGCTTTTCCTCGACAACAACATCAGCACGGCAGCCGATTTCGACGCGAATACCCTTGTATTCCAGCGGCACCGGCAATTGTCGCTGGTGTTTGACGCCACGCAATTCCAATTTCCGGCTCAAACACGCTTCGTAGGCACTTTCCAACAGCCCTGGGCCGAGTTCCATGTGGACGGCAAATGCGGAATCAACCACATTCTTCGCCAGAGGTTCGACTTCCGGGGGAATTTGCACCCGTTTCCAATCGGGGATTTTCAGTCCATAACTTTGTTTCTTTGTTTCTTTGTTGTTCATTCTTCAGGTTTCCAGTTCTTCAACGAATGTTCAAGAGCTTCATAAACGTCGCGCATTTGGACGCCAGCGGCCAGCAGTTTGGACACATCCATCACGCAATTGGAGCGCGGGGTCTTCGCGGCCTGGCGGTAAAACTCGCTGTCGTCCTTCCAATATTCAAACTTTCGACCTGGTTTGAGGATTTTCTCGATCATTTCGGCGGTTTGGCGGCTGGTGACGAATCCGGGATTAGTGACGTTGTAAGTGCCGAATGGCGCCTGCTTCTCCCATAAATCCAGGCAGGCGCGAACAAAATCGGCGCGATGCGAGATTGAATTCACGTTGTCGTAAATCTTTGGGTAACGCTGAAGCTTGCTCAGATAATTTCGTGAGTTGTCAAATTCATCGAAGGGAATCCGGAGACGCCAAACGAAACTGCGCCCAATGCCGGAAATCGCCTCTTCCCCAAGGGCCTTGGCGCCGCTGTAAAAGCTGCATGGCAAGTCGCGAAAGGAAAAATTTGGCGTGTCAGTTTCCGTAAAGCCAAGAATTTTAGCCGGCGATTTTTCGGCCACGGCGCGCGCCTCCGGTTTCGTCATGTCTTTTTCCACCCGTACGCGACCGTCTTCGACAATTTTTGCGCCGCTATAGATGCAGCCGCTGGAAACGTGTCCCCAGGGGATGCCGGCCGCCGCGCACGCTTGCGCGATGGTTTGCGGCAGCAGCGTGTTGCCGGCCAGCGTGTCGGCTTTCGCGATTTCGCAGGCGTCCACGTTGGGTTTGCCGGTGTAGCCGGCGGCGTTGACGACAAATTCCGGCTTCTTTGATTTTAAGAACTCGAGCAACACGTCGAACCGCGTGTAGTCCACTTGCCCGCGAGACAGAGACACGAAATCCCGTTTGCGCCGCTGCAGTTCATTTGCAAAAGCCGTCCCGATATAGCCCGATGCGCCAAGTAAAAGGATCATTGTCTTAATCGTTTTGCCTCGGCCACAACTTCGCACAGGTATTCTCGATACTCACACTTCGGCATTTCGCCGGTGACTTTTTCAAGTTGTTCCAACGACAAAAATCCGTGCCGAAACGCCGCTTCCTCCGGACAGCCGATTTTGATTCCGGCGCGTTTTTCGATGGTCTGCACATAGGCGCTGGCGTCGTGCAGGCTGCTGCTGGTGCCGGCGTCCAGCCAGGCAAAGCCGCGATTGAGCCGATGCACGCTCAGGTCGCCCCGGCGCAGATACGCCAGGTTAACGTCGGTGATTTCCAGTTCACCGCGCGCGGACGGCTTCAAATTTTTTGCGATGCCAACCACGTCGTTGTCGTAGACGTAAATTCCAGGGACTGCGTAATTGCTCTTGGGCTGTTTCGGTTTTTCCTCGATGGATATGGCCTTGCCATCGTTAAATTCGACGACGCCGTAACGTTCCGGGTCATTGACATGGTAGCCGAAAATCGTCGCGCCGGATTTGAACTCCGCAAGCGCGCGATAAAAAGAATCGCCCCCGTAAAAGATATTATCGCCAAGGATTAGCGTGACATTGTCCCCGCCAATGAAACTTTCGGCGACGAGAAAGGCCTGCGCGATGCCTTCCGGTTTCGATTGTTCCCGGTACTCGATGCAAATTCCGAACCGCGAGCCGTCGCCGAGCATTTGTTTGAAACGCGGCAGGTCGTGCGGCGTGGAAATGAGGCAAAGCTCGCGAATGCCGCCTTCGATGAGCGTGGTGAGGGCGTAGTAAACCATCGGCTTGTCATAAACCGGCTGGAGCTGCTTGCTGGCGACGAGCGTCAGCGGATACAGACGCGAGCCGGCACCGCCGGCGAGAATGATCCCTTTCATCGGAACAGGATAGGTTTTCGGCGCGAAAAATTAAAGGAGAACTTGGCGGCGTGGTGCGTATTGCGTGTTGCGTCAAGAATGGTTGGGCGCTTTTCTTCGTGATAATCGGCCGCAGTTGTGGGGATGCTTGGCAATATTGCACGGCGCGGTTATGAATTGAACGATTATTGGTCCGCCCTTACAGGGCCCGCGAAAATTTTGGCGTTTTCCGAGGCCGTTGCCCTCGGCTAAAATGGTTAAGGCTTTCAGCCCTTTAGAAACGCGTCTCGAACGTTCAACAGCGTCTGATCTTGCATTTGCAAATTTTTGCTCTGTAATGACACGGCGTGACACAGCACCACCGCAAAATTTCCGCCATCGTCAGAAATCTGCTGACCTGGTTTTCCGAGAATGCCCGGGATTTGCCGTGGCGGCAGACGCGTAATCCTTATGCGATTTGGGTATCTGAGATCATGCTGCAACAGACGCAGGTCAAAACCGTGCTGTCGTTTTGGGAACGTTGGATGCGCGAGTTGCCGACCATCGAATCAGTCGCGCGCGCGCGCTTGCAGAAAATCCATAAGCTTTGGGAGGGACTTGGTTACTACACGCGAGTCCGCAATTTGCAAAAGGCGGCACGAATGATTTTGCAGAAGCATAACGGTCAATTTCCGAAACGATTTGAAGATATTTTGGCCCTGCCCGGCATTGGCCGGTATACGGCCGGCGCGATTTCGAGCATCGCGTTTAACCATCCGGCGCCCATTTTGGACGGCAATGTCATGCGCGTTTTGACGCGCATCTTTGGAATCGCGGAAAGTCCGCGCGACAAGAGAACAAACCAAAGGCTCTGGCAAATTGCGGAAGAACTTGTCCGGAATTCTCTATCCAAAACTCAACATTCAAGAATGGCGTGTTCGCATCTGAACCAATCGCTGATGGAATTGGGCGCACTGGTTTGCACGCCGCGAAATCCACAATGCGGGACATGCCCGGTGAAAAAGCTCTGTGTCGCCTTTAAGGAAGATCGGACAGCCGAATTGCCAAACCTCGGCAAACGTGAAAAGGCCACGGCGCGGAGGTTTGTCGCGTTCGTCGTCGAGCGCGACGGACAATTTCTTGTGCGGCGGCGGCCGGCGGGAGTGGTGAATGCGCATCTGTGGGAATTTCCGAATGTGGAGATTCTAAGCGACACTCGGGAAGAAAAGGACGAAAGGCACGCAAATGGTCACGCTTCTCTTGCCCGCGCTGCACGCGAGATGGGCCTGGATTTTCATAATGCCGGGCCGATTTGTACGATAAAACATTCCATCACGCGGTATCGCATGACGCTCGACGCGTTTCTAATCGAACTGAAGAAAACACCGCGTATTTCAGATGGGGTTTGGCTGTCACATGCGAAGTTGGATTCGTTGCCGCTTACGAGCGCGCATCGGAAGGTCCTTCGAAATATTACTACAATGTGCCACACCGACTTGCACGTGCCTTCGGCGCGTGCCGTCACGGCGGGCACGCCGTGACCCACCATCCATGGAATCAATTGCGCTATCCCTGCCGATTGCAAAAAGATTGACTTGGCCGTTATTTGAAAGGCATTTTAGACGTTTTCGGCAAGATGATCTATTTTGACTACAATTCGACTTCGCCGGTGATGCGCGAGGCGCGCGAGGCGTGGCTGGAAGCGACGGAACATATTTCCGGCAATCCAAGTTCCATGCACGATTTTGGCGCGCGCGCGGCGGCGGCCCTGCTAAAGGCCCGCGAAAAGCTGGCGGGCTTTCTGGGCTGCAAGGCGGAGGACATCATCTGGACGAGCGGTGCGACTGAAGCAAACAACACGGTGATCCATCATTTCTCGCGCACGCTTGGCCTCAAGGACGAAGTTTGGATTTCCGGCATGGAGCATCCGTGCGTCATGGAATCGGCCCAATATTATTTTGGCAAACGGCTCCGGCTTATCCCCGTGACGCACGACGGCGTCATTGACCTGGAATGGCTGACCATGGAACTCGCGGACCGGCGCCCGGGACTGGTGGGCGTGATGGCGGCGAACAACGAAACGGGAGTCATCCAGCCATGGCGCGAGATTCTGTCGATTTGTCAGAGCTACGAGGTGCCGTTTTTTACCGATGCAGTGCAATGGCTCGGAAAGATGCCGGCCAAGGGCCTGGGAGAATGCGATTTCGTAAGCGGCGCGGCGCACAAGTTTGGCGGCCCGCGCGGCATTGGTTTTTTAAAAATCCCGCATAAGAAGCCGGTCGCGCCGCTGCTGTTCGGCGGCAAACAGGAACGCGGCATCCGCGCCGGCACCGAGAACGTTTCCACGATTGTTTCGATGATGGCCGCCCTCGAGGTGCGGGAAAAACTAATCTCACACAATCAGCATGTCCTTCGCGGCGTACGGCGCGATAATTTCGAGCGCGACTTTCTCCGGGCGGTGCCCAGTGCCGTCATCGTGGGCGGCAAATCACCGCGCCTGTGGAACACGGTATCGGCGCTCATGCCCGAGGGTGACAAGCGGCATCTCTGGGTCGTACGCCTGGACAAGGCGGGATTTGCCGTCAGCACCGGCTCGGCCTGCACCACTGGCAAGGAAGAGCCATCGCACGTTCTTGCCGCAATGGGATTCAAGCCGGCCCAGGCCATTCGCGCCGTGCGTTTCAGCGCGGGCTGGGAAACGACGGAAGCTGATTGGGAGGCGCTGGCGAAGGCGCTGGTTAAGGTGCATGAGGAATTGTCGAAGGCGGGTTGATGGATTGTTGGGACCGGCTCCCTCACGGTCGCGGACCAGTTAGCGCGTAAATCGCAAATTGACGATGACGATGAGAATGATTAGCTCAAAAGCCGGACTTCACGTTGCGGGAATGGAATGGAGATATTGGCCGCGCGCAATTGTTCGGCCACCGCCTGGTTGATCTCGAATTGTGCGAGGTTAAAATCAGTAACAGCCGTCCACGGCCGAATCGCGATATTAATGGAACAATCAGCAAGCATGGTTACCCCGACAAACGGCACCGGATCCTTCAGCACGCGGGAATTTTGGGCGAGAACGTTACGCACGATCCCCACTGCCTGATTCAGGTCTGTGCCGTAAGCGACGCCTACGGACAAATCAAGCTGCCGGACCGAGCCATAATTGTGCAGAATATCGCCCACGATTTTGCGGTTGGGAATGACCACACGAGACCTGTCCGGGTGCAAGAGTGTTGTTGAAAACAATGTAACGATTTGCACCTGTCCCTGCACGCCGGCGATTTCGATATATTCGCCCACACGAAAAGGCTTGGTGAAAATAATCGTCAGGCCCGCGAACATATTTCCAAGGACCCCTTGCAACGCGAAGCCTACGCCCACACCCGCTACGCTAAAACCTGCAATCAGGACGGTCATATCCATTCCCGCCGTTTCGAGCGCGATAACGAACGCAAGCGCGAGTACCAGCAGCTTGACGATGCGCACCATCAACATTCGCATGGGTGGTTCCATTGCTTTCCGCTCCATCCAGCGATTGAGCATTCCGCCAATCCAGCGCGCAGCCAGAAACCCAGCCACGATGACGACTATCGCGGAAACCAGCGAACCGCTGTGACCGATGACGTAATCGATGAGTTTGTCCTTCCACGCGAGCGCGCCGCCGGAAGCCTGGGTTGTATCAGTAGTAGTCATATTTGCTTCAAGTTTATTACCTGGTTCGGATTCCGTTCAACTGCCATTCAACATCTGAATCATTGACGACGCGAGTTTTTTTTCCAACCATAAGATGGTAGTGACGTCCAAAACCCGCAACCGCCTGATTATTGTGCTCGTGATGGCCATTCCTGTGGCCATTTTTGTGATTTCGCTGTTTTATAAGGGACTCTGGTGGAAATGATCCTGATAGGGACGGCGCAGCGCGCCGTCCTTACCCATCGGGCTCCAATAACTAATTGATGGTAAGCAGGTCAATTCGAGTGCCATCTCGTCCGCCACAATAGACCCGCTCGGTCGCTTTTTGAAAATCCGAAGCCCTGGCGGTGGGGATGTCTTCGAAGCGCTGCGGGTTCAGGTCCACCATTGGGAACCATGAGCTTTGGATTTGCACCATGATGCGATGGCCCTTGCGGAAGTCATGGAGCACGTCAGGCATGACGAATTGAATTTTTGCGGGTTTGTTGGGAACGAACGGTTCCGGGTCTGACATGCTGCCGCGGAATTTTCCGCGGAATGGCTCGCCGCGCACCATCTGCTCGTATCCGCCAAAATGAGTGTTTCCAGAATCGGGCGTATCGTCGGGATAAATATCTATGAGCTTAACGATGAAATCCGAATCCGTGCCGGACGTGGAAACGCGCAAGACCGGCGTGATTGGGCCGGCAACGACAACGTCATCGGTCAGTGGCCCGCTTTCGTACACCAGCACATCGGTGCGGCGCGACGCGAACCGCTGGTCGCGTGTCATGTAATCGCCGGGCATTCCATCGCCAATTTCACTCATCACTGGCACGGGCTTTGTCGGGTCGCTGACATACGCATCGAACTTCTGCCGACCGCCCGGCGGTACAAAGGTTAATTTTCCATCCGCGCAAAGGTACAGCGAGCGTTGGACGGCGTTGGACGGCGGCCAGGAATCGAATTGCCGCCATTCGTTCTTACCGGTTTCAAACAACCATGCCAACGGCAACCGCGCCTCATTTGTCAGATTTGGTTCCAGCGCTTGCAAGAAGAATGGATATTGGATGTTCTTCTCAAAAAAATCGCACGTGGGCGATCCGAAGTGAAGATTGCCCAGAGATTCGCCACCGGGATGGCCCCATTCGCCGTGCGACCAGGGACCCATCACAAGAGTCGCCGCCGGCGCGCCGCCATGGGCGCGAATCGCCTGAAACAACTTCAAGGTACCGGCCAAATCTTCAGCATCAAACCAGCCGCCCACCACCAACACGGGCGCAATCAGGTTGGTCATGACCGGGCTCAGCGCGCGCGACGACCAAAACCAATCGTAGTTGGGATGCTTCAGGTTGTCGTCCCAATATGGATTCAGATGTTTGAAACGAACCTTGTCAGCGTTGCTGAGCGGTCCCATGCGTCGATAGAAATCGTATTGGTCGGATGTTCCGTAATCAAAACGCGGCGGGTCCACATTGCGCGGCCAGAATCCCGAATAAAAGCCGAAATTCGCCGCCAAAAAAAACGCGCCGTTGTGGTAAATGTCGTCGCCGTTACCCTCGTCGCCCATGGGCGCCTGCGGTGAGTCCGCCTTGAGGAATGGAGACGCGTTGAGCATGGCCTGCGCGGCGTAAAATCCAGGGAAGGAAATTCCCCAAAGGCCCACGCGGCCATTGTTGTTCGGAATGTGTTGGACGAGCCAATTGATGCTGTCGGCGGCGTCTGTGGTTTCGTCCGTGTCCCTGGGACCTGAAAGGTGCAGCTTGGGCGGCGGCATATCAATGTAGTCGCCTTCCGAATGGTTCCTTCCGCGCACGTCCTGATAGACAAAAATAAATCCATGCCTCGCGAACGCCTCGGACGGGCCGAGCGAACCAGGATAATTTGTCTCACCATAGGGTCGTATCGAATACGGCGTGCGAACCATCATTATGGCGTAGTCGCGGGTGGTGTCGCGAGGCGAATAGACAGAGGTAAACAAGCGCACGCCATCGTGCATGGGAATGTAATAATCGCGCTTGATGTAGTTGGTGCGGACGAATTCTGACAGGCCCGGATGCCCCTGCCCCATCACGCCTGGTACGAACAGGAAGGAACCGAGCGCGAAAACCGAGACGAGATTCGTTGAAGCGTTGAAACGGTGGCAGCGCCGCTTGCCGTTAGTTAGAGTTTCCTGACGTCGACTCCTACGCAAAAAAGGAAATTTCATTTTTGGCCGTAATAGGCATTTGTGCCGTGCTTACGGAGGAAATGCTTATTGAGCAAGGCGGACGGCATGGGCTTCGTCTTCGAATTAATTCGCAGTGTCTCGCTCGCCAGGCGCGCGACAAATTCCAGGACACTCGCGTTGTGAACAGCATCCGACGGGGTTTTTCCCCAGGTAAACGGCCCATGGCTGGCCACGAGGACCGCGGGGTGCTCCAGGGGATTGAGTTTCCTAAACGTCTCGATGATGACTGCGCCGGTGTTCTTTTCGTAGTCAGATTTTATTTCCGCCGGCGTCATGGCGCGTGTGCAGGGAACTTCGCCAAACCAATAATCCGCCTGCGTTGTGCCGTAAGAGGGAATTTTTCTTTTTGCCTGGGCCCAGGCCGTCGCGTACAGGCTATGCGTGTGGACCACCCCGCCAATTTCCTTGAACGCCCGATACAATTCGAGATGCGTGGCCGTATCCGAACTGGGCTTGAGATCGCCCTCGACGACTTTTCCAGCCGCGAGTGAAACGATGACCATGTGTGCGGGTTTCATTCCCTCGTAAGGCACACCGCTCGGTTTGATGACCACGAGGCCGCGTTCGCGGTCAATGCCGCTGGCATTGCCCCAGGTTTGAATGACGAGGCCCTCGGCCACCAGGTCGAGGTTGGCTTTGCAAACGGCGGATTTGAGTTGTTCGAGCATGTCACTTCCTCACGCGATTGCGTATTTCAATCAAACGCTTCATCACATCAAACAAATTGCCGTTCCAATCGTGCGTGCCGAAGGCGTCGTGGAGGGCTTTGTAAAGCTGATACAGTTCGTTGTAAATTTCGTGCGCCCCAGGGTCCGGTTTATAAATCTTCGATCGCAGACCGGTCATGGCGCGTTGTGCCGTGGCATAATCTTTATGCGCGCCGGCCACGACCGCACCGGCAATGGCCGAGCCGAGAGCGCAGGTTTGCGCCGAACGCGATACCTTCATCGGACGACCGGTCACATCCGCGTAAATCTGCATCGTGACCGGGCTCTTTTCGGCGATGCCGCCGCAGTTGATGACCTGCTCGATCTTCACGCCATATTCCTCGAAGCGATTGATGATTGTGAGCGCGCCGAACGCCGTGGCTTCCACCAACGCGCGGTAAATTTCAGGCGGCGATGTATAAAGCGTTTGGCCGACCATCAGGCCCGTCAACCGCTGGTCCACCAGAATTGTACGATTGCCATTGTTCCAATCCAACGCAAGCAACCCGCTTTCGCCAGCCTTCAATTTTCCCGCCGCTTTGTTCAGGTCCTCGTGTGAAAATGGTTTTTTGCCGCCCGGCTGGATGTAATTGACGAACCAATTGAAAATATCGCCCACGGCAGATTGTCCGGCTTCCAATCCGAAGAACGCAGGCAGTACGCTGCCGTTCACGATGCCGCAGAGGCCGGGGACATCCGCGAGGTCCTGGGTGTTTGGACAGATGGCAATATCGCACGTGCTGGTGCCGATGATTTTGACGAGCGCGCCCGGCTGAACGCCGCAACCCACCGCGCCCAAATGCGCGTCGAATGCGCCAACTGCAACTGGAATGCCACCGGGCAATCCGGTTATCTTCGCCCATTCGGCCGTCAAATTGCCGACAGCCACATCAATCGCGTGAACGCGCGGGCACAGTCGCTCGCGCAGTTCGCCGAGTTTCGGATGAAGTTGCGAGAGAAATACGGCATCCGGATAGCCGCCCCAGCTTTCATTGAACATCGCCTTGTGACCGGCGGCACAAATGCCAACGGTCAATTTATCAGGCGCCTCCGTGCCGGTGAGCGCTGCTGGAACGTAATCAGCCAGTTCCACCCAGGAATGCGCCGCGTTAAAAACGTCCGGCGCGACGTTCAGACAATGCCAAATTTTGCTCCAAAACCATTCGCTGGAATAAGTGCCTCCACATTTAGCGAGATATTGCGGGCGCATGGTTTTGGCGGACGCCGTAATGTCGGCGGCCTCGGCCACGCCGGTGTGGTCTTTCCACAGCCATGCCATTGCCGCCGGATTTTTGGAGAACTTTTTATTGAACGCCAACGGTTGGCCGTTCGCATCCACCGGCAATGGCGTGCTGCCGGTTGTATCCACCCCGATGCCAACGACCTGTTCGGGCTTGAACCCGCGAACATTTTTTTTGGCCGCCGCCAGCGCTTTGACGATGGTGATTCCCGCGCCTTTGAGGTAATCCGCCGGATGTTGCCGCGCCAGATTTGGGTCGCGGGACAAAATCACGCCCGCTGTTCCGTGCTCATAGTTCCAGACGGCTGTGCCTGCTTCGCTGCCGTTTGCAGTATTGACGACCAGTGCGCGGACAGAGTTGGTTCCATAATCGAGGCCGATAGCATATTTTGCGCTCATAGTTAAAAAGAATGAATGATCCTACTTTTTACCTCCGTCCGTTGTCGAGAAATTAGGAACCAGACCGATACCTCGCGTCGAACCCCGCATAAAACCTCTTCCCTGTCATTGCCCGGGCGGTATCCCCTAACCTCACCGTGACTATCGTTTGCGCACTAAATCCAGGATGTTTTGGCGTAAAGGTCATTTCATCATGCGTTGGAGACCAGGAAATCATCCCGTCAATTGCAGGTTCCGTGGAAAATGCCCGCTGGACGCTCACCGCATCCATCGGCTCGTTGAAATGAATGACTATGGGTGCAGCCGGTGTGATACCTTTCGTATCGTGTCCAGGCGAAATGGCCGTTACGACAGGATCCAATGGAAGAACTTCTGATTCCGCGATGAAGATTTTTGCCGATGTTTGCGTGACTCCTACAGGCGGCGTTTCACCTCCCTCAGTCAAGGTTATGCTTTCACTTTGGTCCAGCAGATTTACGAGCCGTGTTCCCGCTGGATAATTTATCGGGCACGCAGGCAATCGTCTATCGTCGCTCGCCGTGTTAAACACGACAAACGCCTGCTGCACACCAAGTTGGCGAGTGTAGGCAAACAAGCCTGGCCCGTTGGCATCGCTCCACAAATTCGATTGAGTGCCGATTTGCAAGGCCGGATACAACCGCCGGAAATTATTTAGCATCGCCACAAATCGAAACAGCGGATGCGTCATGTTGAAATTGTCGCCGATTGACGGTCCCCATTCGAATTGGCCGGCGAACATGTCCTCGCGGTCCCATGGGTCCTTTCCTCCATTAAACCCCTGCTCAGTGCCGTAATACAAACAAGGAATTCCCCGAGACGTGTATAGAAATACGAGCGCAACTTTGAGGCGCGCGATGGTCGAGCCAGGAACGCTCAAAAAGCGCGGCTGATCGTGATTATCCAGAAACGTCACGAGTTGGTTTTGCGGTGCCGAATCGTAATTCGCGGCGACGGCATCGTAATGCTTCACGATCTCGCGCGGCGCTGCGGTAGCGCGCGCGAAAATGGAATTGATCTTGAAATAGAGTGTGTAATCTAAAACCGAATCCAGCTTGAACGGGCCGCCGCCCATGATTCCGGTATAGGAACCGACTTTGGCATCCGACGGATGTGGAACTTCGCCGAACATGAAAAACTCCGGCTTCCCGTGCGCCGCAGCAAAAGCATGGATAGCCGGGCACCACTCCTGCCAGAAACCCATTTCCACGTGCTTAACAGTATCAATGCGAAAGCCATCGAAGCCGGCCTGCCCAATCCAATACTCGTAAATCTTTGTCATTTGTGCCCGCACGTATGGCGTTTCAGTGCGGAAATCGTCCAGGCCGTCCAATTCACCGAGTTCAAGTTGCGTTGGATCGTTGAAGTCCTGAATCCAGCCATTGTTATGGAACAGGTTTGTGAGCGACGGATTTTTCGGACTCAAATTAAACGGCGGCGGATATTGCCTCGCCGAATTATGATAGCGCAGATGGTAGCCATCCGGCGGATACTTGAAATTCGGATACCCCGGATCGTCGCTGTCGACAAGATTACCACCGTGGTTTACAACGATGTCGTCGATCACCAGAATGCCGCGCGCATGGGCCGACCGGACTAAATGCCGCAAGTCCGCCAGCGTTCCCCAATGCGGGTCCACCTTATAGAAGTCCCGCCCGGCATAGCCGTGAAACTCTCCGCGTGCATTCAGTACTACCGGCGAAATCCAAATGGCCGTCGCGCCCAGCGATTTGATGTAATCCAGTTTGTCCTCGATGCCCTTAAAATCACCACCGTGAACGGACGTGCCCCTGTGTCCAGCGGGGTCGTAATTGCCATCGGCGTTATCGTTTGAAGGATCGCCATCGTAGAAACGGTCGGTAATGATTTGGTAGATGCTTTGGCGGGGCCAAATGTCTGTTGATTCGCCTTCGCTTCGCTTCGGCGCGGCACCGGCTCTGAAGCAAGGCGTCAGTGCGATGGCGACTGTGGCAAAGATGAATGTTTTAAATACTTGGAACACTCTGTCCGCCAACTATATTGAATTTATGAACCGCAGACAAATGCTCGCAGCGATGGGGTTGATGGCTGTCGGGAGCCCGCTTCTGGCCGCGCCGGATATAAAAAATGGCCGAAAATTCCAAATCTTTAGCATTCTGGACTTTGGCGCCATCGGTGACGGCAAGTCTCTCAACACTACTTTTATCAACAACGCGATCAATGCCTGCGCATCCGCGGGGGGTGGCATGGTCTATATGCCTCCAGGCGTGTATTTGAGCGGAACCGCGATTTTAAAAAGCAATGTAACCTTGTATCTGGAAGCGGGGGCGACTCTGCTTGGCAGCACAAACCTGGCAGACTATTCCGCGCGGTCTGGTCCGTCGGCTGATGCGGACGCCAACCAAAAGCACCTCGTCTTTGCCCGGGACGCAGAAAACGTGGGCCTGGCCGGATTGGGAAAGATTGACGGCCAGGGTCCCGCCTACTGGGCGTCCTCTGGCCGCATCCCGCCGCCGCCGGAAGACGCGTGGCGTGATGTAATTGCTTATGACTGGAAACATTTACCGCGTCCTTCGCCCATGTTGGAGTTTTACAACTGCAAAAACCTGCGGATTGAAGACGTTCGCATCGAGAATTCCCCCGGCTGGACGCTACGCCCCATTCACTGCGACGGCGTATTCATCAGCGGCATCACCATAAAGAATCCCGTTTACGGGCCGAACACAGACGGCATTGACCCGACCTGTTGCCAAAATGTTTTCATTTATGATTGTCTGATTGACACGGGCGACGACGCTATCTGCCTGAAAAGCGAAAATCCGTACGGCGAACCGCTGCGCGTGTCAAAGAACATCACGATTACTAACTGCGTATTGTCCGGGTGTTGCAACGGACTAAAGTTTGGAACGGTCACATACGGCGGATATGAGAACATCGTTTTTACGAACTCGGTGATCTTCAATGACGACGTCCCGTTAAATTCCCGAATCATCGCCGGTATAGCCGTGGAAATGGTGGATGGGGGCTGGATCGATGGCGTGCTCATCTCGAATATCCGGATGCAACGCGTGCGAACGCCAATTTTTATACGACGCGGAAATCGAAAACCACGGCCCGACGGCACGCCCGGGACGTTGCGGAGCGTAATGATTGAAAATGTTCATGCCAGCGATTCTATTCTGACCAGTTCCGTCACCGGAATTTCGGGGTTTGACGTGGAGGATGTAACGCTGTCGAACATCCGCATCGATAGCCAGGAGAATGGGAAGTCGAAATGGGTGGGCCGCAAAATTCCGGAAACGGAAAGTGTTTATCCCGAGGCGCGACAGTTCGGAAGACTGCCTTCTTATGGTTTTTATTGCCGACATGTAACGGGTCTGCGGCTGCGCAATATTGAATTCACGTGCGGCAAAGAAGAGGAACGACCGGCCATTATTTGTAATGACGTGAAGAACCTTGACGTTGACGGTTTGCGCAGCCAGCCAATTGCCGGGTCGCAACCTGTCGTCAAGTTGATTCAAACCAAACAGGCGTTCCTGCGGGGCTGTTGCGCGCCAACTGGAACCATGACGTTTCTTGAAGTTCAGGGAAAAGCCACGCAATCAATCGTTTTGAACAGCAACAATCTTTTGGGCGCGGATCAGGCGGTCGAGGTTGGAACAGAAGTTTCCAGGGATGCGGTCACGGCATCGGGCAACGTGGCCAGGATTTAACGCAAAACTGCCACGCGCTTGCAACCAAGACGCACTGCAATGGCCACAGCGATTCTTTAAATTCAAAAGAATAAATCCGTCGCTATTGCCGATTGCCACGCTATTGCAACTTGCAAACCCGCGTTGTGATGGCTACGGCACTCTTCAAACCCCCGCGAATGGCAGAAGCGGGCTCTTCGCAAGTATCTGTGCCACTAGATTCTAAAAAATCCAGCCCAGACATTACGGCACATGCCATGCTTTGAGTAGTGAACGGAGAGTTGTGATCGGGCGAATTGCCATACTGGTGGCGCTGCCGGCGCTGCTGATGCTGACGACGGGATGCCAGAGCCTTTTTGTGAGCAATCACACCGCCACTCAATCGCCCTGGACAAACTGGGACCAGGTGAACATAGCGTTCAACCGCATCGTCCCCAATCATACCACCGTGACTGACCTTAAACGAATGAAATTTGATCCGAGCGTGACGCCGAATATCTGCATCATGCCGTACGTGGACATTGTCCCGATCTTCATGCCGAACCCGAACATCACCATAGCCGACCTTCCGATTGGCGTCCAAGTTTACGTGGAATCCAAGACAAACAATTGCGCCTATCAGGTGCAGTTGGAGGACGTAAGAGAGAAGCGACATGGAAACCTACTGCTGGACGTGTTCGGGTTTAAGCGACTCACCCACCACTCCGGCTGGCGATTCAGGGGGCTTATCCTGATTAAGAACAATGTCGTGGTGTACACACTTTCTTCCGGCGAACCGAACATTTCGGCCGAAGACAGCAACCTCAAGCCGCTTGGCCCTTTCCAGGATTTGCAGGATAGTGCGGGCCACATCATCGGCATGGTGCATTAGCGGAAATGGCTTGCCTACGCGAGAATTGGGGTGAAACTGATAAGTATGACTGAAACAGGTCATTCATGCCATGAATATAAAATCAGACGAAAAATCCCTATTAATATCACTCTCTCTTGCGAGGAAGAAAAATTTTTGTTTTTACTTTGTAACGGCTTTGGCGTCGGTACTGAGTTTGCAACCGGCTTTTGCCCAAATTAATCGCACGTGGATAGGCACTGTCAATGAGGACTGGTACAATCCAACGAACTGGACACCTAATGGAGTTCCGGCGACAAACGACATTGTCAATTTCACCAACATCAACGGGACGATCGATTTATCCGCGCCGGTCGTCATCGCCAACCAATTCAACTGGCTGGGCGGGACATTGAACAGCAACGCGTTGACCATCGAAAGCAACGCCGTCCTCAACATCAACGGAACCAGCACGATGTATCTAAATTGTGCTTTGACGAATGCCGGGACTGTTAATTGGACCAACAATTTATGCACCCTGGACGTCGAGAATGGTTTCGGTTCTTACTTCGGCCTGATTGTGAACCTGCCTGGGGCACTTTTTAACATCGAAAACGACGTAAGCATGTATGACACCATCGCCGCAAACGGCGCATATTTTCTGAACGAAGGCGCGTTACAAAAATCGGCGGGCACGGGGATCACGTACATCTACATTTCGCTCGTGAACTCCGGCAGCGTGACGGCGCTGCAGGGAACCTTTAACTTTTATGGTTCCGGATTGCTGGCAGGGACGTTCACAGCCGGCGCAGGGACAGCGATTGACTTTGGCGCCGGCGGCAACGGCAATTTCACCAACTCAGTGCCAGTCTCCATAAACGGACCCGGAACCGTGCAACTCACCGGAGGCACTCTGACGCTGCTGAAGGATGTGATTCCGAACCTGGGACTGACGGGCGGCACAGTCGATTTGGGCCCGGCGTTTCAAGGCGGCACCATTACAAACCTGACGATCGATGGCGCGACGCTCACCGGCACCAACATAGTGACGGGCGCGTTCAATTGGGACAACGGCACCATTTCCGGCGGGCCGTTGACGATTGCGAAGAATGCAGTTCTGAACATCAATGGGAATACCACGCTGTTATTGCAGAGCCCCTTGACGAATGCCGGGACGGTGAATTTTGCCGGCACAGGCGGTCTGGATATACAATATGGCGGTAGTACCTCCGGCCTGGTCGTGAACGCGACCGGCGCGCTCTGGAACATCGAAAACGACCAGAGCATTTACAACAATATCAGCCCAGGCGCGTATTTTCAGAATGCAGGCATCTTGGAAAAATCGGCGGACACGGGAATCACTTCCATTTACATCCCAGTGATCAATTCAGGCAGTGTGACGGCATTACAGGGAACCCTGGACTTCTACGGCGGCGGACCGTTAGCCGCAACTTTCACGGCCAATATTGGCGCAGCGATTAATTTTGCCGGCGGCGGCTTTACCAACTCGGTACCCGTCACGATCAACGGTCCCGGAACTGTGCAACTCGAGGGAGGAACTTTGACGTTGTTAACCGATACGATTACCAACCTGCCGCTGACAGCTGGCACGGTGAATTTAGGTCCGGCTTTTCAAGGCGGCGCTATCACCAATCTGACGATTAACGGCGCTACGCTCGCGGGCACCAACACGGTAACGGGCACGTTCAATTGGAACAATGGTACGATCGCCGGGCCACTGACGATTGCCACCAATGGAGTGCTCGACATCGCCGGAAGCACTACGCTGACCCTGGAGAGTCCCTTGACCAATGCCGGGACGGTGAATTTTGCCGGCACAGGCAGCCTGAATGTGCAATATGGCGGCAGCACTTCCGGCCTGGTCGTGAACGTGACTGGCGCGCTCTGGAACATCGAAAACAACCAGAGCATCTTTGACAATGCGATCCCCGGGGCGTATTTTCAGAACGCCGGCACGTTGGAAAAATCGGCGAGCACGGGCACGGCGTACATCTACATTCCGACGACTAATTCAGGCGCCGTCACCGCGTTGAAAGGAAACCTCACCTTCGAGGGCGCTTTCACGCCCATCGGCGGTGAGATGTTATTCGGCCTTAGTAGCGCAACCAGCTTTGGCACCGTAAGTATTTCCGGCAATGGCACACTCGGCGGCACGGTGGGCGTGCTTTATGAGAACGGCATTGTGCCCGCCAGCGGCAATTCCTTCACCGTCCTGACTTACGGTTCATTCTCAGGGACTTTTACAAACACAAGTCTCCCCGCCGGTCCCATTTGGGTGACTAATTACACTCCAACTTCATTCACGATCTCGGTCAGCAGCCTCAACAAACTTGCGTTTACGACCCAGCCCGTTGGCAATGTTTTGACCAACGTCACCCTCGCGCCCGTGGTGGTTCAAGTGGAAGACCCCAGCAATAATTTCGTGGCAGTGAGCGGTACACCGATCACGCTGGCCTTAAACAGCGGCGTGGGAACTTTGAATGGGACGCTCACACAAAACACCGACGCCACCGGCAAGGCGATCTTTGCAAACCTGAGTGTCACCACCGCTGGAACCAAAACCCTGCGCGCCACGACCCCGCTATTAACGCAGGCCGTCAGCGTGCCATTTCAAATTCTTCTGCTATTGGGCCTGCAAGTGAGTCATTCCGGGTTCCTGATTCAATTGAACGGCAACAACGATCTCAATCCGCTGTCCATCTACGCGTCCACCAATCTTTTCACGTGGACGCTGATCTACACCAATGGGCCGACCAACGGCCAGATTCAAATCCTAGATTCCGCGGCGACGAATTATCCTGCGCGGTTTTACCATCTGATAATTCCATGAGATGTAGGGTATATATAGCGTGTGAACGAGTGAACGAACTGGAAAGTGGGCTTTAAAGGGCAAAAAGAGCCGGTTTTATTGGGCTTTTAGAATTTCCTGGGCGCGAACGAAGGTATGAACGAACGAGGGATTTTAAAATGAACGCCGAACAGCGAACATCGAACGCCCAACGCCGAACACACTATCCTGCCAGCCTTTCGGCCGCTCCAAGGCTTCAACTTTTTAAAGTTTCAACGTCGCTAAAAACGAATGGTGCCCCGGCACGGACTCGAACCGTGAACCAATTGATTAAGAGTCAACTGCTCTACCAATTGAGCTACCGAGGCAAAACCATTAAAAATAAAGGATTCTTATAACTTTTACGAAACGCAATTTTTCGCTTGTATCCCGCCTTTGTATCCCGTAAATTTGCAGTGATGAAAACGCAAATGAACGACACAAATCGGGACGCCAAAGAGCCGTCCACCAAACGCCAAGACAACCTTTCGCCGGATGGCAAATGGCGTTCGTTTCCAAAAGTTCCAAACTTGCTGCAATACGTCAGCACAGGAGCATTTTACGGCAGAGTTAAAGTGGACGGCAAGCTCTATCGTGAGAAGTTGGAAGCGGATGTTTTCAGCAACGCCAAACTCAAACTAGCTGATTTCATAAAGGACAAAATGCGAAAACGGCGTCAGGTTGGAACGCCCGTCGTTTTTTCCGATGCCCGCGCCCTCTATGAACGAGACTTGGAAAACGAACATACGCTTTCAGACAATTCAAAACGCTACCGTCGTTATTGCATTCAGAAGCTCTTGGAGAGTTGGACAGGACTGGATGACACGAAATTAAATTCAGTCACCGAAGCCAAATGCAAAGAATGGGCGGCAAAATTCTCCCAGGAAGTGGATGAACGATATTTCAACAACACGCTTGGTACATTGCGGGGGATTCTCAAACGCGCAGGCATCATCGGAATTGATGATCCGACAAAAGATGTAAAACGGCTTGGCGTGAAGCCCAAGGAATTACACTTGCCCGAACCTCATCAATTCAAAGCAATTCTCGAAAAAGTTGAAACCAGTGGCGCAGGCCAGGCGAAACATTGCGCGGATTTTGTTCGCTTTTTAGCTTTTTCCGGTTGCCGCCTTTCGGAAGCTAAGCAGGTATATTGGAGAGACGTGAATTTTGAAAGGGGCTTTATTACAGTTCACAGCGTAAAGACACGGAAAGCGAATGATGCCCCCAAAACGCGAAATGTTCCCATTATCGCAGACATGAAGGCACTGTTAGACCGCTTGGCTGCAAAGTCGCATAATCCACAAGATTTAGTCTGCCATGTTGGAGAATGTGAAAAATCTCTGACGCGAGCTTGCAAACTTTTGAAAATACCTCGAATCACCCATCATGACTTGCGGCATCTGTTTGCAACCCGCTGCATCGAGGCTGGTGTTGATATTCCAACCGTTTCACGCTGGCTTGGTCACAGTGACGGCGGCGCACTTGCAATGCGTGTATATGGTCATTTGCGCGATACGCATTCGACAGAAATGGCGCAGAAAGTTCATTTCATGGAAAAGCCGACGACTGAAAGAACATCAGTGAAATTAGCCGCGTGATTCGGGAGGCTCTTTGGCATCCTCGATCTCAATTGACTTAATCCAAACTTCATCGCTGCCGAGCACCTGATACTTGTTCGGCGGCGGCTTGACTGATTCGACATCGCGCCGCTGAATCTTAATGGCCAGGTCTCGCAGATTTTTACCCGTCATTCGCACTGTACGATTCAAAAAAGAAAGTGTCAGGGTATCGCCGCCCTTTTCCGATTCCCATTTGGCCATATCCAGATGGTGATAGGGCAATAGATAAAAACAGGTTGGCGTTATTTCCAGCCGCAGGCTGTCCGCGCCGCCAAATTTGCTGGCTGTTTCATAACAGGTACTCATATACTCATGCCTCGACTTTGTTTGTGTTGATGAGATTGCCGCCGAGAGGCTTCAATCCGTTCCCGTATGGTTTGGGTTCTTCGGATTTTTTGCTCGACGGTCTCAGTTTCCTTGGTGGATTCAATTGGCTTCACCGGCTCAGATTGTTTGACGGCCTCGCGCTGCCGTGGCGTTTCGGCCTGGCATTCTGTTTCTTCACGTTGGAGCGGTTCGCCTTGCCGCGCTGCCGCAATGCGTTGCGATTGTTGAAGGTTGAGAACATAAGCCACATTGCGTCCCAAAATCGCCGCCAGCTTGTGAACTGCGCTTTCGCGGGCAATGTCCAAAGCCAATGTCCTGTCACCCGACCGGGCCACATTTTCCCGAAGCTGGATTTTGTCCGCTGTGAAAATCTTCACCCCTTTGCGCCCGCGTGAAATAGTCACATACCACTGGTTTTGATTGGTTGCGGCCTTGACCGCCGAATCTGAAAAGAGAACGTAATCCACATTCTTTCCCTGGGCAGCATAGGAAGTGACAGCATAGCCGCGAACAAATTGCCGGTAGTCTTTGGGCAGCACCCGGCCATCATTGAGGGCAATGCGGCCGTCAGAATGAATGTCTTTGACCGTGACCAATTCGCCATTGGCGAGCTTGCGGCCATCCTGGGATTTGTCATTGGCCTTGAGTTGCAACCGGTCGCCACGAGACAGCGAAAGCTCTTTTGGCTGGCAAACGGTGATGCGTTCCAAATCCTTGAACGGCACAGGCCGGATGCGATTGCCCGCCTCGACCAGCAAACCTTTTTGCGTGATGCCCTGCAACTTCCCTGTATCCCCTGCCCTGAAACCGCAAGTGTTTTGATTGAATACCAAAACGGAATCCGGCTGATAAAATCGTTTGTCACGCTTTTGGGCATCCGTTAAATCCTGCCGCTCCAATGCCCTGACCGTTGTTTCGGATTCGCCAATCAGTTTTTGCGCTTTCAATCCTTCGCGCACTGTATCATTGAGCCGGTGAATTTCCGACCAGCTTTGCGAAACGACCACCGTTTCATGCCGGGCTTTTACCAGTTCCAAAAAGTGTACTGTTAGCTTTTGCTGTTGATCGGCGAGGGTGCAGGAGACGATTGCGCCCTGTTTGTCCAGCCGGTCAAACGATGCGCCAAGCCTGCCCTGTTGCGCTTCATTGACCGCCAGCTTGTATTGTTCAAGCCATTGCCGCTCTGCTTTTGTTTTGGCAGCTTTGGGATTCTGGCGGCGGATGTTGGTCAATTCAGCCGCCTTTAACCCTGAATACTTTTCAATGGCCCGCAGCGCGTCCGAAGCCTCGACCGCTCCATGCTGGCGCGTGTCACCGGAAAGGATTATTCGTCCGCCATGCTCTTTGACCAGCGACAACAGCGCGTGCATTTGCTCGCCGCCGATTTGCCCGGCCTCATCCACCAGGATGATTGCGCCATGAGGCATGGTTCGCCGTGTCAGGAACGCGCTGACCGTGGCAGCATACGAAAAATCCTTTTCCAAATCGGCCACTTGCTGGCGTTGCGGCGCAAGGGCAATCACCACATGCCCGGCCTTGTTAAGCCCCGCTTTGACTTCCCGCAGCGTGAAACTTTTGCCCGTCCCTGCCCCACCCCGGAACAACGTCACAAAATCGCTTGAGGACAAAATGTGTTCCACGGCCTTTTGTTGCTCATCATCCAATCGGGCATTATTCGCCTGGTAATTGACCGCCAGCGGCTCGTATTGGTGCATCCGGTGTTGTGACAGGGTGACAATGTCTAATTCCCGTTCCAGGACTTCCCGCAGGGTAATCTGGCCGTTGGATTGACTTTCGCGGATATATCCCCGCTGCTGAGTCACGGCCTGAATGTCCGCCAGCGATACCGCCTGGCCCCGCGCATGTTCCAGCGCGTGAAGCCAGACTTCATGCTCAGGGACCGCCGACCGCCGTTCAAAGAGGTGATTCTCCGCCCATTGCACCGCCTCACGCGCCGAACCGGGCATGGCCTGCACTTGCCGAGCGGACGCCAGTGACCGAACTGCCTTTTGCTCATCGCCTGACATTTGCCCCCGCCAGAGCGATTGCAGGCGTGTCAGGCCCACGTCCTTGATTTTCCGTGCCCGTTCATTATGCGCGATGTTTGCCCGAATCTCGTTGATGTTCCGCGTGGCCATTTCCGGCTCGCGTTCCAAAAGCTCTTTGGTCTTTTGGTCAATTTCGTTGTGACGCTTGGAAAAGCGGTCAATCAGTTCCTTGGAGACGCCCTCAATCTCAAAATCGCCCCGCGCATTGCTTTGGACGCGGTAGCCAAACCGGTTCAATGCCACTGTCATCTCATGGTAATAAACCATTTCGGTAAACTTTTTGGCCGACAGCATATCGCACGCTTCCAGCGCCTTCCACCGGCCTTCCACGGCGTCCTTAGTGGCGTTAAACAGAATGCAATGGCTATGCAGATGCGGATCTAACGCCCTGGACGTGTCATGCCGAAACACCGCCCCGACCACGTTGCCAGTAGTCCGCTGTGTGTCCTGACCGCCTCTACGGACACGGGTAGCGGCGAAGGATTCAAGCTGGCGCATGGCTATTTGGACAGCCTGGTCATGCGCTTCAATAATCCGTTTGTCGTCTCCCACCAGCGCGGCAATCGAAACCGATTTGGGCGGCGAAAGCGTAAAGTCATAGAACACCCGCCGATTGGCAACCTCATGGGCCACCCCGTTTTCGTCCACGCTGATTCGTTTGGAATTAAGCCGTGGCGTCAGCCGTTCTTCTGTCTGCGGATGGATGTTCCGGCACAGGTTCACGAAATCTTTTTCAGTCGTTACGCCCGCCAATCCCAATTCCATTGCTCCCTGTCCGAACCATTGCCCCGATACCGCCTGCCCTTCCATGTAGTAATCACCCACCCGCAAATGTTCACGGAAATATTTCTCCGCATTCTTCAAACTGTATTGAGCTTTATGGGTCAACATGCACCAAAACAGTAGCTCATCACTTCAAAAATCTTGCGCTATCCAGAGCGCAGGTTTTTCACGAGTCCGTGTTATTTAACAGAGGACGCTGGTCTCCTTCGCAAAAGCGAAGGGCTGACGGAAACCAGTTTCCGACATGGTTCGGAACAGATGTTCCAATGAGTGTTCCAAATGAAAGCATCGAGGATTTGATCGCGCGGTTTGGCCCGCAACGCACCGGGCGTCATGCCGCATTGCGGCCTCATGCCGAACTCATTGCCGAGTTGCGGCGCAACCGCGCCTCTTACGACACCATTGTCGCCATCCTGCGTGAACGCTTTGGCGTCCAGGTCAGCGACACCAGTGTTAGGCGTTTCTGCCACGAGATTTTGCAGGAACGTGGCGGCAGGAACCCCGACCGCAAACCCCTTTCCCCTCGACCGGCGTCAGCCAGGAAGGTCGAGCCGCAAATCGCCGAGGTGGAATTTATTGATGAACCAAAAACAGACCAACCATTATGAAAAAACGACTCATTCTCATCCTCAACGGCAAGGGCGGCGTCGGCAAAAGTTTCTTCGCCGTCAACTTTGTCCAATACCTCAAAGACCAGCAGATTGCCCATGCCGCCTTTGACAGCGACGACGAAAATTCGACGCTCAAACGCTTTCACCCGGAAGCGGAATTTATCAACGCCGGCGAGCCGACGGAGATTGATAAAATGGTTGAAGCACTCAAAGAAAACGATGTCGTGGCCGTGGACTGCCGCGCCGCCTCGACTCGCATCTTTCTGGATTACTTCAAGCAAACGACCCTGCCTAAAGTCCTGGAAGACCTCAAGGCGCGAATGACCATTGCCTGCCCCGTTAATCACGAACTGGACAGCATTTATCAAATCCAAAAGCTCGCCACGGCCATCGGCAGCGGCGCGGATTTTATCATCATCCGCAACGAAGTCCACGGCGAGGGATTTGAATTGTTCGACAAATCCAAAGTGCGCCAGAAGGTCATGAACGATTTGGGCGCGAAGGAAATTGTGGTCGGCAAAATGTATAAATGGCTGGTGGAAGGGCTGCAAAAGACCAAGATGACGCCCACGACCGCGCGGGACAGCTCCGAGTTTAACATCATGGATCGGCAACGGCTGGTGAACTGGCAGCGTGACTTTTACGGGCAGCTTGACTCGGTGAAGGAACTGCTATTGCCCGTCAACGGAGAACCAGCGAAGGGAAAATAGCGCGAAGCGCAGGTGTCGCCCGTCGCGGCGACCCGTGGAGCGACTATAAAGCAGGCCCAGTGACACAAAACAGCATGAAGGACGTTGAAAAGTTTCATCCCGTCATCCGCCGTAACAAGCCGTGCCATCTAGAAGCAGAAGAAAAAACAGACGGTATTTATTTATGACGCTTTGCTGCCAATATCCGCCGTCTTGAAATGCCTAATCTTCGGCGACGATGGGTAACCGCAGAGACAGTCACGTTAAGTTTGCGAGCGATTTCCTTGTCAGGCAATGTGCCGAGAAACTTGTCGTCGCTGGCGTTCCACTGACGGCGAAGTCGCGTAAATACCGGAAGTCCTTTTGCGTTTCGCTGCCCTTTCACTGCCCGTCTCGTTCGCTCCAGGCGTTTCGCCAATTGCTCATCGGACATCGTGCCAAGGAGTGCCAATTCTTCCGGTGTCCATGAACGTCGCTCCCCAAGACGGAATTTAGTGGGGATGCGTAGCTTATGTCGCCGGTGCATCACCGAAGCCAAAGTCCGTTTCAACCATCGCGCAACTGTTGTATCCGAATAGCGTCCTAATAGCCGATCCTCGCGTGAAGTCCAGCGCCGATATTTTGGGTTTCTGGCAGCAGGAATACCCAAGCGCGTCCGCCGAAGTTTCACGCTATTTTCACTACGCCTCAATCGCCGTGCGATGAACTCATCCGATGCGGTGCCAAGTAGTCTGTCTTCGGCCTTTGTCCAATCCCGCAGGAAGCCAGCGGAATTAGGAATGCCTAACCCTCTGCGTTTAACTTGAACGGTGTCGTAGCTCCGCCCCGTTTTCCGAGCCACTTCCACGTCCGGCATTTTACCCAACAGGGCAATTTCCCATTTCTCCCACGGGTTGGAGCGAAGCAAAATTTTGCCTCTTCGGACTTTGCGGCAATAAGCCTGCCTGCCCAGCAATCGCCGAATCTCACGCAATGGTCTGGCAGTGATAAATTTCCCCACGGTCTCGGCCAATGTAGTTTCAGAAGGGCGACCCATACGAAAACAGCGACATGGCGCAACTAGAAAACGTGAAAGGCTTCATTCTTTCTCCCGCAGCAGATCATTAACAGACACCCCCAATGCCTTTGCCAGTTTGAAAATAATTTCACGCCCGGCCAATTTGCCGGTCCTTTCCCAATAGGCCAATGTCCTTTGTGGCACACCTGTCATTTTTGCCAATTCATGTTGCGTCAAATTCCGTTCCTTGCGGAGATGATGCAACCAGGCTCCATAGGCATTCCGGCGTATTTTAGGTTTTCGCCCCATGCGAACATCCTAAAAGCAACCCAAAAAAGAAGTTGCTTTTTAGCAATACATTGCTAAAGTATATTTCGTTATATGCAGGCAGCAGCCCGATTGAATTCACCGAAACTCAGAATCCTCATTGTTGAAGATGAACCGTCCGTGGCCATGACTATGAGATTTTTGCTCGGACTGGCTGGCTGTGAAGCGGAAATTGCGGCTACAAAAGCGAAGGCAATTCAAATGGCGCAGTCCGGCAGCTTCCATTTGATAACCCTCGACATAAATTTGCAGGGAGCGAATGGATATGAAGTCTGCCGGGAATTGAAAGAGAATCCGCGCTTGCGCGATACGCCAATCGTTTTTGTATCTGGGAATTGCTGCTTGGAAGACCAGCAACGCGGTCTTGACGTTGGCGCGGTGGATTATATCACGAAGCCATTTGAAACTTTTGAGTTTGCGCCACGACTGCTATCCCACATCAAATCGTCTCGCGCTTTAGATGTCCCTGACGAGATCGCGGACGCGGACGCCGAGGGCTTTTGCAATTCGACGCAAGGCAATCAATGAAACGTGTTCCTCGCCTCGCTCGACCCTTCCGAGATAATTCGGATGTAAGTCCGCCTTTTCCGAAAGCCGCTCCAGCGACCAATGGAGTCGTTTACGATATTTACGAATGGCTGCGCCAAGCACAACGCGATAATCGGATACTGCCACAGCATGGCAGGAAACCAGAATCCGTTAAACGTCTCTACACCGCTAAACGGATGATTGATTGCTGTTTCGCTTGCGCAAACCCTCTAATTTTTGCGACAATTACAGGCGTAAAAAATTTGTCGCCAATTTGTTACTTGTTTTCAGGCAGGAAAAGATTAATACCAGATAAAAATGAATCAGAAAGCCAACACCGTTAATCTGCGAATGCGGGCAGATGTTGGACGGAGTTCAAAAGCCACGTGTCAAATCATGTACCGAAATCTCCAACGCCTTCGCAATTTTTACAAGGGAATCCACCGAAGGCGATTCTTTTCCACGTTCGACACGGCTGATGAAAACCGTCGAAAGCCCGGCCTTTTCAGCCAGCTTTTCTTGACTAATCTTGGCTCCTTTCCGTTTGGCGCGAATGGTTTCACCCAAGAGACGGCGATGCTGCGGGTTGACCGGCATGGCCGACTAAGAGACAGGAAATTGGCAAAATCAGCCATGTCGTTAACGACTGATTTTTCTTGCGCTCGTTTTGATGTAGGCGTAAAAGACATACAATTTCGCTGGCAACCAATTGAAAAACATTCTTCAAAAGGTAAAAAATGAAAACAACGATTCGGACAAGACATGACCAGCCATTCCAATGGCAAATAATTTTCATTACACTTTTCATTTCACTGGCGCTGTCCGCCCGCGCCGTCATGCCGCCAGGACCGGGAGGTTATTCATTGCCAACACCGTTAGATTTATGGAGTTTCTCCGACCGCACCAATTGGACTGATGATAATGGCAACTCGCCAATTTCATTTACAAATATTTCGTGGTGTCAACTCGGCGACGGCTCATCACTGATGGTTGAGACCAATGTGCCAGCCTGGTTGAACTACGGAATTTATGGGACAAATGGCTCGACAAATATAGTGGTCAATGGCCCAGGAAGTATTATTTTTTGGTTCGGGCCCGGCTGGACCACAACCAACGGCGGTCCTGGCGATTGGGCACAATTGATTGACGTTGGCCAGTGGACCTCGAATTCTTCCATTGGCTATTTCGGCCTTTCAACCGACCCATCAGGCTCAAATATCCTCTTTCTGGCGCAGGATGGATCGGGAAATGAATACAGTCTATCTGCGCCGATTTCCTGGACGACCAATTATTTTCATTTCGCCGTCCTGACTTATTCCAGCACGAACGTCTCATTGTATCTGGATGGCCAATTGGCAACCAATGACCCCGGCGGTTTGAGCGTTTGGCCGGACACAAACGTGTTTTCAGGAGGGGTTTATTTCGGGTCAGACGCAAGTGGAAATTATCAGGCTAACGGCCTCTTTAATACGGTGGCGACTTACAATTTTCCGCTCGACTCCAATACGGTTCAGCAAATTTACGACTCTGAAATTACCTATTACGAAATCATGCCGTTGAACATCCCTTATATGGATGCTTTAAGTTCCGCTCCTTCAAATCCTTCTTACACTCCGACGTATGAAGCCATCACCGGGACAGGCAATTTATTACCGGTCGGGAGCGCTTCCAGTTGTGTTGACGGCAGCAGCGCATACGACGTTTGGATTACCAATGTGAGTGCCACAATATCGGGAACTGGCAGCAACAATATGAGCCTGACCTTCACGATTGAAGGGGGCGAGCCTAATGTTCCGTATGATGTATTTGCCAATTCAGTATTGCACTTTGGAACAAATGGCATTCCTTGGGCATGGATGGGACAGGGTTATCAATGCACTACTTATATGCTGACGAACCTGCCAAGCACCGACTGTTTCATCATTTTGGGAACACCGCAGGATTCAAGTGGCAGCGGTCTTACCGACGCTTACGAATGGTTGGTTTTACAAATCAGTCCCTACGGGCCTCAATCTGACAGTTACGGAGTCCCTTATGCGTGGTATGCACAGCATGGACTGACGACGATAACCAACGGTCTTGCCACGGCAGACCCCGACCAGGATGGGATTTTAAATTATCAGGAATATCTCTACGGCACGAACCCGCAAGTCTCGGAAGGCTTTGCGATATGGGTCAGCACCCCGAATGGAACGAGCAGTATTCCCTAAAAAATCAAGAGGACAAAATGAATATTAAAACATCCATAAGCATAACACTGGCAGTCTGCTTTGCGGGATTGGTTCATCTACAAGCACAGACCAATTTGACGCAGCATATTTTGCAGATGAAAACGTTTCGGGAGGGATTGGTTTTGACTGGCACAAATCAACCAACCGATGCGGAGAACAAAGAACTGCTCGAAGTTTTAACGCATTTGAATGAAGCATGGTGGAGAACCGGGCTGGAACAGTTTTTCAACGATTATCCCAATTCGCCCTGGGCGGTGTCTCTACATTATGACTACGCCTGTTTTTGCCGCCGCACCGGACGAACCACGAAAGCGTTGGAAAACTATGAAGCTGCATGGAATCTGGCGACAAAAGACACCGACCCGGATGGGCAGCGTTTGAGTGGAACGGTGCTGGCGAACTGGACGGATTTGCTCTCCAGTTTGGGCCGTCTCGAAAAGCTAAAAGAGCTTATAGCCATTGGCGACAACTGGTATTTCGTCAATTCGCGCGACCGGGATATGTTTCAAGGCGCAAAAGATTCCTATTATTTGATGCGAGACCATCCGGGGATTGCCTACCGCTGCGGAACGTTCGCGCTCAAATCAATGGGAGAAGAATTGGAGCCGACCAATCGCGCTTTAGAAAATCTAGTCCAAATTCCCTCGCCGAAGAACGGTTTCAGCATGGCGAACCTGATGGATATATCCAAAAAATATGGATTGAACTTAGTAGCCGTGCGCCGGACGGCAGGGCAGGACTTGATCGTGCCATCGGTTGTTCACTGGCGACAGAATCACTATGCAGCCATTCTTCAAAAACAGGATGATTTGTATTTGGTGAGCGACCCGACCTTTGGAAACCAGAAATGGATGCCTGCCGATGTCATCAATGAAGAAGCCAGTGGCGAGTTTCTTGTTCCCGCGTCGTTGCAGCCGGACGGTTGGACAAAATTGGCTCGCAATGAAACAGAAAAAATTCATGGCATGGGCTTGCCGAATAATATCAATGACGCAAAAGATAAAGGGTGTCATGCGAGTTTCGGTAGTTCTCCCCAATGTTCAGCATGTAAAGGAATGCCAGTCTGGTGGGTGAGCGAACCATATATAAATCTTTGGCTCGCAGACCAGCCGCTATCCTATATGACTTCACGCTGCCAGCCTTTCACATTTCAAGTAACCTATAAGCAACGTGGCGGTTGGGGAAATTCCTGGCAATCCACAGCCACGATGACCGGCCTTACGCCCTGCGGTGGTGAATGCAGTTCTTCTTTCTACAATTCGGATGTCACTGTCAATCTCCCCAATGGCGGAGAGGTTGATTTTCCGACAACCGTTGGAACTGCCTTTAATTATTGCCCGCCAAGATACGATTCAGAAACGCGATTGATGATTCAGCCGGTACTTACGAATTATGTTAGCGAAACTGGCTCTGACGATGGCAGCTACGGCCTGCGGCTGGTCCATGATGATGGCTCGCAAGATATTTATCAGATTGACATAGCCGGACCCACGATTAGCGGTGATTATCCGCAATCTTCAGGCAATCTGGTTCGCCATATTGACGCCAATGGCGACACGACTTGGTTTCAATATGCTACGTTCAACCAATCCACCACCGTTTTGGGATTTGTCATTGACCCTGATGGCAGGACCAATTATCTCACATACACTGCCTCTGGATTGCTTACGAATATCACCAATCCTTACGGCCTTGCCGCCAATTTCAAATACGATACTAACGGGAATCTCACCAATATCACCGATGCACAGGGCTTGTCGTCCAGCATTACCTATGACACAAACAATTATCCAACCACCCTGAAAACACCGTATGGAACGACCACTTTTTCTCTTGTGGACAATGGAATTTCATACGACGGAGGCACTTTAGGCAATGCCGGAGGCGATGACAATGGATTGATTGACCGTTCTGCCCTTATTGTTGACCCCACGAGCGGAACAAATCTGTATATGTATCGTTATGACGCGGAAATGGTCATGCCGTCCAGTAGCTTTACGAGCGGTGTGCCAACGAATACGCCATTGGGAACGCTGGACACTGGTGCAGGCTCGAACGCAGGAACAAACAGCGCCGTCTGGTTTCGCAACAGTTTCTATTGGGGGCCAATGCAATATGAGCACCTTTCCACCCAAAATATGACCAATTTTACGGACAATGACTATCTGCTTGCGCGAATGCAACATTGGCTGCAAGACACTAATGAACTTTATGTGACCGAGTATATTTCAGTCGAGCGCGACCCATCGCCGGATGGCGTGAACCCAGGCTTGACGACATTTTACGATTATCAGGGTAAAACCTACAATGACCAAGCCGGAACCTATGACTTGCCGTCTGTTAAAGCATACCAATTACCAGACGGTTCAACGCATTATGACTACTTGCTTTATGATTATTTTGGAAATGTCACAAATTGGATTTCAACCTACACGCTGCCAAACGGTGGAGTGGGAACGCGCACAAATCAATTTATTTTTGCCAACAACACTTACGCTTATTCGTATGGCCAATCGTATGGCAGTGGGATCACCTATCTTTACACCACGTACTACACGATTCCGAATTTATTGACCAAAGTCATTGCCGCAGACGGCAATCCTATTTGGTCCTATGGTGGTTTTGATACTGTGTCGTGGACAAATATTTTTTACTATGGCGCTGGCGAGGGTGCCGGGGGCACTCCGGTAGGCACGAACGGAACAATGATGACTTCATCTCGGGTATTACCCGACTACACCACCAACGGCGTTCAACAAGTGGCCACAACTGCTTATACATCGCAAAGCACGTATGTGCCCTATTGCGATCTGCTTCATGGAACTGTGATTAACGGAGCTTTCTACACGAATAATTACTATGGGACATTATCAGCCTACAGTTATTCGGGCGGGAATAAAGTGACCAGCTATACTTCTGTCGCCGGTCTGACAACGACAAATATATACAACTTGAACGGTTTTTTAGTGCAGACAATTGACCTGCAAATAGGCAAGACGAATAGTGTTAGCTATACAACCAATGGATTGCCAAACACATTCACAAATGAGCTTGGATTGGCTTTTGGCATCTCTTGGGATGCTTTGCTTCGCCAGACAAGCATTTCTTTCCCGGACGGTTCTTATATTTCCAATCGGTATAACAATTTGGATTTGGTCGGAGTCCGTGACAGGCTTGGGAACTGGACAACGTACGGTTACGATGGCGACCGCCGTTTGATTGAAGTCACCAATGCAAACAATGCGGTCACCACATATGATTATTGCACGTGCGGGGCTTTGATTGGAATTATTGATGCTTTAACCAATGTCACCACCCTCAATTATGATTATCAGGGTCACCTGACTAATGTAGATTTAGCGGATGGAACGGAGTTGAATTATAGATACGATTCTGCGGAGAGGCCAATAAGCCTGGCCGATGGCTTGAACCATTCATTGCAGTTGGCTTACGACAATCAGGGTCTAATTACGGCCGTCAGTAATTCGTTTGGCGCAATTCAAAGGAAGAGTTTCGATATTCGCGACCGTGAGGCAACGGAAACGGATGCAAACGGCGTCACTATTTCGAATACATTCGACGGCCTTGACCGTGTCCTCACGACCACTTGGCCAGATAACGTGAGCGAAGGGTACGGATATTCACCGCAAGGTTTAGCGTTTTATACGAACCGTGACCAGCAGGTGACATCGTATGGGAGGGATGCAGCCATGCGAATTGTGGCTGCGACAAATGCGAATCTGGAAGTGACGCGATATGGCTACGATCCCGCAGATGACGTTGTCGCCATGACGAATGGGTTGGGACTCTCAACGCTTTGGCAATATAACAGCTTCGGTTGGCTTACGAATAAGGTGGACGGAATGCACCGCAACGCCATGCGGCTTGCTTACAACCTCAATGGTTGGCTGACAAATCGCTGGACTCCTGAAAAAGGCAATACCGCTTATTCGTATGACAACGTGGGCAATCTGCTCTCCATTGCGTATCCGCAATTAACGAATTTTTATTCCTATGATGCCTTGAATCGGTTGACCAACATGGTTGACGCAGTGGGAACAAATTCCTTTTCCTATACTGCAATCGGCCAATTGGCGAGCGAGACAGGGCCGTGGCCGGACGATACCGTTGCTTACACTTATTCCCAGGGTTTGCGAACGGCACTAAATTTGATTGAGCCAAACGGTTCCTGGTCACAAACAAATAACTATGATTCAGCATGGCGGATGACCAGTGTGGTTTCTCCGGCTGGCACATTCAATTACAGCTACAATTTTCAACCGGCATCTTCTTTGGTTTCGGGAATCAGCCTTCCAAATGGCGCGGGCATAGGAAACAGCTATGACACGCTTGCGCGGCTGACACAGACGATTTTCACAAATCATTGGGGACACACTTTGGACGGCTATGCTTACGGCCTCGATTCTTTCGGTTTGCGAACAAATGTCCTGCGGAATTTAGGATTGACCAGTTCCAGCGTCAGAGTTGGTTATGATCAAATCGGGCAGTTGACAAGCTGGACTGCGAAGGAGACCAACGGAATTGCCCGCTTGAATGAGCAATTGTCTTTCGGCTTCGATGCCGCTGACAATCTTCATTTCCGCACCAATGGGGCGCTTGGGCAGACATTCACGGTGGATGGAGCGAACGAATTGACGAATGTTTCGCGCTTGGGGGCATTCACCTTGAGCGGAGCTTTGCCCGCACCAGCCACGAACGTAACCGTCAATGGAGAAAACGCGCAGTCCTATGGGGATTTCACTTTCGCGGCCACGAATCTTTCGCTGGCAAATGGCGCGAACACATTCACGATTGCCGCCACAAACGCTTACGGGGTCCCGACAAACGCCACGCTTGCCATAAATTTGCCCCAGAGTGTGAATTTGGCTTTCGACAACGATGGGAATCTTACAAACGATGGAACACGAGCGTTTGGCTACGATTCTGAAAATCAGTTGACGAGTATCACCGTCGCCGGTCAGTGGCGATCTGATTTTGTGTATGATGGCTTAAATCGCCGCAGAATTGCCCGTGACTATGCTTGGAACGGCAGCGGTTGGACAAAGACAAACGAAACGCACTATATTTACGATGGCAATGTCGTGCTTCAAGAACGGGATGCAAACAATAATGTCCTTGTAACTTATACTCGCGGCGCTGATTTAAGTGAGTCTCTTTTAGGGGCTGGCGGCATCGGTGGACTTTTGGCACGAACGGACACCAACGGCTCGACCTTTTATCACGCAGACGCCAATGGCAATATCACGGCATTGATGGATGGCAACGAGGATATTGTTGCCCGCTACCTCTATGGCCCTTTTGGAAAACTTGTCGGCCAATGGGGGTCAATGGCCACAGCTAACACTATGCAATTTTCTTCGATGCCGCAGCATGACGGGCTTGCATTTTATCCGTTCCGCGCATACGAACCGAATTTTCAACGGTGGATGAATCAAGACCCGATTCAGGAAAGCGGCGGGCTAAACCTTTATGCCTATACTCAGAACAGCCCGGCCAATCTCATTGATCCGCTCGGATTATTTGCACCCGCTCCAGTTGCACCGCCCCCGGCTGTTGCGCCCGCTGTGGGTCCCGCTGTCGGCGAAGGCGCGGCAGCGGCAGGAGGGGTGAGCGTGGGCGTACTCTCAGCAGTTGTTGTCGGTGCTTTGGCTGATGCCGCGCTTCTCACTTATGACGCTTATCAAGCAGATCAAGTTGCCAATTTGTATGCTCAGGATGCACATGTGCAAGCATATTACGACCAAAAGGATAAAGATTATGAGAAATACAAAAACCGTTGCAAGGAAACGCCGCCTCCGGGTTTATCCCTCTGTGATCTTTGGAAATGGAAATTGCAAAAGGCAAAAGACTGTAAGAAATTGCGGCACGATTTTGCAAACAAATACTATAATGGCAACTACGATAAGGGGCATAATGATCAAATGCAGCAACTCGAGAACGAAATTAATGATCTTGAAAGAAAGATAGCCAGATATTGTTCGCCTAATTCATAATATTGACATTCTTTATGCCGCAAGAAATACCATTGCAAGCCACTTTTGAGAAATTGGCAGATTCACATTTTTTCCAAGGAAAGAAGCCGAAAAGCCTTCACGACCGAGGCTTAGATGATAATACTCCTTTACATGTTGCTGTTCTTTTAAAGGATTTAGAAGCAGCAAAGATTCTTTTACAGGCAGGTGCAAATCCGAATGCCTCAGGACAAAACGGAAATACGCCACTTCACATAGCCGTTGAGGATAAAAATTATCATATTGTCCAGTTACTACTTTCGTATGCCGCGTCCAAAGATCGTAAAAATGACTCTGATTTAAGTCCAAATGATTTTGTTCAGCGATTAAACGATGCAAAACTGAAAGAAGCCTTTTCTTTGTGGCCTAAAGGTGGATTAGCTCCAAAGGTGTCCGACCTATTAAATAAAATTCAGGAGAATAGCCTTGATATGCTTGGCGTCAAAGTGAATGAAATAAATGCTAGGGGAATACTTGGAGATACACCGCTGCATACTGCAGTCGGTTGGGGTATCAATGAGGTAAGAATCCTCTTGGAAGCCGGTGCAAATCCCAACCTTCCCGGAGAATACGATTTCACACCGCTTCATCATGCCGTTAAATCGGGAAATTATGATATGGTCAAATTGTTGCTTGAGCATGGAGCATCAAAAGACTTCGTTAATGAATGGGGATTTACACCGGCTGACTATGCCAAAAAATCAGGCGATTCACGTCTAGTAGAAATTTTTTCCTAAATTAAACTTTGAACAACATGGTTCTATGGTTTAAGGGCGGCGTTGCAAAAGCCATGAAAATTGAAGAATTTCCAAAGGCTTTTACTTTTGAAGGTCGCCGGTTCGTTCCAATGAATTTTTCTTTGGGTGACGTTGATTGTTTGCGAAACCACAACAAACAACTTGTTGGATTCTCCTTTATTGTCGGAGACGAAGTTCAAGAATTACTTTTTGGCCAGCGTCTCGCACAGCAAAGCAAAAGCGTAAAATTCAAAGATGGTTTGCTGTTGCTTTTTTTGGGCGAAGGCGAATCGTACGAGATTGAATGTGTTCAAGCCATTGGAACTGAAATATACCATGATAACAAAGGTGGATTTATTTTTGTAATTCCAAATTGGGGATTTGGCGAGCTTTCTTTTGATCTTGTTTCAAAAGACATTCCGGTTGCGTCATTTGATTAAAGATTTTCAGGAGAAGCTAACCTTGTATATTTCAAGATTGATGGCTCGCTGAAACGTGGTCTAAGCAGGTGATGTTTTGGGAAATCGAAAACTCGTAAAAACAGCCTTTACTTTTAGGGTGGCGTTCTTTTTGCAATCGGATGCTGGCTTAAAAATCTTTCTCCCGCCGGTTGTAATCGGGCGTGCTCTGGCCTTGTCAGTTTGCCTTTGCGCTCTAGCGCCGCGCGGCGCACCGTGATCGCGTGCCCCAAGTAACGACCCCCACGCAATCACTTTGTCGTCCTGCAAGATTTTTTGGTGCCGGACTTGCGTTTCGTTCCGCTTGTGCTATTGGTTCTTTTAAGACAAGGCAATGCCTTGATTCTCCATACTTTTCGTATCTTGGCTAGGCCGGTGAAAGCCGGTGCGATGATGCCCTAAATTTCCAGTAATCAGGCCATTGCCTGCTTTTTCCCTCAAATGAGGCTTATTGGCGAGAACTGACGCTTGTTTGAAGCCAGTTTGATGACCCCCACTTCCCTTTGCATGGCTCTGTCATGCTTTTGGGAAGGCGGTTTTTGAAATCCCGAAAGTTGTGGGGAAAACGCCACAACCTGCATGGCAGTTTTTTGATAAATACGGTCCGGTGAAAATACAGTTTGAAAAAAGTTGTCCGTTTACCGAACAAGTTTCGCCGTCGGGCCTGCTATATATGGCCAGATTAGAAAAGTGGCGAAACGGACAGATTGTAATGAATTCATTACAACCTGTCCCTTTGGAACCAGTTAAAATGGAGTCCAAAGATTGTTTCACTATGAAACAAACAAGACCAAGACAAATGAGACAATGCGTCCGCAAAGTCATTCTGACTGCGGTTGCAAGCAACGCCCAAGGGAGCGGAACGTTTGCCCGAATTCGGGCAGCAATTACCGGAACCAAAGGCAAATTTGAGCAGGAGCGATTTTGTCCCAGTTCTGGGACATGGCAGCAGAAATCTTGTGGGAATTTGAACCATGAGCGGATACGCCATTTTGTGCGGTTTTATGAACATTTTGCGATTGAAAGCATGGAACCTTTGAGGCAGTGAAGCAGCGCAATTTCATACACCGGCTCATCGCCAGGAAGCGCAACCAGAAGGGTTGGACGCAGGACCAGTTTGCCGAGAAGTTGCAGTTCACGGGGTGGCATGATGCCACCCGCAGCACCGTTTCCAAAATCGAAGACGGCTCCCTGCGGATTGATCTGAAGCAGATTTGTTATATCACCGCCGCGCTTGGCATCCAGCCGATGCAATTCCTTTCCGAAATTGATTGGAGCCGCCGTGTTAAAGAAGTCATTCACGCCAACGACAATTTTATTCTGCCTAAATTTGCAACGAACAACCAAGAGAGGACGTATGGTAAAAGATAATGAAACAACACAGACCGCCACCCCGCCGTCCGTTGAGCGGTTGGCCTATTCAATCGAAGAAGCTGCCCAAATGCTTGGCGTCAACTACCACAGCATTTACCGGCTCATTCAGCGCGGAAAACTGAAAGCGTGCCGGGTTTTGCGCGGCAAGTTCCTTATTCCCCGCGATGAACTGTTTAAACTTTTGAAATCCGAATGAGGTGCATTATGAACTACGACGAAAAGCCCACCATGCAGCAGGAACAAGCCGCCGTTGACGTGAAAACGGCCTTTGCGGAGCATTTGAGCCAATTCAAGATGAGTTGCGATGCGGTTCAGGATATTGAACGCAATCTGACCGCGATAGCCAATGAAGCATTCAAATCGGCTTTGCTTTCCCGCGACCAGAATAAAGTCATTCAAACCAACGATGGGACGGAATGGCGGCACGACTTGGATTTATCGAAAATCAGTTCAGTTTGTCATCGTCGCGTTGCTGGCGAAATCGAATTTGCCATTGTCGAAACGTTGCCCTTGAAATCTGGAAAGGAAATGAAGGAGGTCTTGAACAGCGGCCATAACGTCCGGGAGGTTCTAAAGGCGTTCATGGGCGACCAGCGGCAAGTCCTGCGATTGTGGAAGGGTGATGTGAGTGCAAAAATAGGCGAGCATCTCACAAAGAAATATCCCGGCCAGGACATGAATATTGTGGCTGAGTCATTTGAATATAAAATGGCAAATGCCATCACCGAAACCTACGCTCAGGCCCACAGCCAGAGCCACGGTATGCGGGTTTGATTCGCAGGCGCGGTGGAGGAGCTTTGATCCTTTTTCTCCTTTGTATCCCGCTTTGTATCCCCGGCGCAATTTTTAGAGCAAAAGATGGGTTCTCATAGCAAAAGGTCAAAGCGAGAAAATGCTTTTGCCTATTGAGCGAATCAACGATTTGGATAAATAGCCAAAGATAGCAAAAACAGCCTTTTTCGATTAAGAGTCAACTGCTCTACCAATTGAGCTACCGAGGCAAAAACCGAAAGGTCATTCTGACATAATGGAGCAAAAGGGCAAGAATTTTGGGAGGGCAATTTCACCGCAGAAGCACAGGACACGGAGGTTGATTCGCAGATTTCGCAGATGGGAAACGGGTGTAACCGCAAGAGAACGCGCGGCCGTTGCGGCAACCAAATCATCAAATTGAAGCCCAAAATCAAGGACGAGGACGACGACGAGGACGAGGAGGAAAAATCCTCGCGGAAATGGGTGTAACCGCAAAGCCCGGACCCCCACTGGGGGCTGATTATGGAAGAAACTCTCAGTATTGCTGTCGCGATTTTACCATATGGCCTGTTTTTGATATGCCGCTCAAAATGAACAACTTGCAAAATGAGTTTCTTAAGAGAACGCAAAGATCACAGAGATTTTTAATGAGGAAGGCAGGAAGAGGAATACGGTTTTGTTCGGTTTTCTACAAAGGCGCCAGCCCTATAGGCTGCCAGCAATGACCGAGACAGGCTTCAAACGACCATCCCGACCTTCATTCCTTCGGCTCTGGCAAGGTGCGACTGCCGATCGTCGGCGGTTAAGAACTGCTCGCTTTCAAGCAATAGCGCTCCGGCCACGTGCAGCAGGTCAATAGCCCGTGCCCCAATCCGTTCGGTGTGTGCGGCAGAAAGCCTGATGGCACGGGCGACAACGGCATCCGGATCCAGAGCCACGTCCAGCAAGGCCCGCCGGGCCAACAAGCGTTCCAACCGCGCGAGCGCCACGTCGCGCTCGCGGGCAATTCCAGCACGTTCGCCTGCAGCCGCTGATCGGCGTTGGTGAAATGCCCGCTGGAGAATCGCGTTCCGAACCTCCAAAGCATGGAGCGGCAGGTAATAAAGCCTCGGCGTGCCGAGCCGCCGATACTCGGCAATGACTTGCGGCGAGTCGGCCTCACCGGTTATCAATCGGAGAATAAAACTGCTGTCAGCGTAGGACCTCATCGCCGCGACGCTTCGAGCAATTTGGCGGCGCTGACACGCGCGGGCTTTTCGCGCAACACTTCATCAAGAATTTCGTCGATCGCTTTCCGGCGACCACTCTCGGCGCCGGCCGGTTCTTTCGCATCCGCCGGCTGAATCACCCAGAGCGGGTCGCCATTGTCGGTTACGGTAACCGACCGGCCGGCGCGAGTCATGCGTTTGACCTTCAACGGCTCGCGGACCAAAGTGCGCAGCGTGATTGATTTCATATTGTCTGACGCTAACGTCAGACGGCTCTGAAGTCAATCCGTTTGAAATAAAAAGTGACCAAACAAATTTTACGCGGGATCCGGAAACTCCTCGATATTTTGGGGGAACCAGCGCAGCTAACGCCTGCTGAAAAGTTTAGATTCCAGGCGGATTTGGATTGTGATTTCGTAATTTATTTGATGATTTGTGAACGTGAGAAACTGTTTTAACATTGCTTCTCACCCTCAATCTCGATTGTCCTGACCGCAACCTCGTCCCCAACCAGTGACGCATACCGCCGGCCACGCGGACCGCACATCACTGATTCAAAAAATCTTTAGCGCGAACGGCGCAGGTGTCGCCCGTCGCGGCGACCCGGAGAGCGACTACAAAGCAGGCCAGTGACGTTAATTGGCACAGGCAGCGTTAAAATTATCACCAGCGGCCCCAGCGTAACCAAACCGGCTATTCTACAAAGCAAAAGAAGTCCCCGCCGCGACCAACGCGCGTTCACAGCCGTGTAACGCGCGCTCGTCGCAGACGGACGTTGGAAAACGCAGCCCGCGTTCGCTTCCGTCTGTCATTGGCAGCGGCGCTCCGGCGCACGGCTTCACTCATGCCGTTTCGCCGACCGACTGCCGCTTTCCGCCGCCAATGTCCGACCGAAGCGTGCTTGAATAATTGCCAAAACAGATCATGTCATTCTGCGAAACCAAACCAACTGTATGTCCATTTCTGGCTAGTGCCCGCTCGTCAAATTAGATATAAAAATTCAGCCGGCCAAAACGCCCCGAACATGAACCGTATCAATGGCACAGCACTGCCAAAGCACCGTCGCTGGACGGCGGAAGAAGAACGGTTGTTTCACCTTTGGAAACCTTTGATTTTTGAAAAATGTGCTTATAAAAGCCAGACGCGGCAGGCTTAAAAGACGCCGCCGCGCGCCGTGGGCGATTGCCGAAATCAAACAACTCGGCAAAAAACCGGATTCCGTCCTCGCCCGGCGTTTGGGCCGCACCATCCAGGAAGTCGTAGCCGAGCGCGAACGGCGGCGAATCAAACTGGCGACCGCCCCTCGCCGTTGGACGGCCCGCGAAATTAGGTTGCTGGGCCGCTATAACGACGCCGAATTGTCCCGGCGATTGCGGCGGGGAAAAGGCAGCGTTCGCCAACAGCGAATCGCCTTACGGATTCCCCCGCTACGACCCATGATCGGGCGGTCATGGACCCGAGAGGAAGATAAACTGCTGGGCACAGACCGCGACGAAAATATTGCTCGGTGTTTGCGCCGTTCCGTCCTCTCCATCAAGACCCGCCGCACGCGCCTGGGCATTCCGATCTTTGCTCCTTTGCACCGAATGCCGCGCCCTTGGGCGTCGCAGGAAATCCGATTGCTCGGAAGATTTTCGGACAACAGCCTCGCCATTCGCCTAAACCGCGACCGAAAAGATGTACGCCGGCGACGCGAAGAAATAGGTATCCCTCCCTTTCGCCCCGTTCCAAGATCGTGCCCCTGGACCCGCGCCGAAGAAAAAATCGTCGGCACCATGCCTGACAAGGACCTCGCCCGACGACTTCAGCGCACACGGGCAGCCATCTGCCTGAAACGACACCAACTCGGTTTGCCGCCCGCCAATCCCGTATGGAAACCGTGGACGGACGACGAAAAGTCACTGCTCGGCAAAATGCCGGATGCCGAAGTGGCCCGGCGCACCGGCCATCCGGTGAACTCCGTCACCGTCACCCGTGTCAAGGCGGGCATTATGAAATTTGCAGCGCAACTTCGGCGCTGGATGCCGACCGAAGACGCCTTGTTGGGCGCTGCCACTGACCATTCGATTGCGAAAAAACTGGGCCGCCATCCCACCAACGTGGCCGCGCGACGCAAACGGCTGGGCATTGCACCGTATGCAGGTCGTCGTCCCAAGTGGACGCCCGAAGAAGAAGCTCTAGTGGGCACTGCGCCGGACGCTGAAATCGCGCAACGTTTGGGCCGCACCGCATACGCTGTCAGCCATCACCGGCGCATCTATCTCAAGATTCCTCTCTGGCGAAATTGACGTTTAGGCCGCAGTCGCGGCGACTGGGAGGATCTCGATGCGGAGACGCTGAGGCCATCAGGGTTCGGAGCCTGGTATTGGAAGTTTTCTGATTGCGGCGAAAAAGAAACCCCGGCTCCTATCAGCCGCAAGCGGCCGAGGAAGGACTTCCGAGGTCAACGTCCAGGCTTTACATCCATTTCCCCTCGTCGGCAAGCATAAATCACACTTTGTTCAAGGTGGCCGCAAACATAAATTTAATTTTTTGATACAAGCTTCTTCACCAGCACGAATGTCAGCAGGTCAGGCACGGAAAATCAAAACTCATCTTCCGGCATCACGCGAAGCGAGCAACGCCGCTATTTTGTCGTGCCGTCCGGGGTTTTGCTGGTTAGGATTTCGCGCACGAAGAATTTTTCACATTGAAGACAGCCACCGCCGCGAACGCGGAATGAACAGCGCTTCCACCGCTTGCAAATCGTGCGGGCGCGCGAGTTGTAGGGAAGCGCGCCAAGCCGCTTCGGCAACCAGCAACAAACCATCCACGTGCGGCTGAATGAGCATTTCGTGCCTCTTTTCCTGGTCCGCGCGCCGACGGGCGTGCTCGGCTTTCGCGGCGGCAAGGCGATCCGCCATTTTCAATTTGGCGTTTTCGCTCGAACTGCGGAGCGACCGCGAATTCAACTCCTTTCCGTAATTTTCAAAATAGTCGTCAATGCGCTCCAACTCGCGGCGCAGACTGTGTTCCTGCCGGGCGCGGACCGCCATCAATTCGGCGTTCAATTCCTGTTCGAGCGCGCGTTTCAGCAGCACGCCCCATTGCGTCGGATCGGGCGATGGCCATGCAATGTCGGCAGTGGATTCCCCAATGGCTTGATGAAACCCGATTTCGCGCGCCAAGTCGTCATCCAATTCTCCGTCGGGCAGCGAGACAGCGATGCGATGCAGCGACCAGTGCTGATCCATCGCCTGAATCTCGCACCGCGCGAAAGCCACAAGACTGAAGTGGAAGTCCGGTTTGAATGGCGGGCGGCCTTCCGTATGGCGGGAGTCCGTCAGGACCCAGCGCGTCGTGTCGGGAAATTGCGCGCGCCAGAGTTTTTCCGCCACAGCGGCGTCCGGCGGACGTGGCGGCGTGGTGTTTGGAAAAACAAAACGTTCCAGTGGCAAAGGCGAATGGCGCAGCGCCTCCGCCAGTTGAAACGTCAGCGGGCATCCGGGAAAAACTTCCCTGGCCGCGTCGCGGGCCACCGTCGCGTCGGCGGGCGCAAAATGCAATTCCACCTGATGCAACGAGCCATCCGAATTCCAAAGCCCGGCGGCGCGGCCCTCGGCGACGATTTCCAGCCGGTCGTGCCACGTGCGTTCGCACAACGCGCCGAGGGCGGTCAAGCCTTGCTCGTAAAATTCCAGCGCTTCGCCGGGTTCATATTTGGCGCGTTCAAGTTTCATGCGAGAAAACGATCAATGAATGTCAGATAAATTCCAGATTTTGCCAAACGCCGGGATTGTGGTCCGTCCATTTCATAAAGGGTCACAGCGATTCATAATTCTTTGCAAACAGGGTTTCATCCAGTTGTTTGATCTCGCCGTAGGCGTCGCGCGCGGCGGCCAGCTCGTCGCCCAAACCAGCCAACGCTTCGGCCACGCGCCCATCGCTCCCGCGCCAGCGCTGAAAAATTTCCTCGGCAAATTCGTCGCTGCTGAAGCGTTCGCCGAGGACCAAGCCGGTTTCGCCGACGACCAGTTCAAACAAATTCAACTTTTCCTGGAGCAACTGCAACAGATGCACTTGCAAGGTTCCGGCCTGGACAAAATTGTAAATATGCACCGGATGCCGCTGGCCGAGCCGGTGCAACCGGCCGATGCGTTGCTCGATTTCCATCGGGTTCCATGGCAGATCAAAGTTCACAAGCTGGCGGGAAAATTGGAGATTGCGTCCTTCCGTGCCGCTATGGGTCAGCAGCAACGCGCCGCCGTGTTTGCGAAATTGTTCGGTGATGGGCTGGCGTTCCGGCGCGGGCGTCGCGCCGTTGATGAGAAACGTCGTCACACCCGCGCCGCGCAAAAATTCCGCCAATGCCGATTGTGTTTCCAGAAACTGCGTAAAAATCACCGCACCGCCTTCGACGCGCGTCAGCGGTGGAATCAGTTCGCATTTGCGCCGCCAACTCGTTTCGAGAAGCGCGGTTTCGCGCCACCGTTGCGCCGCGCCGCCGTCCGGAAATTTTTCCAACGCGGCCCGCCATGCCGCCGGGCTGCTGCCGGCGGTTTGCAACAGTAATCGTCCCCAGAGCGAAGACTGGCTGGCGTTCAGCATGGTCAAACGCTGGCGTAATTCCGTTTCCCAATCCCGCCAGAACGCGCGTTCCGCCGCATCCGGCTCGAACAACACCGTTTCCGCGCGGCGCGGCGGCAGTTTCAAGCCGGCGTTGGCGCGCGTGTTGCGAATCATCACTTGTCCCAGCAGCCGGCGCAATTCCTCCGGCTCGCGCGGCTGGCGCGGGCGTTTCGGATCGAGAAAACGGGCGCGGAACTCTTTCGGCGCGGGCAATTGTCCGGGCTGGAGCAATGTGACGAGATTGTAAAGTTCTTCGAGCGAGTTCTGCACGGGCGTGGCGGTGAGCAACAACAGGAATTGGCGCGGCAGCGCGTTCACGGCCTGCCATGCCTGCGACTCGCGGTTGCGCAGATAATGCGCCTCGTCCACCACCAAAACGTCCCACGGCACCTGCCGCGCGATTTCGAGTTGCGCCGGTTGTTTCAGTGTGTGAAGGCTGGCGATAACGCCCGCGTTTTCGCGCCAGAATTTTTGCGGCTCGCCGCGGGCGCCGGGCTGATTGGTGGTGACGGTCGTCAGACTGAATTTGTCGCTCAACTCCTCTTCCCACTGGTCCACCGGCGAGAGCACGGTGAGCACGAGAAATTTTTTCACCATGCCGCGCGTCAGCAGTTCCTTGATGACCAGGCCGGCCTCGATGGTTTTGCCCAAGCCGACTTCGTCGGAAAGCAGCGCGCGTCCGCGCAATGGACCGAGCACGCGCAACGCGGCGCGGGTTTGATATTCCAGCCGCTCAATACGGCAATGCGGCAGGCACAGCAAGTCGTCGGATTGGTTGGAAACCCACCAGAGCGCGGCGCGTTCGCGCAAAAAAAATCCACGCAAATCCGGCAGGGGAAACGCCGTTTCCTGAAATGCCAGCGGGGGCAGGTCAAACCGCACGGAAATCGCCGGGACTTGGCGGGCGGCGGCCACGCCGGATTTCAAATTTGAGATTTCGGATTTGAAATTGGATTGGGCGTTGGTTTTGGCTTCTGCCAGTTTTTGCGCTTTGGCCCGGCGCAATTCCTGTTGCCGCCGGCGCTCGGCCAGACGCGCGCGGATTTGCTGTCCCCGCAATTTAATTTCCTGACGCTTTCGTTCCTGGCGCAGCCGTTCTTGCCGATAGCGTTCGATGGCCGGCGGTAATGGCGGCTCATCCCAGTCTTCATCGAACCCGGGAAATTGCATTCCCAGCGCGCGGGCCATGACAACGATCTGGTCCTCCAACCAACGCGAAATGGATTCATCCTGGCCGAACGGCGGTTCTTGATCGCACAGAAATTCATCCGTTCCGACTTGGGGCCGAAGCCAAAACGCAGTGAAATTTTCCGCGCGCGTTGGAAAATTCTTGAGCCAGCGTTCCAGCATCGCGCGAATCGAGTCGCGCCTGTGTGTGGTGAGCGCCGGCTCACCCTGGCCGTTATGTTCCAATTCCCAACTCAATTGGCTGGGGCCGGGACAACGAGTCCGTCCGGTGGCAACGACTGTGTTGGAATCAGAACGGCTCCAGACAAATTCCGCGCAGTCGTTGACCTGGTTGAACGTCACGCGGAGGTTGAACCAGGATGGCGGCGCATCGAACAACGATGCCTGTCGTTCCTTGGCCGCCGCCGGCCGCGCACGGGCCTGTTTTGCATTAGTCATTTTATTCAGGGCTCCGCCGACAAGTTGCACTTTCCCTTGTGCTGGCGGATAAATTCGGCGGAGTCGAACACCTCGAAATTTACCCGGAAGCGCGCCGGAATGGCAAGATACCGAGTGTGAATTTCAAATTCCCCCGATCCGGTGGAAAAACAGGATCAAACACTTTCGGGATTCGGATGTTGATGACTCCGCAGATGAACGCAGGTGGGAAATGGGAGTAACCGCAACGCAGCGCGGCCGTTGCGGCAACCAAATCGTCAAATTGAAGCCAAAATCGAGGACGACGACAAGGAGGAGGAGGAAAACTCCTCGCGGAAATGGGAGTAACCGGAAAGAACGCAAAGATCACAGAGATTTTTAATGAGGAACGCAGGAAGATGAATACGGAAAGAGAAGGAAGGCTCACCATGAATGGCGAGAACATTACTGCCCGAAAAACTCTTTTTCACCCTCCCGAGGCGCCGGAATCCGCGCGCTTGACAATCCGCGCCGCCGGAGGAGAATCATAAAGGCTAACCGCAACAATTCGGTCAATCCATGAAGGGCAGTCCGTCTGCGTTATGAACTCTAAATCTAATCGGAAATCCGGGTTCAACAGGTGTGGTGTCGCCCTGATCCTGTTATTGGCGGTGTTCATGGGATTGTCCGGCAGCCGCGCTCTGGCCGGCGCGACAACTCTTTATGATTCGGGGTTTTGTTTTCCGACTTTTTCGAATGCGGCGCTGGTTGGCCAGGATGGATGGGAAAACGCAGAGGCTTATTCCGGCAATGCCGCCCAGGTCGTAACCTGTCCCGCCGGGCTGATGGTCGAGCTCTTCGGTCCTTATGTCCAGGCAGGGGGCCCTAACTTCTACAACAGCGAATTCATCCAGCCGCTTTCGAACTATGATCCCGTGTCGGAGGGAACGCCAATCATCAGCGTCCGCGCTGAAGCGCGCATGAATTTGGGGCCGACAGCAGGCGCAGCAAACTGGCTGTTTGGATTCCTGGTATTGAATGACCAGAATGGCACCCCCTACGAAACGATCGGGATTGATAAAAATGGCGTTGTTTTTGGCCAGAATTTTAACAGCCCGAACCAGGTGGTGACCGCCACGAACAGCGGCACCAATGGATTTCACATTCTTCGCGCCGACCTCAATTTCTCCACGCGCCAGGTGACTTTCTATATGGACGGCAATTCAATGGGCTCGATGCCGTTCAACCCCAGTTCCAGTACTCAGATTGGTTCGGTGGCGCTGGTTTTGCAAAGTTACAACCCGATTGATTCAAATTTTTTTGTAGACGACGTTACCGTGACCGCAGCGACCGCGGAAATTTCCGGCGGCGCGTGTTCCATGCAAATCATCAACTCGGGACCCTGCCTCGGTAATGGCTCATACGGCATCCCAAATGTCGGTGATCTTTATGGAGTACGCGCGGACTTCAGCGTCACGGGAACCCCGCAGCCATTTCGCATTAAATTTACTCTTGGCAATGTTGTCTGGTACACCTCTTACCAGTCAGGCATCACGACTGGTAGCGACTGGTGGGATTATTTTGATTGGTGGGTAAATTTGGATGGTCCGTTGCCCTGGAGCATTACCCTGGATCCGGATGGCGTGAGCGGAAGCACGAACCTGGCGCAGATGACCGTCAGCGGGACTTATACCCCCACGCCGCCGTCCGTGCCGCTCGAGCTTTATGATCCTGTCATCATGGCCGGAATTGAACAAGCGAGCTACAGTTTCCAGCCCGGCAGCGGCACGATACCCTTTTTGCACGTCATTTTCGGATCACCCACGTCTCATGGAGCGCAGCAAATACTATCGCTGACCGGGCCGACAAACGCGGCCAACATTGTCACGCCTCCATACGGAGTCCCGGTTTTTTCCGCAAACTGGACAAATGCTCCTGCGGCGCTATTCCAACCCGGCGTCAGTTTTGTTGCGCAAGTGAGCCGCATGAGGGTGAACCCCGCCCTTCTGCGGACCAATACGTGGGCACAGATGAGCGCCCTCCCAACCAACATCACCCAATGGCTCGCGCCGGACCAGATTTGCCAATCCACCAGCCCGGCCATCTCCAACTTTGTCAGCCTCTACCTCCCGGCAAATTATAAAACCACCATGACGCCGTATGACACAGCCCGCGCTCTGCAACTGGCAGTGGAGCGAAGCCTGGTCTATCTGGAACCGCCGCCTTATACGGACGCCACGAATTCGTTGCAGGCCGGCGAGGCGGATTGTGGCGGATTTGCGTCGCTGTTGACCGCCGCGCTGCGTTGCGCGGGAATTCCCGCCCGGCGCATCGGCGGTTTTTGGCAATGCGATACGTGGCAAAACTACAACAATTGGCACGTCAGGACGGAGTCTTATTTTCCGAATACCGGCTGGGTCATAACCGATGCCTGCGAAGGCAACCGGGCCGATCCCACCGGTGTTTATCCGTGGGATTTTTGTTTTGCGCCCGACGCAAATTTCTTCTGTGCCATGGATGTCGGCGACCAGCACATGCTTCCTTACTACAACTTCGTCAATCTCCAGGTGACCGGCTGGTGGTGGAGCGGCGGTGCCAATTATCTCAATAGCTACGACAACGCCTATCTTGAACCGCTGTGCGCGTTGACTCCCTTGAACACGACGGCTGGGTCCTTCAACCTGTCCATCACCAATCTGCCCATTGACGGCACGATTTCCCTGCTGACCTCGACGAACACGGTCGTCTGGTCCAGGATTGCCACGACTAATGCCGCCAGTATTACCTTCGGAAATGCCCTGGAATATTCTTTTCCAATGAATAATCTGCCTGGAGGCTTTTTCCGCGCGGTCCAGGGTCCTTAGATCGGATCGGGATTGGAGATTGCCGATGGGAGATCGGAGATGGGTGTAACCGCAAAGCCCGGACCCCCACTGGGGGCTGATTATGGAAGAAACTCTCAGTATTGCTGTCGCGATTTTACCATATGGCCTGTTTTTGATATGTCGCTCAAAATGAACAACTTGCAAAATGAGTTTCTTAAGAGAACGCAAAGATCACAGAGATTTTTAATGAGGAACGCAGGGAGACGAATACGGCTCCGGGCCATCAGCCTCGTCCTCCTGCTCGCAGTTGAGTGTCGGCCTGGACTCAACCTTCCTCGTCAAATTCGGGAAACCCGATATCATCCAGGACGATAAAAGCGGCCAGATTTCCGCGCTGGTGAAACGGGTGAAAATTTGAATCCAGGGATAATTCCATTTTTGCTCAAAAGCAGCTACGGTGGTGATTCAGCGGCTCAGAGCCTTTGCGGAACGTCATTAGCGGAGATGGTTCGTTGAACTGGCGGTTTCAAGCAGCATCACCCAATCGGGGTCATGCCGCATTGTTGCCGGGCGTGGCGAGATTTGTCGTCACAATTGTGTTCGCAAAGGGAGAGCCCGCGATTGGGACATAGGTCCCGGCAGCAGGATCGTACCATTTTGCAGCCACAGGGCCGGCAAAGTTCGTCAGACAGAGCCGTCGCAAGGTCCACGCCAAAGAGATGGTAATTTTCGTCGCCGTCACGGTCCTGCAGATAAAGCAAAGTGCGATTGTCTTTGGCCCAGAAATAAATTTGGATGCCGCGCTTTTTATCGGCCGTGATGACGCGTTCCTCATTCGTGTCTAAATTCTTCATCCAGACCTGGAGGATGTTGTTTGAATCGGGTGCCAGCCAGGTGAGCCGGAAACCGTCCGGCGAGAGGGCCGGCGAAGTGCGTTCCGGGTTGCCAAAGAGAAGATCGCGTGGAATCAAAGGAAGCGCGCCTGAATCGCTGTCATTGGTGACGATATTAAGCGGTTTTGTCGTCGTGTTATGGTTATAGCATAGGTCGCTGGAATCCGCTTGGGAATTTCGTTTGGCGAAATGAGCATAATTGGACGTTCGACCGCGCATGTTCCGCCCGCTTCTACGGGCGGTGACGGCGGTGGCAGCGCCACTTGCCAAGAGCGACGTCCCTATCACGCGCACTTTGGCGTTGACGCTCGTTTGACGACTAGGACAATACCCCGGTCGTATGGAAGCGCCAAGACCAGCACTGCCACCGTTTGATGCGCAGACTGCTGCCCAAAAAGTTCGCATGGCGGAAGACGCCTGGAATACGCGGGACCCGCAACGGGTCGCTTTGGCGTATACGATCGATAGTGTCTGGCGTAATCGGTCAGAGTTTCTTGCCGGGCGCGATACAATCGTGCAGTTTTTGATTCGCAAGTGGGACAAGGAGCTGGACTATCGGTTGATCAAGGAACTATGGGCTTTTCATTCAAACCGTATCGCGGTCAGGTTTGCTTATGAATGGCACGATGATTCCGGAAATTGGTTCCGTTCGTATGGGAATGAGAATTGGGAATTTGACGAGCACGGCTTCATGCGGCAGCGCATCGCCAGCATTAACGACCTGCCAATCCGGGAAAACGAGCGGAAGTATCACTGGCCACTCGGCCGCAGGCCGGATGATCATCCCGGGCTTTCGGAACTTGGGCTCTAGGAAATTTTTGAACAACAAAGGAACAAAGATACAGATGGAGCAGACGACCACGCCAACGGCGTTTTATCATTCAGCCCAAGGTTGCCGGCTCCGGGAGGCTACCTTGGGCAACGTTCCCAACTCCCATCAACCTTGAAAAGGTTGGATCAGATTTTATCTTGGCAGGATAAACCGAATGGACGCGATTGACGGCAAACCGAAGGGACAAATGTGTTGCGCTTCAGACGGAATGACATTTTTGTGGAGTTGAATTAAGCTACTTTTCCACCAACAGGAAAAGAGCATGAACAACGAAAAGACGAACAGCCGGCGGCACCATGCGCCGGAGGACAAGGTGAAAATTCTGCGCCAGCATTTGCTGGAAGG
>DASYYL010000118.1:0-4412 GCA_035933915.1 Verrucomicrobiia bacterium
CGGCTAAATCCAACCGAGCCATTTGGCATAAGCGTATAGGCCGGGACATGGATGCGGATGTATTTCTTTCCATCGGATTTTCGCTGGTGTACCCGCACTGCTTCGTCGCTCAATCTGCCCGCATTCACCCGGTAAACAGGAAACGGCAATTGCTTTTCGAGCCAGTCGAGCCATTGATAGACGCTGGCCGGTTCATCGCCCACATCGGCGAATATCGCGGCATCGGGAATAGGTGTTATTTCACCATGCGCCGCCATCAGAGCCATTGTGGAACTTTGGACACCTGCACCCAGGGAAAGGACATGGAGCGGATTGGATAAATCCGCCGCTCGCTTTCGCGCTTTGGGTTTAGGTATAGTCTGGCTTTCGAGAATCATAAAGTGACTTGGCTAAGAACGGGATAACGCAACACCCCATTGCATTGCACCATCCGCAGGCAGAAGTTCAGGTCGGGCTTTTCCATCCGGCGCCCGCCGTCACTGATCAGTTGCGGTGGCATGGGACGAAGCCGGTGAATGCCTTTCTGGGACAAAGGTAAAGCGGCGTTGGTGTTGTTGAGGATGGCAAACAACAGCTCGGCCACGCTGCGGCAATTCTTTTTGTTTTCCACTTCCGAACGAACCATGAACAGCCAGGTCGTCTTTATGTTCGCTACCTGTTGACGGGCCGGGGTGGCATTAGTGCCGTTGCCGCTGGGAACCGGCGACATCTTCCATGAGTAAATGACTTTGGAGGTGTTAACCCAGACGAGGGAAATCCCGACCTGGCCACCCAATGGCTGCGGCAATTTATCCTGCTGGTAGCGCAATACGGCGGCCGGAAATGTGACCGGCTGGCCCGCTCCAATGGCATGGGCATTGCCATCGAACCAGCCCTTGAGCCATTCGTTGAATAGATCAAAGGTGCTGGTTTCGAGCGCTGCCTCGTTGACTGCCGGCGAATTCATTTCCGCCGAACATAGGGTGGGAATGCATGGTCGTAGCGGGAACTCGTGAAAATTACCCGGCTTTTTTTAACAGGGAATGAAGCCGCGCCGGATAAGCGGCGCAAAGCATGGCACGCCATGCGGCCATTACGCCTTTAAGCCAGATTTCCACAATCGCTTCGCTTAACTGGCTCGATAGCCGGTTGGCAATATATTTGGCAATATGCGGTTCAAGTTTTTCCCTGGCCGCCAGTTCACCTTTAGTTGGGTCGGGTGTAAGCAGTAGATGGGAGATGAACCGTGCAATTTCCTCATCAGTTTTGCCCCAATCCCGCGCATCCTTTCTTTTTCCAGTTTCGTCAGGATACGGAACAGGCGCGCCGGTGTTTTCATTTGGCATGTCGCCTTGCACCCATTCAAGCACGATAGCCTCAAAGTTTTCCACCTGTTTCATGAACAAACTTAGGCCGCGTGTCTCTACGATCTCTTTGGGAGTCAACGAAGCCGCCGCTGCGCGGGCATCCTCTATCATTTGGTCGGACGAACTGGCTTGAAATGGCGAGCGCATCTTTAAGCTTAAGGTAATCCCCGCCAATTGGGCGCTGACCGTATTTACGAACGGTTGGATATATTTTCGCTGTTCCGGCTCAGAAATCGCGAGCAATGTCCTCTCGGCCACATCTCGGGCCTGGGCCAGCCACAAATCCGGTGCCAGTGCCTTCTGCATTGCCGCAGGAATGTCCGCTCGCAGTTTGCGCGTCCGTTCAATGACACTGTCCACGTTGGAAGCGATTTGAAGCATCAGGCTTTTCTTAAGAGAACGCTCCGGTAAAGCCGCTGCCCGTGGGCAATAACATCCCAGGCTCGCCCCAGCTTGTCGCTGATTTGTTTGGGTGCCCACGTTTCACCCGCGATGACAAAGCGCAGATTGAATTTCCCGTCAATCGGTTCGTCAGGCGACAGGTCCACAATACAGTCGCCGGTTTCAATTTCATTGAATTGTTTGACCGTGCTCATTGTGGAGGACTGCACCAGATGCACAAACCCTTTGACCATCTGTTGTTGGGGCGTGGCCGTTCCATTGGGTGTCTGCGTGACATCGTCCAACGGCGTGCCGGCCGGATATTCGTCCCACATCATCAGGATGTCCGTGCCCGATTCGGCCAAATTCTCGGCCATTCGTTGCAGGATGAATGGAAGATTAGTCCTCATAAATCCGGTATGCGTTATTCAAAAACAACCTGAGCCAAAACCTTTCAATATCGGTAGGAAGGCCCTGGTAAGCCAAAACGGCTTTGACATAACCGGCAAAACCATTGGCCGCAGCCCCGATTTGGATGGGCTGCAAGGTTCCTGTGGAAGTGCCGGAGAATTCCACCGATGCGGCGGGCGTTCCATTCACGGTTACCGTCAGGCCGTCCGCGCTTCCGCTCTGCTCGAACAAATACCACCCCGGCGTCAAAATCGAACTTCCCGTCGCTGTTTCCTGTGTAACAGTGCCGGGGGCGGTCTGCACCCAAAAATTGCCTTGGATCTTGCCTGCCGCCAATGCCAGTGAAAAGTCATTCGCCAATTCTGTTGGATTACTACTGAGCAGCGTACCCGTGGCATTGAAACCAAATGGACAGGCCACGACCAACAGGGTATGGGCATCGGGATTGAACGCAGCGGCCAACGTGGTCAACGTTTCACCCGATTCGACCAATACGGCGGGACTGGCTGAAACCGGCAATGATTCCTGCGTTGTCAGGTCTATATCGGGATTTTCTGACAGAGCGGGCGGAGAGGCCGAATAGGGAACGTTGCTTTGATAGGAAAGGCTGCTGCGATAATTACCGGCACAGTCCAAATCATTCCCTTCGCCTGATTCATCGGGCCAGGACGTGATCGACTGGCTGTCCTCCATTGCGGCCAGGTTTTCCACGCGAACCCAGCACACCAGTTGACAAGTGCCATCGCCCGTTACATCCGTGGGATTGAATAGATGCCACCCGCTGGCACGCGCTGCGGTAGCATCCAGGGTCAACTGCACCGCATTGTTGGAAATAAATTGAAAGGCGTTGTTTTGGGCCAACTGCGGATTTCCCAAGAATTGACCGCTGTAGAGCGTGCCGCTGGCGTCCAGGCTGGCAACGCGCGTTGGCCCGATATAAAAGTCCAGGCGCGGCGTGGCCGAAGCCAGCGGCGCTCCGCTCACCAGATTGAATGTCCATGTTGTTCCGGATGTATCAAGCCAGAGAACGGGATATTGGTTGGGCGCAAATACAATTTCAAATGGCCAGCCATTGCCTGCAGCAAGGCTTGCCAGTGAAGGAGCAAGACCGGATTGGGTTTGGGTAAAGGCCTGGCTGGCCGGATTATAGTTATAGATAGGAATGGAACTTCCGCCGTCCACATAGATTACCTGCATCGGCAAGGTTCCGGTGATGGGCGGCGCAGCCCCTTGGCCGCTGTCCAAAACGTAATATTGCGCATCAAAAGTCAGTCCCTCGGTAAATCCCTGTTCTTCATTGCGGCTGGCGCGGTTGCGGTCGCTGATAGTGACGCCGTAATAGGTTTCGCGATGCCATTGGCCGGAAAATTCCTCGGTCCATGCAATGTCCAGGACACAGGTGCCTTGGTCGGGAATCACACCGGCCAGGTTTTCCGCGGACAACGCCCAAACCCGCTCGACGGAGATTTCAAATTGCGGCACCAGCGGATGTTTAATCGGATATGGCGCTCCAGTGGGCCTGGTTTCCACTTTGATCCAACGGTCGGCCACGCGAAGATTTTGGGCCGGGACACCCGACCAGATGGGCGCATCCAGATTGGGCGTGCCATCGGCGTTTTGCGGATACAGGGTCAGAACGCATTCAAGGAGGTTGAGCGCCAGCCAGCCCATGCTCGTCTGATTTCCAGGCATATTATCTGGGCAAAGCAGGACTGCCCGAATTGATATACAGCCCGCTGATGTTGATTTGCGCCTCCGCGATGGGCGCGTCCACTTTCATCTTTGTCATCATGGTCCAAACGTCCAGGCCAACCACGCCGCCCAGCCAGGAGTAAAAGGTCTGGTAACTGCTGAACATCGTTGGGTTCTGCAAGTCATAGAGCGCATTTTCCAAATCCGCAAGAAATGCTGTTTGCGCCCCGAACGATTCAGACATGGCGCGGGTGCGATAAGAATAAGGCGCGGCATTGGGAAGCAGGAGGCGCTTGGCCGTTTTGTAAATCAGCGCGCCGAAAGCTTTCGGGTTGGTAATCACGGGCGCAATGGCGCTCAAATCAGGCGTGAGAGAATAACCATTTAGTTCCCCCATTTGCACCAACGACCGGACCATCCTCGTCACCGTATTGTCTTCGTAACGATGTTTGCCCAGCCTGGGAAAATCACCCAGCACAGCCCGCACTGGCTCGACGGTCATCCAGATCGGCGTGACGGTGGGGTTTGCCGCCACCGGCACGGCATTCACTATGTCAAAGAAAATGAACCGATTGGGCAGGT
>DASYYL010000122.1:0-36070 GCA_035933915.1 Verrucomicrobiia bacterium
GAGCAAGGGCAATTGGCGGATGTTCTTGAACATCGGGTGATGGACGGCATCATTGAAAATAAAGACCTGAATCAGAAAGTGAGAAAGATAAATTGAGTAACTATATCGGGCAACGATTTTTGAGGCGGCCCTGATCCGTGGCCAGGGAATTTCCTTGAAATAAGGCAAACAGAATCCCAGGCAAAGACCAAACACGGCGATGTGAAGCGGATCAAAGGTTTTATTTGTCGCCATCGATAATATCGAAACGATCGCAATCGCTATCGGCCACAGCCAACCCGCCAACTGTCGCGTTTCGCCGTTTCGCATCCGGCGCCAGGCGATCACGCCACCTAGAAAACAGGGCAAATACTTCATTATTTCAAAGCGATCACCGAGCTTGGGTTGGATGAGCGCGCCAACAACTGCAAGAGACCAGCCTGCCAGCAGAAGTTTCGGTGGACGGCTCCGACACATGACGAAAAGTAGCGGTAAAATAACGTACATTTGAACTTCCAGAGGAAGCGTCCAAAGAGGTGTGAAGAGGGGCGGAACTTCGTATCTGCCCGGAGAAAAAAGGTTCTGTGTGAGCGTAAGATTCGGCCAAATGTTGGAGTCTTTCCACGACAAATCGAAACGGCAGCCTAAGAGCACACACACTATACTCAAAGGATAAAGCCGAAAAATCCGGCGTATATAAAATGCAATAGGCAACCGCCACCCTTCAAGACCGGATCGTTCCAGCGACCACATTAGTACAAGGGCAGTATGGACAAAGAAAAGTAAAATTCCCAACCTGCCCAGGTTCCACGCAATTCCCCACTTGCCTGAGTGCCCGCCGGAAATGTCATAAAGATGAACAAAGAAAACAAGCATTACAGCCACCGCGCGCAAAAAATCCAGATTCGCCGCATCACTAGGCGGATTTAGCGCCGGCTCTTTAGCATTTGTTCTCAAAGATTCGCCGAAATTCAGAGGCCGCCTTTGCCCGATGACTGGGATTTCCATAAGTGATTTTCTGCTAAACCCACCCTGTTAAGCAATATTGGCCGCCAATCGGTAAATTGATAAAGACACGCTCAAGCCGTCGCAATAGCTGAAATCGCGGCGGGAGAAAAAGGAAAAAACGGGCAATATCAACGCGAAAACCAGATGCCTTCATCAGCCGCCGCGTCATTAACGGGGAAAGCAGAACCGCATTACGGTCAATCGCGGCTCTCGAAACGATCCAGCGAGTCAAAGGATTCCAAGGGTTATGCTCGAATATCGCAAGCACGCCGCCCGGGCGCAACGCCGAGTGGAGGCGGGATAGACAATCCGGCCAGACGGCGGGAGCAATATGGTGCAAAACACAAACGGCCGTGATCACGTCGTAGCAGGATTGCGGAAACCGGTCAGTATCACATATCCAGAGCGTGCCCGGTGAGCGCAAAGCTGGATATCTCGACTTCGCTTCGGCGAGCATGCCGTTGGACAAGTCGCAGCCCTCCATCCGCCAGTGGCAATCCTTTTCCGCCAACAGGGCGAGAAAATCTCCAGTTCCGCAACCGAAGTCCAGCAGGCGAATGTCGGCGTTGTCACCCGCCAATCGGGGATCCAGTCGCAGAAATCGGAACAGCAATTCAATTTTGGAAAGGAGAAATACATTGGCGGATTCACCGAGGGCCGCTTTGATGGGGTCCTCCATCCCGGCGTTATAATTCCGGGCGTAGTCGTCAAATTCCGTGTTCAATGGGCTCGCACCTGGCGTTTGCGGGACTGCGAAGAGCCGTACCTACGAAGAGACAAATCAAAAAGTCAAGTTTTCACACTTTCCGACTTCCCGCGTCGGGACGCGCAATTCGTCCTTGAGAGATGCCGGGGAGCGACTTCTTAAATCAATACCTGCGCTGGCGGCAATAATCCAATAAGGCCGGGCCTTTACTTCCTCGTAAACACGGCCGATGTATTCACCTGCGATACCGAGACAGATCAACTGGACGCCGCCCAGGAAGAGAATCGAGATGATGACCGTTGGGAATCCGGGCATGGGTGTCAGGCCGATAGCGGAAAATTCACGGGCAAACAGTTTTTGAACGAAATAGAAAACAACACCCAGAAACGCGAGCGACGAAACAAGGAAACCGGAAAACGTCGCCAAGCGAAGAGGGATGGTAGAAAATGAAAAAATACCGTCCAACGCCAACCGGAGCGATTTTATGGATGTATATTTCGGCGCGCCAGCGGCCCGCCGGTGGCGCTCGAATTGGATTGCCGTTTGGCGGAAGCCGCACCAACTGCGCAATCCGCGCAAGTAGCGGTGGCGTTCCGGTAATGTGTTTAAAACATCCACAACGCTGCGATCGAGGAGACAAAAATCGCCAGCATCGTGCGAAACCGGGTAAGAAGACAGTCTGGAAAATACACGATAGAAAGACCACGCCAATAGCAGCTTGATGATCGGGTCGTCGCGCCTGGTTCGAATCCCGCACACAACCTGATACCCTTCCCGCCATTTATCGAGCATCCGACCAATTTCCTCGGGAGGATCCTGCAAATCCGCGTCAATAATTACGGCTGCATCGCCGCTGCAATACCATAATCCGGCGCTGACTGCGGCCTGATGTCCAAAATTTCTGGCAAAGGACACCACACGCCACCGGGGATCCGCCTTGTGCTGGCTTTGTAACAACTGCCATGTACGATCCCTGGATCCATCGTCGACACACACGACCTCATAGTCTGATGTGCAGGAGCTTAGGGCACCCGAGAGCCGCTGAAACAATTGAGGGAGGACATCCTCCTCATTATAACAGGGGACGATAATTGACAACAGGGGCATAATTTCGTGTCTGTGGCTGACTATTGGTACGTAGAATCGGCCAGGCAGTGAACCGATATAAATCAACGGCGGAGTTGCGGCCCAGTCGTAGTGTGCAAGACTTGTTTATCTTGAGAATCTTTCTGAATAAAAATCCAGACATCCGCAGGATGAAAGCGACCCATGCGTAAATGCAGAGGCGTCCCAAAATCTCGGTTATTCTGCATTCGCTCGGCGAATCCCGTGTTATACAGATTGTCAGCTAAATCCTCCTGGGTGGCTCCTGTCGCCAAATCCGGAACGGTAAAAACAACCTCATTGGTGCCGGCGGCTGCGACGAGGGCTGTCATTTCAGGGGTACCGTCCTCCTGCCGCCAGAGCAGTGTCACTGGCGGTGGCATCTCATTATGGGAAATCCATGGGTACTGGATTTGCGGCGGGTTCAGAGGCCCGATAAGACCGATATAGCCGATGGTTGGCTGTTTTAAACCCTGAGAGCGAAGCAATACCCGGAATTGATTCCAATCCCACTGTTCCCAGCGTCCCAGCGTTGTCCACGCAAACCGCTGCCCTGGATATTGTTGGCGCAGGATAACGGGAGTCAATGTCAAGGCCAGTTGCGCGACGATGACTATTGTGACAATGACAAGGGCGATTGGAGAGGACAACCAACCTTCATTTTCTGCGAGCAATGCGAAGCCAGCAGCCAAAAGTATGAGAGCCTGGCTGGTGTGATACATAACCTGATTATGTGTCGCGAGGGGTGCTAAAAGAGTAGGCAACGGGGCCAGCAACAGAGAAATCACGGCCCATGAGGACGCACCCGGCACCTGTAACTGGCGTGCACGGAAATAACGAATAGACGCGACAATCAGAAGCGTGATACACAGGCAAGCGATCGGCAATCCAAGTCCCTCCTGTAGAAAACGAAGCAGGTAACGAAGCGCCGAACCTATGCCGACAGGTCCCATGCTACCACGAGAAAAGTTTACGGCATACCGAACGTACCCAAGGCCAGACCGAAAATTTAACAACCACCATGGCACTGCAATCAGGGCGCCAACAACACTCGCATTGAGCAGAAATTGCGGACTTGGCCCGGCAATCCGTTTGCATAGACTAAGGAAGGCTATAATTCCGAGGAAACATCCTGCCAGAACGGGAAAAGATGCTTTGGCCAAGGCCCCGATTCCAAGAAAAACCCCAAGTCCCAAACAATTGAAAACGGAGCCAACGCATTGATTCCAACTTCGAAACACAAAACAGCACATTCCCGCCACAGCCAGATAAAGCACGTATTCGTTATAAAAGACCGTGCCAAAGAAAATGAAATCGGGACAAAGATCGAGCAAGATCACTGAAAGCGCGGCAGCGGCCCGGCCGCCGACTCGGCAGATGCCAAGATAGACCAAAGCCAGCGTAAAAGCACGAAAGAGAGTTGCGACGAAACGGAGAACAAATGGGCTCGGGCCAAAAAGAAGCGCGAAGGGAAATGCGAAAACCCGATAAGCAGGAGGCCGCAGCGGGTCGCCGACAAGCCAGGCCTTGATCGCCCCGGAAACCCCATGCGCATGGAACTGTCCGACGTCCGTTTGCATTTCGTCGAGATAGACTGATTCATCCCAGTTGAACCCAAACGGATGTTCATAGTTCCAAATGAGCGACGCGACCGTAATCAATAAAACCGTGGCCAACGCCAATAGAGGCCAATAGAGACCCTTAGACTTCGCCGGCACATCCAAAAAATCGCCGATGTCAGGCATAGATCCTGTGGATTCTGTTTTCATTTTGATTGAAATGTTAAGTTCGAGTTGTGCCGACAGTGACCGGCTATTTCTCTGAAGTCACAGACATCAACGGATGGCATCCATCGAACCATCTCCAAGTTAAGTCCCAGCACTTTTCGATGAGCGCCCTTGGCAGCCATTTAATCAACATCCTCCGATTCAACGCATAATTGATAGCCGCAAGCCCTCTTTTATGGAAATCCCAGCATTCGCCGAGGCCTGACTTGCATGCAAGCTTCGCGAGAAATACGAAGTACTCGCGTTCGGCTCGCTTAAGGCATTGCTCGTATTCCCGCGGCGACAAGAAATCCCGACCATGGGCCACGAGCATCGAGAAATGAAGGAAAGGGACCATCCCAATGGACCGTAACGGCGCAATGATAGAACCCTCCTGACGACGAGTGTAAGTCAAAACCTGGTGCACAAATCCAAAGTTCCAAGTTTTGAGAAGATCGAAACAGGCGTGACCGTCTTCAAAGGGCGCATAGCGCTCCTCGTAAAATGGATTCCGGGACCGGATCACATCCGAACGCATCAACAATGAGGTTGGCGTTCCAAACAAGTATTTGTGCTTCAAGAAATACAGACGGCATATGTCGCGTCCGGGTGTCTCAGCACTGGGATACGGAAGACCGTCCAGGCAAACGTCGTCGCCTTCCAATTCATAAGCCGCAACGATGCCAACGGCTGGATGCGCTTCGGCAACTCCCACCATGCTGCGAAGACAATCGGGAAATATCCAATCATCTGCCTGGACTATTTTGCAATATTTGCCCGCAGACGAAATATTTGCCAGGGCAAAATTATAATTTTGGACCTGCGATAAAAATGATGGCGTCCGAATAAGGCGGAATTTGCCGGGAAAGCGCCCGGCGTAACCGGCAGCAATCTCGCTTGAGCCATCCGTACTGCGGTTATCCACCAGGATATATTCCCAATTCTGGTATGATTGGCGCAGCACGCTTTCAATACACTCTGCCAGATATTCCCGTGTATTATGAAAGGGCGTTATTACACTTACAATGGGTTTGGATCCCTGCTCCATCAGAACTCTCCGCGTTTGAACGCCTCCGCAATCCCCTCAGCGGTGCGCGTGGCCAGAGCTGAGATTGTTAATGCCGGATTGGCGGCGCCTCCGGTCACGAACACGCTGCCGTCGCCGATGAACAAGTTTGGCACGTCATGGGTCCTGCACATAGGATCTACCACCGAAGTTTCAGGATCACCACCCATCCGACAGGTGCCGAGATAATGCGACGAACCGCCGGCAACCAGCTTATTAACAACGATTTCTTTGGCCCCGGACGCTTCCAAAATCTCCCGAAGTTTGGATGATATTTTTTTAATCATTTCGAGGTCGTTTGGCACATGGGCGTTCGTAATTCGCGGCACGGGCAGACCGTAACTGTCTTTCACAACCGGATCGAGCGTGATGCGGTTACGTTCGTCAGGCAGTTGTTCACCGTCGCAAGCCAATCCAGCCATGTGGCCGAAACATTCACGAACACGCACCTTGTGTCGAGCACCCCAACCGGGAATCGACATAGCCGTTGCCAGCGGCCATTGTGGCTCGTTTTCGACAGAAATAGTCCATCCACGCGCGAAGCTATGCCTGGGGTTGGTCTCGTAGAAATCCTGGATGATGCCGCCAGTGGGAACACCGCGCCAGGAGTCAAGACGCTCAGAAAAAATGCCGTGCGAAAATATGGATAAATGTTCCATGAAGTATTTACCCACAAGTCCGCTGGAATTGGCCAGACCGTTGGGAAACAGGCGGGAAGTGCTCAACAATAACAGCCGCGCAGTTTCAACGGCGTTTCCAGCCACGACAATAATCCGTCCACTGACCTCCTGTTCCTTTCCGTCCGGATCAAAATAAACCACGCTGCGCGCCCTTCCATCGGGAGCAACAACAATTTCACGTGCCATACATTCGCTCCGAATGGACACCCTGCCAGTGCGTTCGGCTTTGGGAATGTAAGTCACATCGATGCTCGATTTAGAGGCGATCCTGCAGCCGAGCCGGCACGTGCCAGCGTTTTTGCAGGCTGGGCGACCATTCCAATCCATTGTTGGAATGGCCAATGGTTCGCGCACCAGATGCAGTCCGAGTTTTTTGGCGCCTCTTCGTATCACATTGCTCACCAGGTTGAATCCGTGAGGCATCGTAGGATAAGGTTTCGAACGAGGCGGGTCGAAAGGGTTGGCTCCGTCGCCGTCCGGTCCGGAAACGCCCAACTCGTATTCGACCCGTGTGTAATAAGGCTCCAAATCGGCGTATGTAATCGGCCAATCGTCTGCGACTCCATCCTGGGTCCGAACTCGAAAGTCTGATTCATGTAATCTCGGAGCCATGGCATGGTAACATAGCGTCGAACCTCCTACACCCTTGACGCGGTTATAAGAAAATGGATTAGGTCCACCTGTTGTGTAACGGTCTCTGCGCCAATCTTTAGGAGCAAAGACATTCCCGGCGCGGACTTCAAAATCCTGAGTGTTTGTGGGGTAATCCTTGTATGGATCGAAGCGCCTCCCAGCCTCCAGGACAATAACTTGCAGTCCCGCTTCAGCCAACTCCTTCGCGATAACCCCTCCGCCAGCGCCTGAACCAACCACAACCACATCAGCATTCTGTACTAATTTCGTCATCTGTTGGACACAGCGTTACTTTCTGAGCAATGGTTTTAGGTCATTTTGCGCAGCAACCTCCGCCGCGCTCAACTCTGCAAGCTGTCGATTATTCAATCGAATTTCTGAACCGAATATCCGGTCATATTGAAAGTCAACTTGCCGACGGAAGTCCTCGACGGCCGAGCGAAGCTGCATTTGTTCGCAACGGCGCGCGGCTTTGAGCTTTTCAAATCGCTCGACGAAGCCGTCCAGCGTGAATGTGTTAATATCCATGCAATATTTCATCTGATTGATGCTCGCCATGTGCGCATCCACTTTTGGATCGAAAGAGATGGCGATCACGGGAAGCGCAATGACGTGCGAGAGGATGACACCGTGAAGCCGGCTTGCAACAACAAAATCCGCCCCGCCTATTCCCTGCAAGTGGCCATCAATGGTCTGTTCGACCGGCCCCGGCAGGGTTAGAATGGCACGCGGGTCGTATTTAAAATCCGCAATGGCGGCGAACAAGTCTTTAATCGTTTCCAAATCAGGGCTGTCAGTAGCAAAGAAGATTAATTGATGGCCGTCTTTCAAAAGCCATTTCACAATTCCGGACAATTGCCGAAGATATCGGGCATAGCGCTCCTCATCCTTTAAAGGCCAGACGCGCGGATCGCAGTAGGCAATTGGGCTGAATCCAATTACAAGCCGCCCCTCCAGCGAACTACAGGTCCGCCGATTCTGGAGATCCGGAAGTGGGTAACTAAAAGCCAGGTCAGGAACGACCGGATCGTCAGACGCGTTAATCAAGCTTTGTACGGCATTTTTTGAATCCGGGTCACGATAGGAACGGTAACAAGCCAGCCGCAGCGCGACCTTCACAAACAAACGACTCGTAGAACGCTCGAGGGAGCACTTTCCCACGCTTAAAAAAGCAAATGGAACACCATGAATCCGGCTGAGCGCACTCCACTTGAGCAGATTCCAAGGATGCCCCCAGGAGCCCCCCCAAAATTCGTCCAGCGCGCCGCCACCGGCTACCAAAACACAATCGAGGCTGCGGACGATTCGTGACGCCGCAAGAATATGGCGAATTTCTCTCACGATCGTGTTCACACGCCTTAAAAGATTCGAAACCAATGGAAGGCGTTTTAAGCATTCTTTAATCCGCGCGCGGGTGCTTTTTTCACACCGATCAGACTTGCCGGAATCGCATTGAGCCTGATAGGACGGATTTGCGCCTGTCAGGGGAAATGCCTCGATTCCAAAGCGCCGGACGGTCTGCTCACAGCTCAAAGTGACTCCGATAAATTCTATACTCGCAATGCGCCTGGAAAGATTCAAAATGACGGCCGAAAGGATTGCAGAATTTCCAAGATTGCCCCCGGACCACGGTGTAACAAGGGCCAATCTTCGAACTGGCTGAGATATGAATGATTCAAAAGAGTAGTCCCGCGCCTGTTCTGCCCCATTTCTAACTGCGGCTTGAAATTTATCAGCCATAAAAGCATAGCTCAGCGAGGTCGCGTAAAACTGCAATAACCATCGTCCATAGGCGGTCCATCATACTGAAGCCACGTCCAGCTTACGCTACTGGTATAAAATATTCGCAAACAGTCGTTTCTGATTACCGGATACAGCCTTTCTGCGTGAAAAATTCCTTTCCGGGCATATATGAACGCATCGAAGACGCGGCGCATTTTTGTATTTGAAGCGGCTCCAACTGCGCGAGAGTCGTGTCTTTCTTGCACTGCGCGAAAGAGGTCGATTTGGCCCTCTGTTGACAAATCCGCAAATCCGCGCCCGCGTGTTGACAAGGCCAAACGATCAAAAGCGAGCAGGCCGTGCGAATATCGTTGCTGTCTATCCAAATCTTCCGCGACTATTTTATCAAGCAACGCCACGGCGCTTTGTCCCGGGGAAATATTTTCAATTCCGGGCGCCCCATCGCCGTTGGGAACTATTATTCTGGCAAGCGCCCATGCAACGGCAGCCTCCTGGACCGTGAACCATTGAGACGAACCGGCAGCGCGGCTCGCGTTTCGGCGGCGGAGTTCCCTGCTGAACCCCGGTGAGGCCAATTCAAGACATTTGTCAAACAGTCTGCGCAACATTTACCTTACATTGGTTTGCAAAGCTTCCGCCGGACGAACCGCGCTGAAATCTCTGGGCGCCACCTCCTGCCGCACAACTTTCGGAAAACAATTTGCAATTCCGCGCACATCTGTTTCCGAACTGATATGAATGGTGGCTGCCGGCTCCCATCTATCGTACGAGGTTTGCGTATCATACCGGTAAACGACAAATGACGGATAAAAAATGCCGTTGGCCAGATTCAAGTCCACCTCAAAGGTGCAATGGTAAATGTCACCTTTGCCGAGCGAAAAATTACCGTGCCCCAGTCGCTCCGTTGACGTGTCGAAGACGCTTTGAAATTCTCCGTTCAGCAAATAAATCGAGAGCGACAGTTTCCTGCAAGGAGAATTAGCGCGAAGCTCCACGTCAACCCACGCCTTCTCCCCGGACTGAAACCGCAGGCATTCTCCGTAACGGTTCCGGACAGTCACCTTCGTAATCCTGACCGGCATTTCGCCATCAACCTCGTGCACACTCCGGGCTCTGTCCATATAGGTTGAGATAATTTCCTGTGCCGGACCGATTTTAATTGTCCTTCCCCGTTCCAGGAACAGACATAATTGGCAAAACTCGGCGATGTTTTTCAGGTTATGGGAAACGAACACAACTGTCGTCCCATCTCGCAATACTTCCGTCATGCGCTGAATACACTTCTGCTGGAACACAAAGTCGCCAACGCTCAGGACTTCGTCCACGATCAGCACATCCGGATTGACGTGCGCCGCCACCGAAAAGCCCAGGCGAGCGTACATGCCCGAGGAATACCGTTTGACCGGCGTATCAATAAATTCTTCAAGTCCCGAAAATTCGATGATCTGGTCGAGCTTGGCTTTGATTTCACGCTTGCTCATTCCCAGGATCGTGCCGTGAAGAAAAATATTTTCCCGGCCGGTCAAGTCCTGATGGAAGCCGGCCGTGACCTCGATGAGCGCCGAAAGCCGCCCATTGACGAAGATTTTCCCTCGGGTCGGTTTCATGATACGGCTAAGGACTTTCAAAGCAGTACTCTTGCCCGCGCCGTTGTGCCCAATAATGCCAAAGGCTTCTCCACGCCTGACCTCAAACGATAGGTCCTGGAGCGCCCAAAATTCACGCCGGTCAGTTCCGCTCAGTTCCTGGCGATTGAACATCCTCCCGGTAAGGGTTGGAATCAAATCTCGCAGCGAATTAAAGACCTCGCCCTTGCGGAACATCTTATAAACATGCTCCATCCTTAATGCCACGTCAGACATAATTTTCTCCGTCAAATACTTTCTGCAAAAGCAGGTTCCAGATGCTTAAAAAACAAGTATCCGCCCACAAACGTAACCACCGCGAACACCATACTGTACGCAATCCACGATACGTCCGGGCATTGATGCCTGCCAACACAATCACTGATCCCCTGAAGAATCGGAGCCGCCGGGTTTATCAAAAGCCACTTTCCCTTTTTACCGAACATCTGCACGTCGTAAAAAACCGGCGTAAAAAAAATGGCAAAAGTCAATACTGCCTCAACGATGTATTTCACGTCGCGAAAGAATAGGCTGGCCGCCGATACAATCATGCTGATTCCCACGGCGAGCAGCAGCATCGCTAACAGCAAGGTGGGAAGCCAGAGCAGGTAAACGCTCCAGCCAACCTTGAGAACGAGCAAAAAAATGACGAGGGCGCCTGACGCAACGGTAAAGTCAAAGAGACAGGCTGCCACAGCGGCCAAAGGAAAAATTTCCTTGGGAAAATATATCTTGGTGACCAAAGTCGTGTTCGCGGTAAGGCTGATGCAGCTAAAGCGAATGCTGGATACCAGAAAAGCCCAGGGAACCGACTTCACGGCCACTGCGGCGATGTCCGCATTTTCAAGATGTTTGCCTGAAGCAAAGGCAAAGCCGTAGCGAATGATCACACCCGCGCCGACAATGAGCGTGGGCATCAGCAGCGCCCAAAGAAAACCCATTACAGACTGCTTATAACGAACCTTGATGTCACGGCAGGTGAGCGTGTAAAACAGCTCGCGATACTTATAAAGTTCACGGAGTTCCTCTTTCATTTGCTATACTGAACAACACTCTTCACCGTAACGATGCGATTGCCGTAAATTGCCGACCGTCACGGCTTAGGCGGCCAGAAGAAAAACTTCGCATAAATATACGCAACGGCCTCGCTGATGACATCGCGCACCCCGTCGCTGTAACGCCACCAGTGGCTCTCGTCATAATCCGGATTTGGAATCGAGATAATCCCCACGCGAATGCCGGGACCAAAGGCTTCCTGAAACAGCAGCCAGGTGCGGCGGGCATGGGCTTCTTCGGTCAAAACATTCATGCTTTGGACCTGCATGTCGTGCCCGCTGAACCAGTCACGCAAGGCGACGGCGGAATAATACGTTCGGTTTCGGTTCCACACGTGAGAGGGAACCATTTGAACATATCTCGCCGGAATTCCGGCTTTTATTAATAAATCCGCGCCGACACTCGCGTCGGTCATGAAATCGTTGATGTACCCTCCGCCGCCAGTTACTGGTCCGCCGGTCACAAAAATCCTTTCGTAATGGCCGGTTTCAAATTCCTTCACGGCGGCGTTGATGCCATATTGGTCCACCCAGCCTTCCACCACGAGAATTCTTGTATTTTCCCGGTGTGTGACAGCCAGAAACGGATGAATACCCACCAGGAACAGCCCGCCAACCATCAAAACGATTGCCCCGGCCACCAATCTCCCCCGCCAGGACAGCCCCCAACGTTCTTTCCGAACCAATATGCCATAAAAGTATTGCGTCACGTCGTCTCGATTATCCCTGATATTCTTTCATATGTCCAAAGACGTAAACCTGGTCGAAAGCCTCGTCGCCTCGCCTCCTACGCTTTCCAAACTCGACCCGGTTCTGTTTTGACGCCGGACATCGCATTCCGCGTGTCCACAATACAGGATGACCAATCGGCCAATTCCTGGTAATTAACCGCCTGGTGATTCGTAGCGATGATGGCCGCGTCAAAACTTTCAATTGTTTGGCGGTTCCACTCTACCGAGCGAGTGCCTGCCCAATTGGCGTGCTCTCGTGTGGGGCGGATTACCGGGACATACGGATCGTAGTAAGCCACCTCCGCCCCCCGCTCCTTTAACAGTTCCATTAGCGTGTAGCTGGGCGATTCGCGCTCGTCATCCACATTCGGCTTGTAAGCCAGGCCAACGACCAGAACGCGGCTACCGTTCATCGCTTTACGCAGCGCGTTCAAGGCCTCGCCAGTGCGATTAATGACATGCATCGGCATTGCCGTATTAATTTCGCCGGCCAGTTCGATGAAGCGCGTGTTTTGCGAATATTCCCGGGCTTTCCACGTGAGATAGAACGGATCAATCGGGATGCAATGGCCGCCCAATCCGGGGCCCGGATAAAACGCCATGAATCCAAACGGTTTTGTTTTTGCCGCATTAATGACCTCCCAAATATCAATTCCCATCGCCGCATAGACCAGCTTCAGTTCATTGACCAAAGCGATATTCACGCTGCGAAAAATATTCTCCAGCAGCTTGGTCGCCTCTGCCACCCGACAGGATGAAACCGGGACGAGCGTCTTAATGGCCTTCCCATACACCGCCTTTGCGCGCTCCAGGCAGGCAGGCGTATATCCGCCGATCACTTTGGGAATGATTTCCACCTTGCTTTGAGCGTTGCCAGGGTCTTCGCGTTCTGGTGAAAAGGCCAGATGAAAATCCGCGCCGGCCTTCATGCCAGAACCCTTTTCGAGCACCGCCCGCAAATCCTCATCCGTAGTGCCGGGATACGTCGTGGATTCGAGAACGACGAGCATGCCTTTTTGCAAGTGTGGCGCAATGCTCAAACCGGTGTCTATGATGTAGGAAATGTCCGGTTCACGGTTCTTGTTTAGGGGTGTGGGCACACAGATAATAACGGCCTCGGTTTCGCCAATGCGTTTGAAGTCCGTGCTGGCTGAGAAACGCCCCGCTCTGACCGCATCAGCGATGGCCGACGATTCGATGTGTTTGATATAACTCTTGCCTTGGTTGAGCAAATCAATCTTCGCGGAATCAATGTCCAACCCCAGGACGTCGACGCCTGAGCGCAAAAACTGCAGCGCGAGAGGCAGGCCGACATAACCCAGTCCAACAATCGCTATCTTCACAAAATACGTCCGGAGCGCCACGGCTCATCGCCTAGCTTAGACACCGGAATGTTCGCGACCAGCGTACGCGGTTTTGGCCAAAGGCAAAATTGGTGATTGTTCTGGCATGTTTAATCTCTTCAGCCCATGACTGGCATAATTACGAGTGCGCTGGCGTTCGGTGCGATATTGCCTATAAAACGCCAACTGCTCCACATAGCTCCATTCCCAGCGCGGACAACCTTCAGAATCCATCGGCGGAGGCGGTTGCACAATTCTTCGTAGACCGAGTTTCATTAAGAGCCACAGCGATTTTGTCCGCGAGAATTTCACTGCGCCATGCTTCCAGTGATGCAACACATAGGCATTCGACCGTGCCCGTTGGCGCGCCGCGTTGAGCAAGGCGCGGCGAGTTAAGCGGGATTCATCCGGATGATGGACCACAACGGCGCGTTCGGCATATTTGATTTCAAACCCCGCCTCTCCCAATTGCAATCCGAACAACGTATCCTCAGCATTGCCCAGCGCGCCCGAGCCCAACTCCGGATCAAAACACGGTACGCGATCGAGGACGGAACGCCGAAATGCCGCATTCGCCCCCACGATTTCGACCGGCATGCCGGAATCAAAGTCTATCACGGCTAAATATACCCTTTCGAGCGTCTTCATCCAGGGGCGTTCCAGTTGTGGAGCGAGCTTCACTTTCCCAACCACAGCGTCACATTCCGCGGCTTCGAAGCAAAGCAACATCTGCTCAATCCAATCTTCCGATGGCGCCACATCGTCGTCCGTAAACAAGAGGATTTCGCCCGAGGCCGTCGCCAGGCCTGAGTTCAGCGCATTGGACTTTCCCCGGTGAGGTTCAAACAGGTACACGACCGCCAAGTTAGAAAGCGCCGTATTTCGGACCAGGTCCGCCGTGCCATCTGTCGAACCATTATCCACGACGATGACTTCGGCTTTGCAGCCGTAAGGAACGCGAACTCGCCCAAGCGCGGCAAGCGTTTGCCGCAAGCTCGTGTCGCGATTACAGGTGCAAATGATAACTGAAAGCGAAGTGTCGGAATGCATTTCTCGACTATTCAATTGCGATAATCAGTTTGGCGTGAGGGTTGGCTGACCATTTGGAGCACCCTGCGGCGGCACAACTTCAGATTCCGCGTCTGCCATTTTTGCTTCGCGAGGGGAATCATCACCCGCAATTTCCGCGCCAGCGGCTGATTGCTTCAACTCACGCAACACGGAAAATATTTGAACCGCTATCCGGCGGGACGGAGTATAGAGGAATATGAAAGCGATTCCCGCCAGGAAACTGGCTGGAATACAAACTGCCAACTGCGCCAATGAGGAAAAGTTCGGCACGGCTTTGAGCGCCAGCAATGCAGTGAGGGTTACGACGCCCCAAACTGGCAAATGCTTAACAAACCCAATCCATAAGTCCCGTGTCCGGACCGGCCCACTTCGTCCCACGATCCAATAATAAATGGGAAGTTGAATCAGCAGCGCGCCGGCCGAGTAGCCAATCGCCACGCCTGCCGCGCCAAACGGCAAACCAATAATAAACGAGATGGCAACGACGATTGCGTTAATCCACGAGGCGGAAAACGCGTCCTTGCCCCGCCCCTGGCTATTGATGAGCCAGGTCGCGCATTGACCGAGCGGGATTTGGAGAGAGGCAAATGATAATGCGGCAAATATAACGGCGGCATTCTCCCACTTTGGCCCCAGCACAACGAGGGTCAAAGGACGGGCCAGCGCAAAGAACATGCCAGTAAAGAAGAAACCGGCAAGAGCCATCCCTTCATAGAGCGGGATAAAGTTTTGCCGATACCGCTCCGGCTGTGTCTGCAACCGCGAAAATGCCGGGATTACGACCGCCTCGATCGGAGCGATGAATTGACCCAAAGGCTTTGAGAGCATGGCGGACGCCCTTGAATACAGGCCCAGGGAAGCCGCACCCCAAACTCGGCCGATTAAAAGTCCATCCAGCCTGAAAGCGAGCGTGTATATAAACGTGCCGGCGGTCAAATTCGCGCCAAGATTAAGCAAAGAGCGTGTGCCGCTATGGCGTTTGAAAAGTTGCGGACGCCAACCAGAAGCCGACCACGTCAGTAACAGGGCGACGATGTTAGTCGTTAAATTCATCCACACGAGGGACCAGTAGCCAAAGTTCAGCCAGGCCGTTCCAACGCCGACCAAAACCCCAGCCAGGACCGAGCCGATCTGAATCACGGCGATCGTTTTAAACCGCATTTGCCGACTTAGCAGGGCCGTGTGCTGGACAGCGAGGCCAGTGAGTAAAAAGACAGATGAAAGGGCGAAGGTGATGGGCATGAGCCGTGGTTCATGGAAGAACCAGGCAAGGAGCGGAGCGCTTGCGGCCACCAACAGGCCAACCATGCCGCTTACCACGACGTTGACCCAGAATAGATTGGAAACCTGAGCGTGCGTAATTCCGTCACGCTGTACTGTGGCAATGGAAAGGCCTGCATCCCTGAAAACCCAAAGAAATCCCGTGAGCGTCGAGACCATGGCCACCAGTCCGAAATCACGGGGCGTAAGCAGCCTGGCCAAAATCATGGTCGAACCCAACACTAAGAAAAATTGAATAGCCTGCGAAGTTACTGTGACAAACCCACCCGAAACGGTACGGTTTTTCAAATTGTCCAGCAAATGATCAGTGCGGAAATGCATGTCGTTGGCACCATCAACTCCCACTTGTATTAGTGCCCCAGGCAGGGGCGGGAGAAGCTCGTCATTGGCCGCTTCGTGGAATTCTTTGGATTTATCCATCGTTAGCATCCGGGACAGCATTCGGCTCACATTTTTGGCTAAGGCTTCCAAATTATAGACAGACCGATCCCACGTCCTGTGTGCAACTATCTTCCAATCTCTGTGAGCTCGTTGAATTGCTTTCGCCGCCCGCCATCCCATCGTTTTCTCAATCCGGCTATATTCCTGAGGCAGCTTTGGAGTTTCAAGTTGACCTCCAAGCGATTTCGCCAGTTCCTGAGCCTGCTCAATGATGTCCGGACGCTCCGGATAGAAGTTCGGCAGCAAGTTCTGGAGATACTTTATAGAGGCGACCCGTGTTCTCGCGCTATCTTCGATCGATCGGAGGTACTGCACGTGCAAACGCATGGAAAGCCACGCCGACTCAAGTTTCTTATCTGATCCATCAACCGAGCCCAGGCTCCCATGACGCACACGGTAAAATACTGCTGGACCGCCAACAAATTTTACGCCAGCGCTTTCCAACAAAACGCGGCAGAAATATTCGCCGTCGTCGTCCAGCGACAACCGTTCATCCCACGGCCCGGCCGCTTCCGTCAACTCACGACTGACAAGCCAGGTACCTGGCTGCATCCACGTGTGTTCTATCATTTTCCGGACAAGCCACTCGACCGACGTTAAATCTGCCCAAAGCCCCGTTGGATGAAACCTCGCCTTTTTCGGACGGCAGAAGAAACTTCCCCAGCCGCATGAGAACAGTTTGCGTCTGTCTGCAAACTGTTCCACGGCTTCCATCTGCCCGGCGATTTTGTCAGGAGATAACAGGTCATCGGCATCCATCCATTGAATATAATCTCCCTGGCAAAGCGAAAATGCCTTGTTTCTGGCCGCGGCGGCTCCGCGATTCGACTGGCTGATGACATTGATTGATTTTGAAGCAAATCGCCGCGCCACCGATAGTGTTTGATCCTTAGAGCCATCATCGACGATGATGATCTCTTTATTAGCCCAGGTCTGGGCCCGCGCTGATGCGATTGTTTCCGCGATCCATTTTTCCGCGTTATAAGCGGGAATAAGGATAGAAACGACAGGTTTCATTGAGACAATTTGCGAATCAGGCCGTTGCCAACTTATGAATATTCTGGCTGCCTTCGTGTATTGCAATGCCGGCAACTTAGTCTCTAAGTTTGGCCGATGCAAGGTGTCTGTTGCCCCCTTGGGGCGTCCATTTAGGCTGATTTGCTCGCTCGGGTTTGGCCATGCGCTTTCGAAAATAGGATTCGACGGTTTCGATCCCCTTCGTCAGGCGCCAAAGAAGAGTTCTCGTCGGCCATGGCCGGCGAATCTCGTGCACCAACTCCGGTTCACCCTCGGGAATATCATGATAGCAGGAATCGAGGAACTCACTTTTTGAGTCCCAGGCGTCTGGAAAATAGGCAATCATATTGTTGTGCGTCACAGGTGGAAGTTCCCGAGCCGCCTGACCCGAAAGTTGGGCATAGAGCGCCCCAATCTGATCGCGCCCCTTTCCCAGTTGAAGGCGCGAAACACGGGTTGGCCGGGGATTCATTTCGATAAGCCAGGTTCGACCCGTTCCTTCTTCGATTATAAAGTCCAAGCCGAAAAATCCGGACAAATTCAGCCGGCGAGCGATTCGTTCCGCACAAAGCATCATATCCGAATTTTCGCTAATTCTGACTAAGCCAGCCGGACCCGTCGTACCGGCTGAACTGAGCACGTCAACGCCAACTCCGGCTAAAACCTTCCCGCGCCAGCATACAACCGCGCAATTAGCAGGCTTACCGTAAATGTAAGATTGAACAGTGATTACGGGCTTAACACGATTCCACCAGGGCCGCAGCCAAAATGCGTCACGGTTGACGCAGAGCCGTTTGATGGCGCGACTTGCCGTGTAGTACCCGATTAGTCCGGTTAAAAAGCTCCCTGCCTGCTTGGGGGTCTGGACCATCCTTACGCCGTGACCTCCATAAGTCCCATCAGCCTTCAATACCCACGGAAAAGCGTGCCGCCGCTGCCACGATTGCAAATCGGATTCTGAACTAATCTGTTCAGTATCCGGAACGCGAAGCCCTTCCTCGCGCGCAATTCTAAGAAGTTCGTAGCGACTCGATACGATCGGGTAACTTTCGGGCGAACCCAATGATTTCTCGATCAAGGTGGCTATTTCATTTCTTCGGCCGCCGATGGAACGCGCTTTGGCATGCAATTCATGCGCATGTTCAACAGCTCGATCATCACACGGTATGATAAAGTCCGGATCAGCGGTTTCAATTGCCCGTTTCAATGATTCCAACGGGCGCAGCGCATTGTACCGAAACATTCGCCTTACAACCCGCGTTTTCAGCACGGGATGATGACTGGGACAAACAAATGAAACCTCGCAACCCGCCCTTGCCAAATCCAACGCGAATAGCGCGATGTATGGCATCCTCGACGTTTCTGCCAACAGCACTTTCGGCGTCGTAGCGACGCCTTTTCCTGACTTAAGATCGTTATGTCTAGTCGTTTGTAGCGTTGCTTGCATAGCTATTCGCTTCCTTTCTGATTGCGTGTCCATTTAATTCGCCCGAGCCCTGAGAAGCATTGCGGCGTGCGGACCTCGCCAAATGTCTGGAGAGGCGTCGTGCGGTGAATTTGGCCCCGACGGCAAAGCGCAACAATGGGCCGAAGGTATTGGCTGCGGAAGTGCCAACAAAATACAAACCACGCAATGAAGACTCGAAGTTGGAGGACAATATCGGAGTATTTTCGACCGATCGGATTTGCGCCAAAAGAATTGGTTCCACAAAGGGTAGGCGACGGAGGTCAACCCGATAACCCGTTGCCGCAATAAGGTGGTCCGCCTCGAATGTCTGGCTGGTGCCCGCAGTATTGGTGACGTCCAATTTTACCCTCCCATTTTCGACGCGCGTTTCCTTGATCGAAAACCCAGTATGGAGCGGGACTTTTCCAACTATATCCTGTTTGATGAACCAGCCCGGGCCAGGCCCTAAAAGTCGCCGGACCTTATCTAGCCGAAACTGCTCTGGCATCAAGCGAAAAACGAGCGGGAAGTTGGCGCACAAATAATTCTTCTGACCGTGCCCAATCGGTGTCTGCGGGTTCCGAAAACGCTCAATAAGGGATTGAGAATGTTCCAACGGCGGATCGTAGAAACGAATTGACGGTGTCCGGGCGACAACCCGAACGTTCGCCCCGGCCTGATGCAGCAGAGCGGCAGTATCCAGAGCCGAGGCGCCGGCTCCGACCACGATGACCTCGCGACCCTCGAAGCAATCCAAAGTATTATGTTTTGAGCTATGAGTGACGTGCGTTTCCGAAAAACCCGAAAAGATCGGCGGAAGATACTGGTAATAGCTCAAGCCGACAGCCACGATCACTCTGCGCGCGCTCAGGATTTCTCCATCTTCAAGGCGGATCTGATAGCCGCCAGTGGCTTGTCTTAGCGAAGCAATGCGTTTGTCCTCCAATTGCGGAACGAATCTTTTTTGAAACTCGAGTCCGTACGCAATAAACGTTTCCAGGGAAACCGGCAATCCAACGTTAGCGTAGGGTAGGCCATTCGCTTGGCAGTAGGCTTTTAGTGTAAATTGTGAATCCGGCTCATACAATGAAGAGGCAAAACCTTCAGATTTCAACCGCATACCCCGAGGCATAGCGGAAGACCAGGTATGCATCGGACTGCCGAAAATCCGAAAGTCCACGTTTGCGGCGCGGAGATGAGCGGCAATTGAGAGGCCATAAGGGCCCGCTCCGATGATGGCAACATCTGAAGTGTTCATAGTTAAAAATTGAACGCTAAAACAGCAGCAAAATTCAGCGCCGGTGCTATTCCGACGGTCGCGACGCAGTTACAATTCCTGCCCGTATATGCAGCGCATATCCTTCGTGGCGAAGTCGTTGCTTCATGCTTTCCAGCCTTGCGAGATCGTGAAACTCTACTACGATATTCCGGATGCGGCTAAGCACGTCGGCTGAAGTACTGTCAAGAATTTCGTATTCTCCGCCCTCGCAATCCATTTTCAATAAGTCAACGTTTTCGATTGCGTGTTCCCGGAGAAGATCGCCCAGGGATATTCCGGGCACGGAACTCAGCGGCTGCCCGTTCGTATCGTACGCGGACACCATACACTGGCACTCGTCGGGGGCGTCAATATTCATCATGATGTTCCTGCCATCCGTAACCGCCTTATTTACCGGCACGATCCGGTCTTCATAGCCGTTATTGGCAATGTTCTTGAGGAGTAATGCCCAATTCTTCGGCGAGGGTTCGCAAACAATCACCTTGCGTGCGTTGAGACGTTTGACCGCGTACAAAGCAAAGTCGCCGATAAAGCCGCCGATATCTATAATGACCGGGTTGTTGGGAAGAGGATGAGCCACGTCGCGGACGTAACAATCACTGACAAAGAGTTCTGAGACGGTCATTGCGTCGCCGTAGTTCTTCCGTATCGTGATTGTAAGGCCGTCCATCGTGCGCAGGTCAATTCGTCCAGGTTCTCCACGCGCTTGAAGGGCGCTCTTCAGTTCGTCGACATTCAGAAAGTGTCGGCTTGCGCCTCTTGCCAGCGTCCGGATTCGGTACGCCTGCCGTGCCGCGAAGTAGAGCCGTCTTGACAGGCTATTCGATGTAAGAACTCTTCGGATCGTAGGGTTCATAATACGGTTAGTTTGCGACCAAAGTTGCTAATGGCTTGCCCGTAAGGTGTCTCTCCGAACGCAACATCTTTGGGGGTAAAAGGATAGGCTTCGGAGCCCGCTTCACCACCCAATTGAGGACCTGAGTCGTGCTCTGTGCCTTGGCATCCCACGTCAAGCGTTCCCGTGCATAGGACACCCCTTGCCGTCGCAAGCGATTTAAATGGCCCCTATCGCCTGCAAGCTCCTTAAGGATATTCTCCATTTTCGATACGAAGTCGGCCTCATTCGTCAGCGGCACCTTGTATCCTACCTCAGGTACCACGATATCTCCCGGCCCGCCGAAGTCGGCAACCACGGGGACCGCGCCGCAAGCGAGAGCTTCAAAAACAACGCCCGCTCCATTCTCACGGACCGAGGGAAACACCATCACATCAGTAGCGCGCATGTGGCTAAGAACTTCCGCGTGGTCAAGCCAACCGAGAAAAGAAACAGCTTCCTGAATGCTTAGCGACTTTGTCAACTGCTCCAGACGGTTCCGTTCCGGGCCATCACCGACCACGGTGAATCTCGCCTGCCCGCTTCGCAACAGAGGACACGCAGCAAGCAAAGCGAGATCGCAGGCCTTCCTGGGCACGAGGCCTCCGACAAAAAGCAACTTCAGTTTGGCACCAGGCCCAGAAATGCGTGAGTCGCCTGAACACATGGAAAAATCAATCCCGGGTTCCGGAACGAAGAAGAGTTTATCGTCGTACTCGGCAAATTCCGCACATCCCTGGGACGAGGCAGCTATGATCGCTGCCGCGTGACGATAGGTGGATCGGGCGAAGGGCAGAAATCGGTACAGATTCCGCAGGCCCGAACTCCATTGTTTTTCGTTCTCAGCCTGGCTGAAACCTTTGACATAAGGCAGCGCCGACTGAATCGGCCCAATCACGAAGGGCACGGGCCCATTGCGGAGCAGGAAAGCTATCGGACTGGGAATGACTGCTGACATCGGTATAATGCGGAGAACCACATCGAACTCGCCAGCAAAAATGCGGCGTTTGAACTGGCGCCAGACGCCCCATTCAAAGGCGAAATTGAACGGCCAGTGGAAAGCGGTCAAAGCCTGAGAATTAAAATTCCCTTTAAAAATTTTACGAAAGCCCCAGTCGAAGATCCGCTCGAACGTTTCCATGCGAACCACCTCGACGGCCCGAAACAGTGCCTTTGCGCGCCGCACATTTTCCTCGACGGGCGGCCGAACGACCAAAGTGACGTCGTGGAGTTCCGCCAGCGTTGCCGCGTGATAATAAGTCACATACGGGATGCTGACCGCATCCGGATTACAATCCGAACCTAAAATCAAGATACGCAATCGGTTCATAAATCCTCCTGGCTCAAAGGTGCATCCTTTTCGTCCCGAGCTTCGAATAGACGTTTCTTGTGATTACGGCGACTTTAGCCCAGGAATATCGTTCATTTGCGTATTCGCTAATTTCCTGCCGCCCATACTCGATACTCTTATACAAATCGCTCGAAAAATAGGTTTCAATGACGCTGGCCAACGCCGCTGAATCTTTTGGAGGGCAAACAAAGCCGGTTTTACCGTCGATGATTTCCTCTTTCAGCGAGCCAACGTCCGTAGAGATCGCTGGCAGACCAAAGCTGTAACCCAAAAAGAGCACACCGCTTTGGAAGATGTGCGTATAGGGCAGGATCAGAACGTCGGCAGCTTTAAAGTATATTTCTGTTTGGTCATCCGGAATAAATTCAATACGTTGTATTATCCGATCACTCAAGCCGCTGGATGAAATCATCTTTTGAATGCCGCTCCAATAATCTTCACATTCTTTGACGCCACCGGCGATGATGAGCCGATAATCCCCGGATTTCTTTGCGAGTTTGGTAAAAGCTTCAATCAAATATTCCAATCCCTTGTACGGCGTGATATGCCCGAAGAACAGCAGCGTCGGCTCACCGTCCCGAATGCCGAGCTGTCGCTTCGCCGCTTCCCGCGTCAAATCAGTGTTGGGGACAGTGTTATTGATTCCAAACGGAATGACTCTCACTTTGTCGGATGGGACCGCAAAGCCGGAAACCAGTTCGCTCTTCATCATCTCCGTATGCACAAAGATATGGTCGCTGAGGCGGTACTGGAATTTGAGACTCAAGCGGTTCAGAAATGAATCATTGCCGTCCCGGATTCCGGCATTGACGTTATGGGCGGTAAACACAATTTTCTTGCCCAGCAATTTGTAATAAACCATCAGAACGGTGCGATCGAAAAGCTCAAATTTATTGTTCCAGAGGATGTGGAAAATGCGGGGCTTAACCCTAAGAGCGTAGATCATGAGCCGAACGTAATAAACCAGAATGCGGAATATTTTCTGAAATAGTCCGGCTTCGGCCTGCTGATTACGCAAATTTAGAAAGTTCACTTCCCGCTTTTCATGCAAATCAGGGCTATCCACGATGTCGCTGCCTAGAAAATCAAAGGTTTCACCCTGAGCCATCAGTGCTGACGCCAGTCCGAGAGCGTAAGGCTTATCCCTTCCAGCGGTCAACACGGCAACCCTGGGAATTGCCGATGATGCGACCGGCGAATCTGCCTCTTCGTTGTTTTCCTTTTCCAAAGCTCCGCCCGCGTTGGTGCCGGCGCCAGATTTTTCTGTAAAGGCGGTCATTATCGCTAAGCATTGGATTGAGTTGATGGCGCTGCGTAAGCGCCTATGCAAGCGGGCGAATTCTGAACCATCAGACAATCCGTCGGACGGCAAGGTTTCGCTTCTGAACCAGTCTCCGCAATTGCTTCGCAAGCAAAAGCACACAACCCCCACAGCAAACTAGCCAGTTTGTGGATGCTTCAGGCGCCGGCGTGATCTCCGTTATCTCAAGGTTCGATAAGTCTGCATTAAGACCTTCGTCCAGGGCAAAACCAAATGACATCGAAGTAGTCGAAGAGGCGGCCACGGCGATGAAATCAAAGTTTACCGGGGGGAATACATATCCGCCGTTTGTTATATACCCATCAGCAAACGTGGAATCCAAAATGATTTCACTATTGCCAAAACAAACATTGCCCGCCCCCGCAAAGTCACCAATACCGGTGTCTTGCAATGTAAAGGATATTTCATAGGGTACCCCGGGCGTCGTACTCAAATTTCCGCTTAGGTTCAATTGGTTGACATCCGAAAAATTACTACCGTAGTCGCCAACAAATGTTGCGGAATTGGATGTGTAGATATCAATGAGACCTTTATATGGAACTGATTCGTCCACCCAATTGTAGAGATCAGCCAGATTTCCCTGAGCCGCGCCAATTGACGGATATCGAATCACGAAGAACGACACGGCGGCAATCTGGAAAAGTGCGCACCAACTACGAGCGCTTCGGGGATTCAACCACGAAAATCCCCGGCGTCCTCCGATTGTTTTTATCTGTTTCGTCACACGATTATGAATTTACAGTGCTGCCATCACTCTAAATTCGAACTTCGCACCCGTCTATGCGGGTTCGGGACATCACTGGACAGAAACAGGACATCATCAGTCTGTCAAGTTGTATTTTAAAACAATAAAATTCCTTTCGTTTAATTTTGGATTTCATTTAGCGGCGGGCAGAGCCGCGCCCATGAGGAAGCGGTCTCTCTCATCCCATACGGTATCCATAAATGGGGTTGGCGTGCGGTATTTGGCCAGATCGGTTCATTTCGCAAAATTCGCGCTCGCAATCGGGGCTTCCAGTTGTGTCATCACTGCGCCCAATACATTTTCCAGGCTAATCGCTGTGGTTGCCCGAAGATCAAGGCTCCGCTGATAAAAGAACTCAGCCAGCAGCGGCGAAACAATCTTTTGCTGGAGGCTGTAGTCATGGATTTCCCACGGGCTCGTGCAATTAAACAGCGTCACGCAACGCCTGCCCGTGCCCAGGGCGAAGTGCATTGGCAAACTGTCCCCGCCTACCAGACAGCGATGGTTTCGGACGTCGCCCAGATGCTCCAGAAGCGTTTCCCGACGTGGCAACACGTTGACAATTAAACCCCGCGCTTCAAGTTTTTCCTTGAGCAGATCGTAATATGCCCAATTTTTCATCGGCCAGACCGGACCGGCTTCGGGCGCGATGGCAACGTCTCCCGCCAAATCCGTCCACGCCGGCGCGGGCAGGCGATACATCTCGCCGTTAAACCGAAAGCCCAGGCCGGAAAAAATCAGGTCCTGGTACGCCCGGCGATTTTCCAGCTTCATCCGGTCGGCGGCCTGCTTGCCAAAACGGCTGATGAGGCTCAAATCGAACCAATCTCGCGAATCGTCGGTATAGGTCAGGCGATTGCCCGCTTCCAGAAAGGCGCCGAACAGACGGCCATATTTCAAGCCCCCAGCGAATCGTCCCGATTCCAGCGTATCTTCGAGGTTGATGACCATGTCATAAGGTTGGTTGGCCGCCAAATGACGTTCTTCCCACGATAGACAGCGCAAATTGTCCTGAAGCCCCTCCAGCAACGGCAGGTTTTTTGCCGCTGTGATCCAGGTGATGCGGTCAGTAAACTTTTCCAGCAGTGGCGTTGTGCGGACGACGTCGCCGGTCGCCCCAAGTTTGATAATTAGGATATGCATACTTTTTTGATTTGTAGCAGCGTCACGTCCGTGCGCTCTGACTGAAATTTTCGCGTTACGTGAATCCCTGGGAGCATAGCCCCGCGTGTCGTTTTGGGCCACGCCCAACCTTCTCTTCATCTTTTTTCCCAGGAAATTTAAACAGGCGCGCCGGCACTTTGGCTGCGGCTTCCGGTTGGTTTTTCACTTTCGTCCAAAGAGCTTCTAAAGAGAAGTCGTTCGACCGCCGCCAGCGTAAGCACGGCGTTGATTTCCTCGCTATAATTTTTTCGACCCGAAATATGCTCGTCAGCCATGCGCTTTAAGAAATTGGCATTCCAAAATGGACTTTGGAGAGTTTGGGCATCGGTCAACGAGTCTCTCACATAAGACGCCAACTCATTCCGGAACCATGTGTGGTACCGGAGAAAGCGGTGGGTGCCAAAATGTTGCAGACACGCGGCCACCGGGCGAAAGGCCGGTTCGAAGGCCGAAAGCTTCAGAGGCAGGCCGTGATTATAGTGATAATCGAATTTAAACAGGACCTTTGCGGCCACTCTGTTGAAAACGGCTGCAGGGCTGGATGCCGGTCCAAGATACCCCATGTCAGTGGGAATCCTGGCGACGGTTTTGTCGTTGTTCCGGATAAAACGAACGGCGGGGTCAGAGGATTTGCGCAAGCTGAACGGCGTGCGATAGGCCAATGCCACAAGCTCATTGTCCAAATATGGGGTTCGCAGGCAAAGCTGCGAACGGCAGGCCGAGACAGTCCCGAACCTGTTCCACGGAATTTCCTTGAAAGCCGCAAACGTGACCGGGTGCTCGTTCGGATGGTGCAGCTCTTCGGCAGTAACATTTTGCTGAAAAATCCCGCTCGACAAATTAAGCGGCCTGAACATGGACACACCTCTAAATATCTCGCCACCGAAGATGCCCGTCAGGCGCACGGGCGACAGCTCGCGCGCCTGCCGGCTGAGATATATTTCATGCGCGCCGGTAATCCCGAAATATCCGTCGGTTGCATAAATGGTTTTATCCACCCATGTGGAAAAGTCCGTAAAAAAATCAGCCCCAATGCGCAGGGTTTTGTGTTCCAGGCCACAGGCTGCGGCTACTCGCGCGGCGAGCCGTGCATCCAGCATGTCCACATTTTGTCCGGAATACGTGTAGCAGATGGGGTTTAAGGCCTTTGCGGGCAAGCAGGCCATGATCATCCGCGAATCCAGCCCGGCTGTCAGAGAAATACCCAATCTCAAATCAGATTCAATATAGCGAGGAAGAATTCGCCTGAACGTTTCCTGAAAACTCGAATCGAATGACTCAACTGACAGCGGAGTCTGGGATTCCCACACTTCTGGAGAAAAATACTTATGCCTCGCCCATTTTCCATCGTCGAAGGCCCACAATGACCCGCCCGGCAGCACAGAGATCCCCTTGAATAGAGTTCTTTCATCCAAAGTAGTGCCGTATCTCAGGAATTGGGCCACGCCCTGCTCGTCAAAACGCCTTAATTCCGGCAACATGCGCAACAGCGCCCTGGCTTCACTGGCGAAATAAAAGGCATCGGCTGTCTCGTGCCAATAAATTCGCTCTGCTCCATAACGGTCATTGAACAAATAAGCCTTCCGGCGTCGCTTATCAATCAGGAGCCCGCTGAAAAGACCGTTCAGTTTTGCAAAAAATTGCTCGCCCTGCTCTTCGTAAAGATGAACAAGCCAGGTTAGCTTGTTGGCTCCGAGATGATGGCCCTTTTGCCGAAGTGCGACCCCAATTTGAGGATCAAGAAAGTACTCACCCTTAAGCACGAGCACAACGTCCTGTTGCTCATTCATGAAAGGCTGGTTCGCAGCGAACGACTTTTCATCCGCCACCCATTCTGCGAACACGCCCATATCCGGAATGGAAATGCTCCCGGCCTTGTAAAAATTCTCGGTCCGTATTGCGGCGACCATGCTGTTCACGGCATGCTCGCAGTCAGCGGCGGGGCTATGCCTAATGACTCCAAATATTCCGGGCATACGGTCAGGAGAAAGTCTCGGACAAACTGGAGCCGGCGGGAGGAATTCAACACTCCATCTGCCAAATACGATTTGGCTGCTCTGACGTTGAGCTACACCGGCAACAGGTAAATTTTATTGGGTTCGAAGTGAAAGGAAAGCCCGATCAGGCATCCTGGGCCGCAACCGTGCTTGCTCCGGATTCCAGACAATGAGCGCGCACTTTCAAGAGAAGTTTCAGCAGCGGACCAGGCAACAGCCCGACGGGACCACGATGCAGTTTCAGGGCAACGAAAAGCCATCCTTTCAAGGTCAGCGGCAGGTAGTATCGCGGGAAATCCAGCCGTTCGAAGCCATTCCGTCGCTTGAACTCGACCAGTGAGTCATCTGTTTTATTGCCGTAAACATAATTGCCGTAAACCAGGTATGCCACCCCTTTTTGCGCGCAAATCTCCACTGTTTTGGTTACCAGGGCGTTCATTGGCCGCTTGTCCTGATGCGAATTCAGCGCGATAATTGAGAGAATGAAAGCAACTTTATCAACATACGTCATTTTGACGAAGCCGATGAGCTCGTTTTCGAAGTAAGCTCCGATGAACTCGCTCCGTTCCGCATATGTCGCGTGTTCGCGTTTAATTGCTCCAAAATCCTTTCCATAATGCCAAAATCGCCTGCCCTGCCGAATCGGCATTTCGTTGCAGATTTTATGGATGCCGCGCGCCAACTCATCGTCAAATGGCGCCACTTTGACAACTACACCGCGTTTGGCGGCACGCCGGGTATTTTTGCGGGCTTCCTGTGGTAGCTTTTCCCACCAGGCTTCGAATGTTGTAATCGGCACGACCGCATAATTCTCCCATTCAACATCATATCGAAATTTGGGTGTTACGTCGGGAGGCCGTTGAAAAAATGTGAGGACGTCTGCCTTTAACCCCTCTTGTTCTAATTGTCTAATAAACTGGACCGGGTTCGGCACCAAGTCGCCTTCGGTCAATTCTTCATCGTGCACCGAGGCGATTTTGAACCAGCGGCCCTTGACAACGACAGTGCGGCCGTCAATTTTGGCCGCGGGCACCAGCGTGTTCTTCCCCTTTATCCGGGTTTCAATGAAATTCACAGCCATAAGCAAATCAATGAGCGCCGCGCAACCATTTCTCAAATACTACTAGGCTAAAGAGCAATTTATGGTTGTCGTGCCGGCGTGATTGATGTTCGACCAGCAGATTCTTGACTGGCTTTGGATCCAGCAGTGAAAACATCAGCGACTTTTCATCCAGCAACAGGTCGGTCAGCTTCCCATTTGTGGTGGCATTGAACCAGTCATCCACCACATTGACCGCAAAACCGCGCTTTTTGCGATTTAGAATCGCGCGCGGAAGAAATTTCTCGCAGACACGCCGATGAAGCCATTTGCGTTCCCCCCCACGAACCTTGTACCCGGCGCCCAACCGTTGGGCATATTCAACGATTGTCCGATCCAGATAGGGAACGCGCGCTTCGAGGCTGTGGGCCATCGAAAGTTTGTCTGCATACATGAGCAATTCGTCAGGCAGTGAGGAGCGGATTTCGACCAATTGAAAACCGCCGAGTTCGTCGAGATTTTCCATTTGCGGCTTCAACGGCTCGAGAAACTCCACCAACCCCCGGAAGTGGCCGTTTGCCTCGCGGAAAAGCCCATCAACCGTTTCCGCAGGCACGATCGAAAACACGTCCTGATACCGGGTCAGGCGGTCGGAAACGCCCAGGGACTGCACGCCGCGTTTCAGCGTTTCATGGCGCGGGAGCTTAGAAACAAGGGAAGTGGCAAAGGACTGAATGCCTTTGGGCATGCCACGCCAGTAGCTTCCATACTGGACACCCAAATGCCGATTGTAACCGCCAAACAGTTCATCCGGTCCCTGGCCGATTAGGGCCACCTTGACGTCCTGCCGCGCTCGCTTGCAGACGAAGTACATCGGCACGATAGAGGATGCAGCGACGGGTTCCTCGAGAAACCGGACGATGTCGGGCAGCGATCTTTCGAACTCCGCCTGGTCAAGCAGGACCTGGGTATGACGCGCGCCCAACAGTGACGCTGTTTCTGCGGCATCGGCCAGTTCATCGTCCGCATAGCTCGTTCCATAGCCGACGGTGTACGCGGGCCAGTTCCGGCCATGCTCATTCATCAATGCCAGCAGCAGGCCGGAATCCAGGCCTCCGCTTAATAAGATGCCGACGGGCACGTCGGCCAGAAGATGCCGTTTGACGGCGGCGCGATATAGTTCAAACAATTTCTCCGTCGCCTCGCCGTCCGCCGGAGGATTTGAAAACGGTTCGGGCCGGAAGTCATACCAGCGCTCTTCCCGGCATTGGCCGTTCTCGACGATCAGCATCGTGCCCGGAGCCAGCTTGCGGATGCCTTGAAAGATGGTCAGCGGCGACGGCGTATAGCGGAACCGAAGAAAGAGGTTGAGAGCCACGGGGTCAACCTCCGGTCGCGAATTCTCGGCCGCAAGCACGGGACGAATTTCGGAGCCGAAGCTCAACGTACCATTGGCCAGACGGTAATAGATGAGCTTGATGCCCATCGGATCGCGGGCGACGATAAGGCGTTTACATTTCACATCCCATATTGCTACGCCAAACATGCCATTTAGATGATCAAACACGCGCGTGCCCCACTGTATGTATCCGTAAATGATTACCTCGGTGTCTGAGCTTGTTTGAAAAACGTGGCCGTGGCTTTCCAATTCGGTGCGGAGCTCCTTGTAATTGTAAATCTCGCCGTTAAAGACGATCCAGACGGATTTCTGCGCGTCGCACATCGGCTGATGTCCGCCGCCCAAATCAATGATGGATAGCCTCCGGAAACCGAAACCGAGTGAGCGGTCGAAAAAATAACCTTCATCGTCCGGACCACGATGGACAATAGTCCCGGTCATTCGCCGGATAGTTTCCGCATCCACCGGTTCGTCGCCGACGAATTTAATTTGGCCACAAATGCCGCACATTCTTTGAAACGTTGATGCGTTGAAGGGTTAAAGGATTGAAGCGTGGCCGCAATTTAAAAATTGAAAACGCAAAGTTAAAAATTGCGAGCCACCGCTTGCCCACGCGCGCGGCTCTGTTCGGAGCCGCTCAACTGAGCCGCGACCGTGAGGGAACGGTTTTGACGCCCATTCGCCTCGCTTGCCAGGAATGCGAGACTCCGAAACATCTGAGACTGCGCCCAACGATGCATCGGCACGTTGTCCCAACCGAAAATCAATTGGCGCGAACGAAATGAGCCGTCAGGTTTGATCCAGTCTTTCAGAACACCGGCGGTCACCGTTTGCAGCACGTTCTCAAACTGCGGAAAGCGGTCCCGCAACAACAGGCATAAGTTAATGCATTCCGCCAAATCGTAGAGCTCACGTTTATAGACGGTTAGCCGCGGCGCCTTTGAAAATGGGCGCGGCAGGCCATCATCGGCAAAGAGGTTGTTCAGGTAATAATCCACGCCACGTGTCAGCGCATCCAGCACACGCTCTTCACCGGTGAGCGAATGTATTTTTGCCAGGGCTTTCATGACGAAACACGTATGAAACTGGTCCACGAAATTGCGAACACCATCCTTTGCATACGGCCACGAGCCATCGGCGTTCTGGCTTTCCAGCACGAAATTCAGATTCCCGCGCGCAATTTCCTTTAAGTGCTCGCAATCTGCCACCTGCCCCCTGCCCTCTGTCTTCTGCCAATCGGCCGCGCTCGTCAGCATAAATGAGCGGTAGGCAGAGGCGTTGACGACGAGTCCCTTATCGTACGGCGTGTAGGAACAGGTCTTGGCGGTTTCAGAGAAATTATAGTCCTTTATGTCCGTCGCGCCATGGCGGGCAATGGATTCGAGGATTTCCCGCCATTGATCGCGAGGCTGTAATTGGTACACCTGAAGAAAGGCCTCGAAGACATAGGGCGTAGTGGTGATGAGTGGAGTCTCTGTCTTGATAGTGCCGTTCAACGTGACCCAGTCAAACGGATAGCCCCAACAATATTCCTTGAATCCCGGACAACGTGTCTCCTGCAGAACCTCCAGAAAATGAATGGCCTTTTCAAAATGACCTTTCTCGCCGGTGGCTTCGTAAAGATATGCGAATCCCATGGCGTAATGCGCCGCGGCGATCGGGAACCGCATTCTTCGGTGAAACAGACGTCTGGCCGATGGAAACAACGCTTCACTGAAGACCATTGGCGCCACGGCGGCCGTGCCGAGGAGCTTATTCTTGTAGTAAAGTGCCTTTGCACGGCGTCCGATGGGCCCTGCGTAATAGGACTGGAAATCCCAGGACGTCTCGCCGTAATTCTTAAGCCAGCGGGAAAAATCTTGCAGCACTTCCAGAACGTTGCCATCGGCCAAAGCGCTTTCCTGTTTCGTTTTCAAGGTAATTTTGTCTGAGTCTTCAGGCGGAAGTTATCCGGGCTTTTAAGCTGCAAGAGGGACATAAAGATGGCTTTGAGCTTTTTCATTTGTTCCGTGCGATGAAAATGCAATAACTCCTTGGAAATTGGGCGTTTCACCTGCCGAAGCGCGGCCCAGCAGTAGCCTGAAAACAATGCGAGGCCGCCCGCAATATAGGGCTTTTTGGCAAGGCGATAGGTCACGCGAAGCAATTGCCAAATGGGTAAATTGCCAAGCCAATAATCTTTTTGACCATAAGAGAAGAGAGCGGCGATATCACTCTTTCCCGCCGTCCCCATCGAACGATGATGATGATAGCGCTTGTCCGCAAATGATTTTACGGTCCATCCTTTCATGCGGGCGGTCACCACCGCGATCCAGTCCACGCCACCACCCGGATTGGCGACGTAGCCACCGGTTTCATCCCAGCATTTGCGACGAAAGAGTTGAACGGGCCCGGCAACATAATTTTCGCCTTCAAAACTGTCCCGGGTCGAGTCATAGCCACCGTCCTGAGTAAACGGCGTGCCGGCGACCCCAAGCTTTGGATCCGCGGCGAATTTCCGCATTAGAAATTCCATGTAATCCGGCGCAAAGGACGTATCACCGTCCAGATTCCCCAGGACTTCAAAATCGAGGTTCTGAATTTGAGCCAGCGCGCCGTTCACGTTATTCGCCTTGGATGCAAAGCTGCGTCCGTCACGACGCGGGTTGCGGATAAGAATAATCCACGGATATTTCTCCGCATAAAGTGCGGCGATTTCGCCAGTTTCGTCCGTTGAACCGTCATCCACAATGACCCATCGCTCAGGCAATTGCGTTTGCGCGACAACGGACTCGAGCGTTTTGGTAATGAACGCCTGCTCGTTACGGGCAGAAGTGATCAGGACGTATTTCATGTGCGTCAGAGGCCGGAGGGTCGTTGTCGGGCTAAGAGCGCATCGCTTGCTTACGCGCACGGCTCTGTTCGGACTGCGTGCTTACGGCTTGAGGCGGCTTTTGGCAATTGAATTGCCGGCACTTCCGGAGATGGATAAACCTGGGCAAAAATTTCGTCCATGATCCTGGCCGTCAAAAGAATTTCACGATATGGTATAGGCGGCGCGCTTTGACTCTGGATGCTTTTGTAAAACCGTTCAATTAATTCTTTCATCCCGGAATCCTGATGCAGCCGGCCGCGCATGAAATCAGCCACATTGGTCAATCCGTTTCGAAAGTGCTGCCGCGCCAATCGGAACGGCGGCAAAAAATACGTCAAATAGCTCTTGGAGGTCTTATTTTCTAGGCGGACCAGGCTGCCGCTGCCCGCATCCGCGACCAGGGAATTTTTTGGGCCGCAAACGCGGAAGCTGTGCATTCCGGGTTTAATCTGCGTTGAGAAACAGAAGAATGCAGTGGTTCCGCTGCGGTCCCGAATCATCACCCTTAATTCGTCAAGCACCTCCTGACCGCCCATGCCTGCCAGTTGCGGGCTCTGGTGGGCGGAAGCCGTGATTTCAACAAGGTCATCGTCGAGAAATTCGGCAAGTCTGGCAATACCGTGGCTGATGAGATTGTGAAAGAGTTTTCCAGGCAATTGCCGAACCCAATGATTGCGGTTGCCCAGCAAAGGCCCAACGTAGGTTACGTCGTTAAGATGATACGCCCAATGGCTCTCCAGATGGACCGGCCTGCCGCCCAAAAAGCCCGCAGCCACCAGTTGACGCATTCTCAGCATTTCCAGGGTAAACAGATAGTTGTGTCCGGCCGTAATTTTCCGATCGCATTTTTCGGCGTTACGGATTAACTCTTCCGCTTCCGGGGCTGTGACCGTAAACGGTTTTTCCAGATACACGTGGCTGCCGGCTTCGAGGCATTGTTTTGCCAGACCGAAGTGCCCCTGAGGAGGAGTGGTGATGTGAACGACGTCAGGAGACACGGCGCGCAACATCTCTTGCACATCGGAGAAAACGGCAGCTATCCTAAAGCGTTCAGCCAGTTGACCTGCCATCAACTCTTCCCGGTCGCAAGCGGCGACAATCTCGCAATCTGTAATTCGCCGAGTTGCCAGGACATGCTGGTCAGCAATCTTTCCGCACCCAATGATAGCAATGCGCAATTTCTTCATTGAAAATTCGCCAAAAAGAGTTTCACAGCGTCAGCCATTTTTACGCGTGGTTTCCAGCCAAGGAGTGAATGCAATTTTGCATTTGAGTAGCGATTGCCCTTCCATTCCGCGGCACAACGGCGGCGATTGAAAACCGGCGGCAATTGCCCCTGCGAACGTTTGGAATAGATCTCCCAAAGGCGGCAACCCAGATCAGCCAGCGGGTATGGAACGCTGATGGAAAAGAAAGGTTTGGTGGATTTGCAGGCGGCAAGAAATTCACGGCTCGTCATTTTATCATCGTCCACGACATTGAAAACCTCACCGTCAACACCCGGCTTCAACGCTGCCAGGACGATAGCCTCCGCGCAGTTATCCACAAAAGTGAGCGGCAATTCGTTGGAACCGCCGAGATGAATAAAAAAGCCGAACGTATTGATACCCACACGCCCGCTCAACTCAGGTTTGCCCGGGCCGAAGACCGCACCGGGACGCAAAATCACGAAGGGCAACCCGTGGCTTTGCCCATATTTGCGCACAATTCCCTCCTGCTTTAGCTTGCCAAAACCGTAGGCGCCGTAACGCTCCTGGGGGGCGTCTTCGAGCGGGCAATTCTCATCGAGCAAGGCGCCTCGTTCCAATTCCAAATTCGAATAAACCGCGAAAGAACTGACATTCACGAAACGCTTCGGTTGGCCGAGTTCCAGAAATGCTTCAATCAGGTTTCGCGTTGTCAGCACGGAATTCATAAACGCGCCGGCAAAACTTTTATCAAACCCGGCCGCCAGATGGATAACGACTGAAACTCCTTGCGCCGCTCTCCGGCAATCTTCGCGCGAAAGCAAGTCGCCGCTAAACACTTCGACATGCCATGGGTTTGAACTCGACGCCATTACCTTTTTTAGCTGATCGAGCTTGCTGGATGGCCGGACGAAACAGCGAAGGTTGAAAAATCCGTATTCAAGGAGCGTTTCAACCACTTTCACCCCAATAAAGCCATTGGCGCCCGTAATCAGAATACGGTCCTCTGATGTGCAAATGTATTCGGGATTTATTGCGTGATTCATTTCAGGGAGCCATGCATCGTCGCATCGGCTTGTCGTCGGAGATTAAAAGCGCAGGCTCAACAACACAAAGAGCCGTTATTTTTCCCCTTAGGGGGCGCCGTTGGTGTTAATACTGGCAGGCGGAAAGGGAACGTAACTCGCTGTAACGGTGAGATTCGACGCCGGCATAGTGACGGTGGTGCTGGCGGCGTCGGTGTTTGCAATATCCGAACCGCTCCAATATGCGAAGGCCGCATTTGTCACTATACCCGGGGCATCCGCTGCAATGCCGACGACCGCGCCGTTTGTGTAGTTGTTACTGCCCGACCCGTTTATGACGGTCAAGGTATACGTCTGCGACGAGGAAACCGAACCCGCCGTATCCAAAGGATGCGGAAACGCTAGCGGCGTATATCCAGGCTTCACGGTGTTATCGTAGAAGTCTCTCCCGGCAATGATTATCGGATAAAAATAGCCGCCCGAAAAATATCCTATGCTTGGGCTAAACCCAATGCTGGCCCCGTTGTTCGTATTATTCCATTGGTACCAGGGTTCCAATTGCTGATTCGGCCAATTGGTTCCTCCAGTATTTACGTCATACGGCTGTCCGTCACTCGGCCCATTATCACCAAGTAAATCGCTCTGTCCTCGTCCCGGCTGGTCAAATTGCGCGTAACATTTATAAATGGCGTAGGTATCCCCGCTGGTCCAGCTAATTTCACCACCCAAATGATTCGGAGTTGTATAAACATCGTGGACGCCGTTTGATGCGACCATCAAAAAATTAACGAGATTTTCATTCTCGTTGTAATTGGCACCTCCCTGAGAAACGTCCACAAGCTCGTATGCCCAATTTGTGTTTCCACTGCCCGGCCACCCTCCCACCCATTGGCCGACTTTCCAATTAGCGCTCGCATCTGTCAGCCAATGCTGTCCAGTAGGTCCGGTAAATTTGCCGGTCGCCACCAACCCTCCGTTGTCGTCCCACGGGTCAAGTCCATTAGCGCCTCCATATGGTGCGAATGCCTCTGTCCCACGAAACTGGCTGAAACCTACAAGCGCGCCATATCCTACAAGAATGTTATCAAAAATTACGCCTGTGCCACTTCTAAAACCAAGAGCAGTGCCCTGATTCGGAT
>DASYYL010000129.1:0-24105 GCA_035933915.1 Verrucomicrobiia bacterium
TATCGAGGACGACGAAGGCTAGTCCCCAAACGAAATATCCACAAACAAATCCGCCGCAATTTTCTCGAGTTGCTGTTTCAGGGCGGAGGCGTCGCATCGTTCCGGCAATTGCAGGCGCGCGGATGCCTTGAACAATTGCTCGCCGGACATGGCGCCGCTGATCACGTCGCTTGAAAATTCTTCGACATTTACTCCTGCGCGCGCCAGGGCCGCGGAAATTTCCCGGACTATTCCCGGACGGTCCTGCCCGACGATTTCGATCCTGGATTCACGGGCGCCTTTCGGGGAAACAGCGGGGTTGCTTCCACCAATAATGACGTGGAGGCCGGAAATTTTTTGAACCGCTTCGAGCAGCGCGGATTTTTTGTCCGCAGGCACTTCCACCCTAAGGATGCCGGCGAATTCTCCCCCGAGGCGGCACATCCGGCTTTCGAGCCAGTTGCCGCCGTGCTCGGCCACGACGCGGGCGACGGCTTCGACCAGGCCGGTCCGATCGGGACCGATGAGAGTCATAACCAATGGCATTTGCATCGGAATGAGATTAATAGGCCGGTTGACAGATTGTTACGGCTGGCTGGTGATTTTCTGCCAATCTATGCCTTGTTTGCCCGCATAAATGGCAAACGCCTTTTCATTCTGGATCAATACGGCGCGTACCACGCTCGAATCGTCGGCTCGGCCCAGTTCTATCAGGCTGTCGGGAAGGATGTTGGTTTTTTTATGTGTGTAGAGCAGAGCGAAAACGGCCTGCGCGACGGCGGCGTACGGCAAATCCTTGTACGCGCCCTCGACGGCATCTTCGACGGCATCGGCCAGAAATTCGAGTTGATCCACCAAATGAGGAAACTTGGGCGCCTCAATTTGCGTGAACTCCAATTTCCATTGCGGTAACTGGCGAACGACTTTTTCTGCGATGGCCGGTGTGATGCTCCCCGCGCCTCCATTTACGAATTTAGCAATCTCGGGCATGGACGTAATTTATGAAAAGCACTGTTGTCGTCAAAGAAAATTCATGGCGTTGCAGGATTAAAGGGTTGAAGTGTTGAAGCGATGCGCTGATTGCGAAAATGGGACATATAGGACCTGTGGGACGAATACATATGGGGACGATTGGCGAGGACCAGGCGGCATTGACAGGCTTGCAGTTTTTGCTGATCCGGTTCAGGCTTAGGCCGTGAGCACCGCTCAAGCAGGAGACACGAGAGCACCCGCCGATGCCGTCGGCAGGCAACCGGTTTTCGCGACAACCCATTGGTCCGTTGTGTTGAGGGCCGGGCAATCGGATACCACACGCGCACAGGATGCCCTGGCCAAACTTTGTTCCACGTATTGGTATCCGCTTTATGCGTATGTGCGTCGGCGCGGTTATTCGCCGCATGACGCGCAGGATTTGACGCAGGCGTTTTTCGCGCACATTCTCGAACGGCAATCCTTTGTTCATGCAGACCCGAATCGCGGGCGGTTTCGCTCATTCCTGCTCGGAGTCATGAATCATTTCCTGGCAAACGAATGGACGCGGGCGCACGCGCAAAAGCGTGGGGGCGGAGCAACACCTTTGCCGCTGGAATTTGAAACCGCCGAGACGCGCTATATCCGCGAGCCGGTCGACAACACGACGCCGGAACAAAATTATGAACGCCGCTGGGCTCTGGCACTGCTCGAGGTGGTGCTTCGGCGGCTGGCCGATGAATACAAGCAGGAAGGGCGCGCGGAAGTGTTTGCCGAGTTTAATCCTTGTTTGGTTGGTGAACGGTCGGCGCTGCCATACGCCGAACTTGCGGCCAAACTAGGCGTGAGCGAGGGCACGGTGAAATCGGCCGTCCACCGGATGCGCCAGCGCTATCGCCAATTGCTTCGGGATGAGATCGCCAATACCGTGGCCGAACCGGACGAAGTTGATGCGGAATTGAGGCATTTGTTCAATATCCTTTCGGGCCCATCAGGAATTTAAACCCGCGGTGGATAAGAATTCCAGTAGCGGGCAATTGGGCCGAAAACTCGCGCAACTTGCAATTTCCCGCCTATTGATCGTTGCAAAATGAACGGTAACATAAGTGGAAATGATAAGCGCTTTATCGTAACATCCTAAATATCAACAACTTTTTGTGGAAGCCTTCGCTCAACCCACAGTTGGGCTGAAATGTGAATAACTTGTAAACAAGTGGATAAATTGGCGGATTTCGTGGTTGCTAAATCGGGGGATTTCGATGCCCACCGTGGCTCGGAAGCTTCAGCCGTCGCTACGCTATGAGGTGGCAAATGAGGATGATTGCCGTATAAAGGTGAAATATTACGCAACCTTTGCTCTCGGTTTCCGTAGTACCAGAGTGGAAGGCCATTAAACCATGAGGAAGGACAGAAAGGTTGTGGGAATGGACGATAACGGCTCGCTTTGGATTTTCCATGGCAGGTCGGTACAGTCGCAGTCGCGGAGCAGGCCCTGTGGAGCGACAGCCTATCCGCAAAATCCGCCAGGTGGCGGGATATTTAAAACGACATTGGACTTAAGACCTATGAAGAAAAAATTTGTTCCTGTTTTGATTGGCGTATCTGTCATGGCATTTCTCGCGGGCTGCTCGATTGACTTGCGGTTCGGTGGTGGTTCAAAGACGAGCGCCGCAACCACGGCGAACAATACGGCAAACAACAACACAGCAAATAACAATCAGCATCCAGTGGTGCAACAGTCGGTTGCGCCGACCGTCGGGCAGCAATTGCTCGACTTGAAGAAAGCGTTGGACGCCGGCGCCATTTCTGAACAGGAATACGAGACGGAAAAAGCCAGGATACTTAACCAAAAATGACCTATATGAAAAAAACAACCATCCCAATCTTGATTTGCCTCGGCGCTATTGCGTTTCTAACCGGATGCGGAGTCGATGTTAAGCTTGGAGGAGGCACAACATCGAAAACGTATCCCGCGACGGTCGGGCAACAACTCGTTGACCTAAAAAAGGCCAAAGATGCGGGGGCCCTCAATGACCAGGAATACGATACACAAAAAGCGAAGATTCTGAGTGAAAAACAATAACGCGCGCCAGTGCGCGGATGATTATGGAGACTGAACGGATATGCCAAAACTGCCGCAAGCCCTTGCCGCCGGATGTGCCGCTGGGGCTTTGCCCGGAATGTCTCATTAAATCCGGTTTCCCCACGGAAACGGGGCCGGAAGCGGGCGGCATCGGGCGGTTCGTGCCGCCGCCAATCGACGAGATTGCCAGGCTCTTTCCACAATTTGAAATCCTCGGCTTCATTGGCAAAGGCGGCATGGGAGCGGTGTATAAAGCGCGGCAACCGGGTTTGGACCGGTTGGTCGCGCTGAAGGTGCTGCCGCCGGCGGTGGGCAGTGATCCGGGCTTTGCCGAGCGGTTCAATCGCGAAGCGCGCGCGCTGGCGCGGTTGAGTCATCCCAATATTGTCGTGGTCTATGATTTCGGCAAGGCCGGCCCATTGCATTACCTCGTCATGGAATTCGTAGACGGGACGAATCTGCGCGAAGTCGAAAGGGCGGGGCGGTTGACGCCGGAACAGGCGCTGGCGATTGTTCCGCAAATCTGCGAGGCACTGCAGTTTGCCCACAACGAAGGCATCGTGCATCGCGACGTCAAACCGGAGAATCTTTTGCTCGACAAAAAAGGGCGGGTGAAGATCACGGATTTTGGGATTGCAAAGATTTTGGGTGTGTCGGAGGGCAAAGCCGCGCTTACCCGCGCAAAAGAGGTGATGGGCACGCCGCATTACATGGCGCCCGAGCAGATCGAAAAACCGCAGGCTGTCGACCATCGTGCGGACATTTATTCGCTGGGAGTCGTTTTTTATGAGATGCTAACCGGCGAATTACCATTGGGCAAATTCGCCCCGCCATCGAAGAAGGTACATGTGGACGTGAGGCTGGATGAAGTGGTCTTGCACACGTTGGAAAAGGAGCCAGCCCGGCGGTACCAGCACGTGAGCGAGGTAAAGACCGACGTGCAGGCGATTACTGGAACGCCGCCGCCGATGGTGCGCGCGATGCCCGCCGGCGCGCCGCCCGTCGTTCCCGCGTCGGCGCCGGAGGCCGTCAGCGACAAAATTCTTCTTCCAACGTTTTTGCTGGCGTTCTTTTTTGGGGTTTTCGGCGCGCACCGTTTTTATGTTGGAAAAATCGGGACGGGAGTTTTGCAATTGTTCACCCTGGGCGGTTTCGGAATTTGGACGACGATTGACTGGATTTTAATCCTGTGCAAAGTCTTTACGGATGGGAACGGGCGCCGAATTACAAACTGGTGGCATCCGCCCGTCGGTGCTCCAAAACCGGCAAAGCCACCCGTGCCATCCCGGCCGCAAGCGCCACCGGTCATCGGCGGCAACCTGTTCGGCGAGACATTGGGCGGCAGCCCGCCGATGATTATTGCGCCGGCGGTCGCGTTGATAGTTGCGGGTTTTGTGAAATTATTCGTGGGCTTGATGCTGATTTTTGATCTGCCGCCGCACGTTCGTAATGGATATTTTTTCTTATCGCAGGGGTTTTTCTCGCATATGCACGGAGGGGCATACGTTGGCTTTGTCCAGGTCCTGTTTGTAATCGTTCCGGCCGCGATGATGATTTATGGCGGGGCCGAAATGGCGCAATGCGGGAATTACACCTGGGCAGTGATTGCCTCTGTGGCGGGCATCATATTTTGCAGCACGCTGGGACTTCCGGCGGGAATTTGGGCGTTAATTGTCCTTTTGTTGCCGGTCGTGCGGGCGAGGTTTGCGAGCGCGCCTGTGCCGTTGGCGCGGGGGCGCGGTCTAAAGATTTCGGGAGGAGCCGCGGCGGCGGCTTTGTTGCTATGCCTGATAGCCGGTCTCTTCGGCTCTCTACATGCAACGCATGATGCCGCGCGGACCCACAAACGGCCAGTGACGCCGTCCGCCGCGACCGCCGCTCCGGCCATGCCGGCTCTGCCAGCATTGCCAGCGCCGCCGTCGGCAGCGCCGCCAGCGGCAACTCCGCCACCGGCGGCTCCCGTAACGCCCGCTACCCTGGTGTTGCCCGGATTGCCTACGACACCAACAAACGCGGCTCCGTTGCCCGTGTCTGCGATAGACACGCAGAAACAGATTTTGCAAGCGCAACTCAACGAGGCCGAAATGAACCTTACGAACACGGAAGCGCAATACAGCATAGGCAGGACGACTTCGGTGGACGTGGATTCGGCGAAGGAAAGTGTTGATATTCTCCAGGCGGTGTCGACGGGTGACATTCCTCAAGCGGTCCAAATTGCAAAGGATAAGCTTGCCCAGGCACAACGGGCGCGTGACGCGGAATGGCAACTCATTCAGGCCGGTCATGCATCCCCTGAGGACCTTGCGCCTTTTGACGACGCGGTTAACGCTGCGCAGCTACATGTCAACATGGCCGAAGGAGCGGACGAACGGGCGAAATTCAATGTCGATATGGCAGCGCAACGGGCAAAGGCCGATTCTGTGTCTTCAAACTTTTTTCAGAAGCTCACGCAGGCAATCACCAATCATCTTAGCCTCGGAGGCACGACCTTCTCGGCTGCCGCTTTTCCTTCTAGCCCCGGGGGCAAACTGACGATGAATGTGGACCGCGGCGATGTTCAAATCGCCACAAGCGATGGGAATGTGGCGACTGTTCGTGTGACGCGCAAGATAACTGGCGCGAGTCGTTCGGAGGCCCTGCAAATACTCAAAGACGAGCAGGTGGTTCTCAGACAGAACGGAAATGAGATTTCCATAACGGCGCAAAATCCGCCGGAGTTGCGGCAATGGTCCTTATTCAGCCACCCTAATCTGGAAGCCCACTACGAAATCAGGCTGCCGCGCCAGTTTGACGTGCGTGTCGAAACGGCCGGAGGCGAAATCAGTGTGTCCGACGTTCAGGGCAACGTTCACGTTCAGACAGCCGGAGGCAATATGAACATATCCGGCATCCAGGGTAACGTTCACGCTGAAACTGCGGGAGGCGATATCAACGCGTCCGGCATTCAGGGCAGCGCGGATGTAAAGACGTCGGGAGGGCGGATCATCTGCGACGAAATTTCAGGCGACACCGGGGCACAAACGGCAGGTGGTGACGTCCGGGCCACAGGGTGCAAAGGCCGCCTTAACCTGGACACTACGGGGGGAAGCATCACGATTGCCGGGTTTAGCGGTCCCGGCGTTCATGCCACGACCTCCGGCGGTTCGGTGTCCGCTGATTTTGCCGCCGGTCCAACCGAGGACAGCGAATTGAAATCGTCCGGCGGCAATCTCACTGTGCACTTGCCGGACAACGCCGCATTACAGCTCGAAGGGCGAACATCCGCAGGAACGGCAACTTCGGATTTTCCAGTTAAAATCAACGATCACTTCGGCAATGGCACCCTCAGCGGAGTGATCAATGGCGGTGGGCCGGTCTTGAGAATGGAGACGAAAGCTGGGAATTTGGACGTGATGAAAACGCATTAAAAATAATTCGATTATCGGGCGCAGGCGGGGCATCATATGCGTTTGAAAAAGACAGGCACATTAGATCATTTGCCGGCTGATGAACGATACTCGACTGCCCATCTGGTCAGGCGATTATTGAAGCTGGGATGGCAGTTCCGCGGGGATTGCGTGTTATCGGTCGTTTTGAGCCTGATGCTGCTTCTTCTGGGCATCGCGGGCCTTCAATTATTAGGCGCGGTGATTGACGTCATCCGTCACGCGCTCAACCCCGAGGGCGCGCCCGCGCCTCACTATCCCATGGGTTGGCAACCGCCAATGGCCTGGACGCCGCTGCACGTTGTCACAACGCTTTCGCTGGCCATAGTCGTGCAGGCGTTATTGCGCGCGGGCCTGACCTATATGTATAACATGGTCACGGCGCGGCTGACCCAGGGTGAAATCGTGCCGGAATTACGCGCGCAGGTTTATGCAAAACTCCAGCGCCTGAGCTTCAGTTTCTTCGATGTTCACGGCTCAAATTCCATCTTTAACCGCGTTACCGGTGACGTCCAGAACACCCGTCTGTTCGTCGATGGTGTTTTGTTGCAGGGCGTGAACATGATTTTGACGTTGGCGGCGTACGCATTCTTCATGTGGCGTATCCACCCCGCGCTCACGGTGGCCTGTTTGTCGGTGTCGCTGCCTTTGTGGTGGGTGTCGCATTATTTTTCGGGGCGGCTGCGTCCGGGCTATTTAAAAAATCGCGAATTGACGGATCACATGATTTTGCTTTTTAGCGAGAGCGTGCGAGGAATGCAAACGGTGAAAGGATTTTCTGCGGAGCCGCACCAGGTGCGCCGGTTCGAGTCGGCCAATGATTTGGTGTCGTCGCAGCAACGGAAAATTTTCAGCGACCTTTCCATTTTTACTCCGACAACGCAGATGCTTTCGCAGTTGAGCCTCGTAATCTTGTTCGCGTATGGCGGCTGGCTGTATGTGGAGGGCAAAATCGCCCTGGGAAGCGGCCTGGTGGTATTCGCGGGATTGCTCCAGCAGTTCACAGGGCAAGTGGCGACGATCGCGACGATTGCCAATTCTGTGCAGCAAAGCCTCGCCGCCGCGCGCCGGGTTTTTGAAGTCCTGGATACTCCGGTGGACGTGCAAAGCAAACCCAACGCTATCCTGCCGGCCCGGCTTTCAGGAAAAATCGTTTTTGAAAATGTGACGTTTGGCTATTCGCTGGATAAACTGGTGTTGTCGGATATTTCATTCGAATCCCGGCCCGGTCAGATTATCGGGATTTTTGGAATGACGGGCTCCGGCAAGAGCACGTTGCTGGGTATGCTCCCTCGTTTCTATGACCCAAAACGCGGTCGTATTCTCGTGGACGGAAACGATTTGCGGGAACTGGATTTGGATGCATATCGCCGGCAGATTGGCATTGTTTACCAGGAAAGCTTTTTGTTTTCCAACACGGTGGCGGCAAACATCGCCTTTGGGCATCCGCACGCGACCATGGACCAAATCGAGCGGGCGGCCCGGATCGCCTCCGCGCACGACTTTATCTCCGGGCTCGCCGACGGCTATAGCACCGTCCTGGGCGAATCGGGCGTGGATTTGTCCGGCGGCCAGCGTCAGCGTCTGGCCCTGGCGCGGGCGTTATTGTTGCAGCCGCCCATCCTGATTTTGGATGATCCGACAGCGTCGGTAGATGCCCGGACGGAAAATGAAATTGTTTCGGCCCTGCGAGAGGCAATGGCTGGGCGGACCACGTTTGTAGTGTCGTCGAGGCTGAGCCTGCTGCGCCGCGCGGATTTTATTCTCGTCCTGGAGAATGGCCGGCTCGTACAAACGGGTACGCACGAAGAATTGGCCCATCGGCCCGGTATATACCACGAAACCGCATTGCTGCAAATCATGGACCTGGACAACGAACCGGAGGGCAAAGCGGCATGAAATTGGAAGAGCCGAAGGCAAGACGTGAGACAAACGACCCGCTCTCGAAGCTTCAGAAAGTCGATTCGGCGCGCGAAGCCATCACGTATTACAATCCGGAAGAGCGCGAAGCCGACCGAGCGCCTTTGCAACCCAAGCTCATTCGGCGGGTTTTCAGCTACACGCGGCCATACGCCGCGCGGCGGAACTGGTTGTTTTTTCTGACCTTCATTCGCGGTGTGCAATTGCCGGCGCTGGCCTATTTGATTGCCGCTACCATCAATGGCCCCATCGCCGAACGCAACCTCAACGACATTCATCTCTATGCGGCGGGATATTTCGCCCTGGCCCTGGTTACCATTATTACGGTCCATTTTCGTCAAAAGTTTGCGCTCGAGCTGGGCGAAGCGGTGGTCCATGACATGCGGTCAGAGCTCTTTCGCAAGCTGATGACCATGCCCATGTCCTTTTTTAACCAAACGAAATTCGGACGCATCATCAGTCGGATGACGTCAGACATCGACAGCGTGCGCGCGGGAGTGCAGGACGTGGCGTTTGTGCTGGTAGTGCAGGCGCTGCAAATGATCGTGTCGGCGGCGTTGATGGCGTGGTACGACTGGAAATTGTTTTCGCTGATGGTCGTGCTGGCACCGTTCATTTGGATCGTGAACGAAAATTATCGGCACGAAATGAGCCGCCGGCTCCGCCGGGTGCAGGAATCCTGGAGTCGCGTGGCGTCGACCCTGGCCGAATCGGTGAGCGGAATCCGGGTGACCCAGGCGTTTGTGCGGCATGAAATCAATGCTGGATTCTTCCGAAAATTGATAGATGTTCATGGCGAGAATAACGTCGGCGTGGCCCAGGCGTCGGCGATGTTTGTGCCGCTGTTGCAATTGAAGAGCCAGTTGTTCCTGGGGGCGATGGCGCTGATTGGGGCTTTTGGCGTGTTGAAGTGGCATGGGTGGTTGCACATGCAAGTGGGCGACCTGGTGATGTTCTTTTTCCTGGCGAACCTGTTCTTTGATCCGGTGCAGGTGATCGGCAATCAATTGAACCAGGCATTCATGGCCATGGCCGGGGCGGAACGCTTGTTCCGGATGCTGGACCAGGAACCGGAATGGGTGGACGCGCCGGACGCCAAACCGGCGACGCCTGTTCTGGGCCGCGTCGAGTTTCAGGGTGTGTGTTTTGAATACAAACCGGGCCGGCCGGTCCTTCAGGACATTTCTTTCGTAGCCGAGCCCGGCCAAACCGTGGCGCTGGTTGGCCATACCGGCAGCGGTAAAACCACCCTGGTAGGCCTGCTGCAAAATTTTTATTTGCCGCTTAAGGGACGCGTCCTTGTGGACGGTGTTGATTTGAACGCCATCACGAGCGATTCCTTGCGTTCACAAATGGGCAGTGTGCAACAAAATAATTTCCTGTTTTCCGGAGACGTACTGGACAATATCCGGTTTGCCAGACCGGATGCGATTGAGTCGGAGGTGCGCGCCACGCTGCAAGCCCTGGATTGCGTCGATTTATTGGATGCGCTGCCGGACCAATTGCAAACAAAAGTCACCGAGCGCGGCGCATCACTGTCCTTTGGCCAGCGGCAACTGGTTTGTTTCGCGCGGGCCATGCTCGCCAACCCGCGGATTGTCGTGCTCGACGAGGCGACCAGCGCGATTGATACCGTGACCGAGGGCCGGTTGCAGCGGGCTCTGGAAATTTTGTTGCGCGGACGCACTGCGTTCATCGTGGCGCACCGCTTGAGCACCATTCGCAAAGCGGATTTGGTGCTGGTGTTGGATCAGGGTCGAATTGTCGAACGCGGCACGCATGAATCGCTGTTGCGACATAATGGCGTATACGCGAGGTTGCACCGGGAATTTGTGAGCGAAAGCGCGAAATAAAAGATGCCTGAAAGTGTCACGCCTCCGGATTCACGCGACCTCGCTTTCCGGCGCATGGTCAGCGTGAGCACCGCCCTGTGCCTGGTGCTGGCTTATGGCTGGCTGGCCGGATTTGTGCGGCAGCCGGATGGTGATTTAATTTTCCACTGGCGCTGGCTGGTCCTGGTTTGGGCGTTTATCGGGTTTGCCAGCACGATTTATTTCTGGCACAAAATCTGGCCGCCGGGAAACCGGATGGCGACCCGCGGAGGCATCGTAAAGGGAATCGTCGCCCTGGCGGTTCCGGGAATCTGGTGGCTGATATTTCCCTTGCGTTCCCAATCCGGCCAGCATCTTTGGCAGGTAGTCGAGGGACTCACTGCCGCCGTCCTGGTTTTGACCTTTGGCGCGTGGCTGATATACCGCTTAGGCCGGGCGTTTGAAGACGACAAAGAGGCCTAGTAATTGGGCCGATTCCTCTGGTTGTTCGAGTTGACAATAAGATACTGTCATCGAATATACCTATTGGAACAGACCATGCCTTTTTGCATCAAAAGAAAAGAGCCGGTGACGAAGGCCGTGCGGCGATTGTGCTGCGAAAAGGTCGATGACGCACTGGAATTGTTGGACAAGGGTAATCACTACGAAACGGTGCATGAGGTGCGCAAGGAAATCAAAAAATTGCGCGCGGTCCTGCGCCTTGTCCGGTCAGGAATCGGCGAAACGACCTACAGCAAAGCCACCGATGCGTTGCGGGCTGCGGCCGGCCGCTTGAACGCGATGCGCGACGCCCAGGTGCGTTTAACAGCAATGGAAAACCTCGCCAAACGGTCCAACGGCATGATTCCCCGGCAATTACTTCCTAAAATTCAAAACGCCTTGCGGAAAAACTGCCGGGCGGAGGAACGAAAACTGAGCGAAACCCTGGATTTGACCAAGCAATTTTTGATCGGAGCGCGATTGCAGATGCGCAGCCTGAAAGTGAAGCCGAATAATTGGAAAGCGATCGGGCCGGGTCTGAAGAAGATTTATAGCCGCGGACGCAAGGCGCTGGCGCTGGCCAGGCGTCGGCCCTCGCCGGAACACTTTCACGAATGGCGCAAGCGCGTCAAAGACCTGTCCAGTCAATTGCGGCTGGTTTGCCCGGCGCGTCCGGACAAAGTAAAGCCGCGAATGGGCCAACTTGACCACCTGGGTGATCTCCTGGGGGACGACCACGATTTGTTCATGCTCGGCCAATTTGTCGGCAAACAATTGAAGCAGTCTGTCGAAAAAAGGCCGGTCGTACAAGTGATCGCCGCGCGGCAAAAGGAATTGCGATCGGAAGCGTTGGACCTCGGGGTATCCGTTTATACGAAAAAGCCCAATCAGTTTTGCCGCCAGGTCGGCAAGGGGTGGAAGAGTTGGAGGGGAAACTAGCTGCTACAATAAAAAAGGCGTCCCGTGATACGGGACGCCCGGCATTGAAATTAACGTCAGTCTTACTTGCTGCCCAGGATTGCGTCCTTGGCGGCCTTGGCCACGCGGAATTTCACAACGCGCTTTGCGGGAATCTGGATGGTCTCGCCGGTCTTGGGATTGCGGCCCATGCGGGCGGCGCGGTTGCGCAACACCAGCTTGCCAATGCCCGGCAGCGTGAAAGTGTCTTTCGCGTGCCGGTAGGCAAGCGCAGCGATGTGCTCAAGGATTTCTCCGGCTTTTTTCTTGGGAATTTCAGCCTTTTCAGCGATTGCGGCGGCCAACTGTGATTTCGAGAGTGCTTTTGCCATAGTATCGGTGTCCTTCCTGTTGGTGGTTTATAGTTGTTATGTTAATTCAAATAGTCATTCGACTTGGCTCGAATTAAATTGTTTCGGCCAAGTCGCGCAAGCAAAAAATATAGAAAAATTCGATATTTTATCAGCTCCGCCTGCCGTTTTTTGGACGGGAACTAGTCCAGGACCCGTCTTAATTTATCTAATACAAACCGGCTCGCTACGAGATTGCGGCCGGCGGCATGTCCTGCGTTAATTGTTCGAATTGAATCCATTCCGGCATCGACAATCCGCATTCCGTGCCACGCGGGGCTTGACTTCGTTGGCCAATCTCCGAATATCCATTCATGGCTTTGTTCTCGATCCAAAGCGAGTTCCGATACGACATCACCGGCAAGATATTTGAGGGTGGCATGGGTGTGGTCTATGAGGCTGAGCAGCACGGCGCGCGCAATTTCGTCAAGCGCGTGGCCATCAAAATCATCAGGCCCAACTTTGCAAGCCAGAAAATGTTTATCGAAAATTTCATAGGCGAGGCCAAGCTCGTGGCGGATTTGATCCATACAAACATTGTTCAGACCTATCATCTGGGCGAAGCCAACAACGTTTGTTTTATTTGCATGGAGCTGATCCGGGGCGTCAATTTGGAGCAATTTACCCGTCAACTGGTCCTTCGGAAACGGCCGCTGCCGCGCGAACTGGCGGTGTTTATCACCAGCCGTGTTGTCCGCGGCCTGGCTTACGCCCACGCCAAGACTGACAAGGACGGCAAGCCCCTGGGCATTGTCCATCGCGACGTCAGTTTCAAAAATATCATGATTGCCTATGAAGGCGATGTGAAGCTGACCGATTTCGGCATCGCGAAGGCCCGGGGATTTCTGAGCGACCAGGAGGGAGAGGTGGTTGCCGGCAAAGCTGACTATATGAGCCCCGAGCAGGCCGACTTTCAGATTACCGACCGCCGCTCGGATTTATTTTCCGCAGGAGTTGTCCTGGCGCACCTGCTCTTGGGAAAGAATATCTTCAAGGGCGAGACGCCGGATGAATCGCGCCAGCGCATCCTGAAAATGGAGATTCCCGACTTCTCCGCAATGGATCCCCGCATCGATGCCGCTCTTAATAAGATTCTGCATTCCTGCCTGACTCGGGATTTGACCACGCGATATGCCAGCGCCGACCAATTGATGCACGACCTGGAATATTACATTTATCACAGCGGCTATGGTCCGACGAACGAGACGCTGGGAAAATTCATTCGCGAGCTTTTTAGCATCACGCCGGTGGCAGCCTCCGAGGACCATGCCAAAACGGTTGTCCTCGAGGAGACCGCCAAATTGCGGCAGGCATGAAGAAAGCGATTCCAACCATCCCGGAACACTAGAAGCATCACCTTTCAAAAGCCAGTTTGAGCGCAACTTTGGGCAACTTCTGTTGTTTAAATCCGTGTCGTTAATGTTTTTCAATCCAGTTTGAATGGTCTCCCTTAAAACCAACAGAATTGCCAACTTGCCGCGCCCTAGCCTGGCGAAGGCGGGTGCGCTTTCCATTATCGTTTTAGTCCTGGCTTTATGCCTCGCCGCGAGTCCCGTCAAGGCAGCCGTAACTTTCACGGTCTCTCCGAACGTTGTCAGCAACGCTTACAATGGCCTGATTACCTTGCAGATCAATGGATTGACCAACGGCGTGACAAATGTTGTGGTCCAAAAATTTCTCGACGTCAACTCGAACAGCGTCATTGATTCCGGCGATTTGTTAGTGCAGCAGTTCCGGCTCTCGGCGGGGCAGTTGAATATTTTTACAAACGAAGCCACCAGCACTCCCGTAACGGTGACCAATTTCATGCCCGGCGATACGAGTTCGACGACTAACCAAATGACCATACCGTTGAATTTCCAGAACGGCGACTTTGCGCAAACCCTGGTCGGCCAGTACCTTTACAAGGTCTCGTCATCGGCGAATACTTTTACCAACCCGTTTGTCGTGACCAATTCCGCCTTTTCCTGCGTGGTCACGGGCGCGGTTATAAACGACGTAAACTTCACCAATATTCCCCGCGCCATCGTGTTGTTGTGTCTCAACCAGAGCGGGCCCATCGTTGTTCAGGCCGGGACCGTGGCGAACACGAATGGTGTCTTTTCATTGCGCGCTCCTCCGGGAAACTATGTGATGGTCGGCGCCAGGAGCAATTTCGTTGAGGATATTTCGCAGGCGGGCATTACTCTCAGTGCCAAAGGCACCACTAACGGTACCTTTGCCCTGACTTCCGCCACAACGAACATCACGGGCAAGGTCGTCAATTCCGGCAACTCCAACGGCGTCGGCGGCGTTTCGGGAACGATGATTTCCACCAATGAACTGCTCTCATTTTACTTCACCGATACCAACGGTTATTTCTACGCGCCGATAACGACGAATAATTTCTGGGAAGGGCCGGTGGACGCCTTCGACGCCGCGTTTCAAGGGCTATTGACCCCGCTGACGAATCAATTGCTCAACGTGAGCAACAAAACCATCAATATTACGAACACGCTGGCGCCGGCGAACGCCATTTTTTACGGCGTTGTATCCAACAGTTCAGCCGTCCCCATGCCGGGCGTTTATGTTTATGCCGACGACAATGCTGGCCATCAATCCATTGGCATGACCGACAGCCGCGGGAAATATGTGGTCGACGTTTCGGGCGGGACTAATGTATGGAATCTATTCGTCCTCTTTCCCGATAATCCCGGCCTCACCAATAGCGCTTACGTCTTTGCCCCGGGATTTCTGCAAACGAACATGCAACCCCATCAGGCGGTTCAGCAGGATTTCAGTTTTTTGATTGCTCCTTACAGCATTAGTGGCACGGTGCAGGACTATAACGGCAATCCTGTTGTCGGCGTCGAAGTTTTTGCCACCAATGGAGTCTATGAGGCGGCCAACGGAGTGACGGCATCCGATGGCTCGTATTCAATAAATGTCTCTCCCGGGACATGGACGGTCGGCATTGACTCAAACAGTTTGGCTGGCGCGGGTTTTACCAACGTTCCTCCCAACCAAACCGTGACTGTTTCCAGCTCCGCGGTGACCGGCGTGAATTTTTTAATCGAGGTGTGCGGGGAAATTGAAATTTCCACGACGAACCTGCCAAATGCCATCGTGGGAGAGCCTTATAACGCGGAAATTCAGGCCGTGAGCTGTGGGAGCGTTAATAATTGGGCGCCCGCTTACGGCATTACGCTGACATCGATACACGACAAGACGAACGTTTTTTATCCGGCGGGAACGCCGATTTTTTCGGATACCAGGCTTATCGGGACCCTGGGAACCTCTTTTTCTTTCGGCGTAAATACCGGCAATCCAGACTACGCGTCTTTCGTAAACTGCACCGGGTCTGCTTCGGTTGCCACCGCCGACGCGTTCAATTTTGATAATGTGTCCGCCACGGTGAATTTGAGCGGTCCGATCGACAGCACCACGAATATTACGGTCAATTTTCCAAATGTGGCAAATGGAAAGCAGTTGTGGACGGCGACGCCGACGACACAGAACGGCTCGAATTATACCACTACTTTGACGTTCGGGGTGTACACCAACAACCCCATTGCCGCAGGTAACACAGTCGCCGTGAATGCCGGTAGCGAGCTGATCTTCCCGCAAGGGACTGCGTCAAACCGGATTGCTACGATTGTGGGCGGTTTTCATTCCAAAACCACGCCGGGTATTTCCTCGATTGCGGCTACGTCCGCTGCGTTCACGAACCAGGACAATTCGCTCGTCTGGATCCAGTGGGGGACGAATATGAGCGAGTATTTCATTTCCGCTGATGGGCCGCAATCTACCAACCTGCCGCCGGGCCTGCACTTGTATCCGGACGGATCTAATACCGCGACCATCTACGGGACACCCACGGGCATCGGCACCAACGGCGGCAATTTCAATATCTCCGTTATGGCGGAGGATAGCTCATCAAATGTTACCGTCCAGCCGTTTTCCATGTTTGTCTTTCCGACTGCGACATTAACCGGGCCATCATCGGGCCAGGCTGGAATGTTGGAATCGTCCAATACTTTCCAAATGCAACTCACCGGGTTGACGACGAATTTAAACTACACGGTGCTGATGACCACGAATCTGGAATCCACAAACTGGCTGACCATTTTTACAGCGAACAATCCGGTCACCAATTCAATCATTGTTCCGGATACAAGCGCCACAGATGCCACGCGCTTTTACCGGCTGCAGATCTCACAGTGACGGTTGCAGAAAGGGCCAGCGGCCCCTGTGACACATTTTTTGGGTATAGGGAATGCAACAGGAAACGAACAGGGTTTTTGGACAAAAAGCGCGTTTTTATTGGGAAATTCGAACATTTTCACGTAACCACAAGGAAATGAACGGCTGTCCGCGAATTATGCGAATTGGCGCCAATCAGAACTGGTAGTGCAGACGTCCGTTGCTGAGGATTAAGACGCCGACCCGCCGCCGGTCCGAGCTTCGCAACGATGGCGGCATCACCTGCCAAGCCAGATGGCTACGCCAGGACGGGTACATACACATTTTTTGGGCATAGGGAAGGAAACAGGAAACGAACGGGATTCTAGAGGCGAAAAGTGCATTTTTATTGGGAAATTTTGACAGTTTTGGGTCGGATGGCGGAAGCGGGCGATTGTGAGGCGTTTTCAATCAAGGGATGGTCCATGGCCCGCGCAGACTTAAGCTCGCCGGTCATTTCATTTTTCTTCGTTATTTCTATGGCAGCTTTTTTGTCCGGTAGTTTTTGGCCGAGATACGAGTCCTTGCCAATCGGCAGCAAACCTGCTTTCTTTGCCCTGGATTTATGACTTTGGACGAAACATTTGAAGAAATCAAAGCCTGCGCCAGTCACATGGATACGCGCTACGGCAACACCGTCTTTGACGAATGGGCCGTTGTATCGCTTGTGGAAAACAAGGCCCGCGTGCTGGCGTATATCGGGCCCCGGAATGACGAATTTCTGACAAATTTCGTGAAAGACCTGGGAGCGCTCCGGGCGGAATTGCACGCTGAAAAATACAGCGTGGGCGATTTCGAGTTTAATCGCCATGGCGCCGGCACCGGGCACGAAGTATTCATGGTTTTGGGATCTGGCCTTTATCTCATCTGCAATAACACCCGCGAAAGCATGGATTCGATTGCGAAAAATCCGCGCTGGCTTAACGCGCAGATTTCGTTCGCCGAATTGAGCGACCGTGTGCGGAGCAATCCACTGAATATTTCCGGCGATAACACGAAGTTTCTTAAAAAGCCGCTGATTTAGTGGCGAATTTCGGAGGTAACGTCTCAGCGCAATTTCGTGATACCCGATTATTGGTTTAATAGGCCCGCCCACAAAAAGTAAAGGTAGGCCAGAACGAGGATGACGCCGAAGGCTCTTGGGAGGCGCCCAAGCAGCCCCACGAAGAGAATGTGCAGCAGTGTCGAAGCCAGGAGAATCCACATGCCAATGTAGAAAAACGGGGGCATGGCCATCGAGTGAAACATTGTATAGACACCCAGGCAGAGGGGAATAGAGACGTGGCAATCGCCAACCTGTGAGGCATAGACGGTTTCAGGCTGGCCTCGCCAGCCGTAATATAAGGCCAGGACCGCGTTTGGCAGCACCATCAGCCAGCCGGTCAGCCAGCCCAAATGCTGTTTGCTGACGAAGCCGATATGCCGGTTGTCTATCCAAGTCACGAGCCAATCTGTGCTGACATAAATTCCGTAGGCGCAAATCCCAAGAACGATTAAATCGAACGGCAGCATCCAACTGGTAGATTTGCCCTGGCGCACGTTTGATTTCAGGACTTCCACCACGTGAAAGCATTGCCAAAAGAGGAAAAGCCCGATCAGGATAAGGCTGTCATTTTGATCCAGTGTCCCTTTGCGCCCCAACGCCCAGACTGCGCCGGTAAAAAACATGACCGCTGCCAGGGTGAGGAGCAGCGAAAGGCGATTCAACTCGTGATTCTTTCCGCCGGATTTGGATTTTTTGCCGTTCCCGTTTTTCTTCCTGGGAGGCATGATTCGGATTCCCCAAATAACGGCGGGCACTCCAAGCACGGCCGTCATGTCCGTGACGTTGTTCACGAGCGAATTGGTCATTACGTCCGCGCCGCTGCCGCTGTCGCGCCCGAGGATGAATGCGAAGATGAGGTTTCCCAGTCCGGAACAATAGGGCATGATGAGCGTGCCCAGCGCGGTGTTTTCAAAACCCTGCGCGCTCATTGCTTCCAGCCGCCAGAGCATTCCGAACGAACTTACTAGAAAGAGCGCCAGAAACAACCACGGCGCCCAGATGCCTTTGGCTTCGATCCAATGAATAAAGGGGTTGGCCACGGGCGGGAGTGCAGCGAAAAACGGGCCATGCGCGAGATTTTCGATTGCGGAATGGAGCACACGAGCAACTGACTCCAGTTAAGCCAATAGTTGAGAACGAGGACGACGACGAGGACGAGAAGGAAAAATTCTCGCGGAGAGCACAAACCGTAAGAGAATGAGCATGAGGATGAGAAGGAAGCCTATCTCACCCGAACTGTTTCTGCAATGCTTGCGCGATTTCTATGAAAGGTTTTGCGGCCGGATGGTTCGGGGCGGAGACGACGATTGGCATTCCTGAGTCTCCGCCTTCGCGGATTTCAGTGAAAATGGGTACTTCGCCCAAAAACGGAACGTGTTGCCGCCCGGCTTCCTGTTTGCCGCCGCCGTGGCCGAAGATTTCGACTCGGTCGCCTTGCGGGGCGGTGAAGTAACTCATGTTTTCAACGATGCCCAAAATCGGCACGTTTACTTTCTGAAACATCGCGACGCCTTTGCGCACGACTCCGAGCGACGCTTCCTGTGGGGTGGTGACGATGACCCCGCCATGCAGAGGGACGGCCTGACAAAGGGACAGCTGGGCATCACCCGTGCCCGGGGGCAAATCCACGAGCAAAAAATCCAGTTCGCCCCACTCGACCGAATGCAGAAATTGCTGGATGGTCTTGGTGATCATCGGTCCGCGCCAAATGACCGGCTGATCATCGGTGAGCAGCAAGCCGATGCTCATGACTTTGACGCCGTGGGCGACAGGGGGGACGAGTTTTTCCGCCGGGCTGACGGTGGGTTTTTCATGAACGCCCATCATCAGGGGAATGCAGGGGCCATAGATGTCGCAATCCAGTAATCCGGTGGAGGAACCGCCCTGCTGCAACGCGCAGGCCAGATTAACGGCACAGGTGGATTTGCCCACGCCGCCTTTTCCGCTGGCGATGGCAATGATCTGCTTGATTCCGGGAACGCGCGCCTGGTTCGCAAATGGATTGGGGACGCCGGAGGCTTGTCCGGGCCCGGGCAAGCGGACCTCCACGGAAACACGATTGACGTCCGAAAGTTCCTTTAGCGCGCGTTCGGTTTCGCTTTTGATTTGTTCGGCGACGGCGGCATTGGCTGAGCTCAGTTGAATTAAAACGCCGACTTCGCCATGCGCCGCGGAGATGTCCTTGACCAGGCCAAACGAGACAATGTCACGCGAATAACCGGGATATTTTACGGTCTTGAGCGCGTCCAAAATTGCTTCCTGCGAAACCATGGCCAGACAAAGTGCCATCGGAAGGAAAAAGGAAAAAGGAAAAAGGAAAAGACAGAAACTAAAGCGTTTAGGATTTGAATCGATACGCCGGAGCCGCGCTGCTGGCTATTGGCCAAATTGCCACTTGTCTTTTGAGAATAATGCGGCATCGTTTTTGCATGAAAAAAATCCTTTCTGTTTTGGTCGCTGCTGTGGTTTGCAGCGTTCCGGCGATTGCCCAGATGGGCGGATCCGGTCCCGGCGGCGGCAGTTTCGATAATGGCATGGAAAAGTTGTTCGGCGCCAATCCCGTGTTTTCGGCGACCATGCTTACGTCCATTTCCGGTCCCCAGGGACCCATGACTGTCAAAGCCAAAATGGTGTTTGATCATAATAATTCCTGGACGGAAGTGAATATGGGAGACGTTCAAAGTGCGAATCTTCCCCCGCAGGCGGTTCAGGCTGCTGCGCAAATGAAAGCCATCGGCATGGACGACGTGGTGAGCATTACCACCGCGGATAAAAAGAACGCCTATATGATCTATCCACGTATCCACTCGTACGTTGACATTCCCATTCCGGCTTCCGCCGAGGCCGGGAACTTCAATGCGCAAACGACTAAGATGGGCGAGGAAACGGTGAACGGTCATTCTTGTGTCAAAAACGACGTCGTCATCACGAACCGGGTGCAATCCAGTGACTTCACAGTTTGGAACGCGACGGATCTAAACAATTTTCCGGTACGAATTGTGACCACCGAGCAGGGCATGCCGGTGACCATCAACTTTCAGGATGTCTCGTTTGATAAACCGGCGGCCGGTTTGTTCGATCCTCCGGCGCATTTTACGCGATACGGAACCATTCAGGATTTGATGCAATCGGCACTGATGAACCGCCCGGGCGGCATGCCCGGGATGTCTTCGCCTTCAGCTTCGCCTGGGCCGTGACGATGCAGCGAAGTTGGGAGAAGGGAGAAGGGAGATGGAAGATGGACCGGGACTCGAAGGGCTATTCTCGAACCTTCAGGTTATATCATTTTTGTGAGACGTTGATACGCCGCTTAAATTAAAAATCCCCTGCCTTTGCCTTTGGCGCAACGGCTACTATATTGCCTGATGCCCGCGTCGCTTGAGTGGATTTGCGTCGGAAAGAAAATCTTCCCGGCGATGCTCGATGCCATTGGCAGTGCCCGCGATTCCATACGCCTGGAGACGTATATTTACTCAGACGGCCGCCTCGGCCGGCTTTTTGTGGATGCTCTTTTGGCCGCGTCCAAACGCGGTGTGCGGGTTACCGTCCTGGTCGACGACTTTGGCTCGTGGTCCCTGCCGGCGAATTATTTTGACGCAGTGATTGCGGCCGGAGGACAGGTGCGACGCTTCAATCGTTTGACCTTCTGGCGTTTTGCCGTGCGCGACCATCGGAAATTGCTCGTGTGCGATGACCAGGTTGCTTTCGTGGGCGGCTTCAATATTTCTGACGAATACGATGGCGATGGAATCGCGTGCGGCTGGTGCGACGTGGGCGCGCGGATTGAGAATCGGGACCTGGTTGCTCCGCTGGCCGCGTCGTTCGACGAGCTGTTTACTCTTGCCAAACCGCGCGTCCGGCCGCTGCGGCGGATTTTTATCCGGCGTCAGAGTGTTTTGCAATGTAACGATCCGCCGTTGCGGCATCCGAATTTGAAACCGGCCTCATTTTCGAAACTGTTGCGGCGCGACCTTGCCATGGCGCGAGATGTCCGGATCGTCAGCGCCTATTTTCTACCGACGTATCGGTTGCGCCGCGCGTTAATGCACGCCGCGCGGCGTGGCGGCCGGGTGCGCCTTATTCTTCCGGGCAAAACCGACGTGCCCATTTCCAAATTGGCCGCTCGAAATTTTTATAGGCGCCTGATGCAGGCCGGGGTGGAGATCTACGAATATGAACCTCAGATACTCCATGCCAAGTTAATCTGTGTTGGGTCCGTTACGTATATCGGTTCCGCAAACCTGGACATCCGGAGCCTGAGGCTGAATTTCGAATTGGTCATTCGCTTTCAAGACAAGGCTATTGCCACGGGCGCGGCTGAAGTATTTGAGAACATTCTGGCGCATTCACGCCGCATCGAGCCGGAAACCTGGCACGAGAACCAGGCCTGGTGGCAGCGATTGAAATATCGCTGGGCCAATTTTCTGCTGACGCGCGTGGACCCCTACGTGGCGCTGCAACAGTATCGGGAGAGGCGATGACGCGAGACTGAGGGTAGATAAGGAATTGCGCTTTAGCCGACTTTCTTCCATTCGGATTGTAATTGCCGCTGTTCGATCCATCGGTTTAGTTCCGCCTTGTCGATGATTTCGCCTGAAACGGCCAGCATGGCGCGAATATCTCTCAAATGTTTTTCCAAGCCGCCCTCCCGGTAGAATTCCAACTTGCGAAGGATGACGTATTCGGGCGGAGCCAGGCGGACTACGATGTTCTCAAAGGCATATTTCCGCGCGTTCCGAAATGCCCAGGCATCCAGTTCGTCTCGATTTGTGATATAAAAATCCGCCTTCAAACCTGATGCCGGATTTATAATATTGAACTGCCCCTTCTCCTTGCGCATGACCTCCTCGGCTATGACGTCGCCCGGAGGAAGATAGAACTCTGGCGATGGATACGCTTCGGGCAGCCGGGAAATATCCACTGGTCGGAGGAAAACGACGAAGTCAATGTCGTGGGTAACACGTGGCTCGCCGTAAAGCATCGCAGCGACACTTCCACTGATTACATACCGGAATTGAAGGCGTTCCAGCGGACGAACAAACAGTTCAATCAGATCAGGTTCGAGCATTGAGAAAGACGCGCCGCACTTCGTCTTCAACCTTTTCTTCAGTCCAATCCGGATGGAGGCTGCGCAGAAACGCCGCCTTATGACGGCGGCACGTCCAATAGAGGCGCCGCGCCGCGCGCCAGCGCTGCTCGGGCGTCATGCGACGGTAAATGGCAAACTGCTCAGGACTGGTCTGTTCATCCGCAAGCATGAAGCAAATATGCTTCCCAAAATCTAACCAAGCAAGCTCTTAGCTTTGGCCAGGGCCTCGTCCAGCTTTGCGGCATCCTTTCCGCCGCCGCGGGCGTTGTCGGGTTTGCCGCCGCCTTTGCCGCCGACGATTGGCGCAATTTGCTGAATGATTTTGCCGGCCTGGATTTTGGACGTCCATTCCGGCGATACCGCGGCCACCAGCGAAACCGCACCACCGGCCGCACCACCGAGGACGATCACGCCTTTGAACCGTCCTTTCAATGAATCGGCAACCGCCTGAAGGAAATCGCCGTCCACTCCACCGACATTATGGATGAGGGAAGGGATGCCGTTTACGGTGTGCCCATGCTGCAGCAAATTGCTGGCTACATTGGAGGCTTCCCGCATCGTGGCCGTTTTGAGGGACTTCTCAAGCGCCTTCTGCTGTTCCAGCAGCGATTCGATTTTCTTTTCCAGTTCATGGACCGGTGAATTCACCTTTCCGGCAAGTGATTTGATGAGGAGCAATTCCTCATTTGCCCGACGGTAGGCCTCGAGCCCAGCCACGGCCTCGATGCGCCGGACGCCCGCCGCGATGGCGCTTTCGGCCGCAATCCGGAACAATCCGATTTCGCCCGTCGCGCGCGTGTGCGTGCCGCCGCAAAGTTCCATTGAATAGCCGTCGAGTTTGGCGGCATGCCCGCCAATTTGGACGACACGAACCATGTCGCCATATTTATCGCCAAAAAACTGCATGACGTCTTTGCGCGATTTTACGTCCGCATAGGGAACTTCTGTCCATGAGACGTCGGCGTTTTCAAGGATGCGTTCGTTCACGAGTTTTTCAATGTCGGCGACCTGCTGCGGGGTGAGGGGAGCGCTGTTGAAATCGAACGTCAATTTTTCAGGGCCAACGTAGGACCCTTTCTGTGATGCCTCACGGTTCACGACTTCGTGCAATGCCCAGTGCAGTAAATGCGTGACGGTGTGATGGCGTTGGATGGCGGAGCGGCGGTTTGGATCTACGGTCAGGGTTACGGTTGAACCCGATGCGGGAAGATCGTTGCCATTCTCGAGAATGTGAAGCCAGGTGTTGCCGGATTTTTGGGTGTTTGTGACGCGCCAGAATTGCGCGCCTAATTCAATTTGACCGGTGTCGCCCACCTGACCGCCCATTTCCGCATACAGCGGCGATGAATCGAGCACGACGGCGATTTTATCTTTCAACGAAACTGCTTCCAGAACTTTGGCCTCGACCGCGAGCTTTTCGTAGCCGACAAATTTTGTGGGCGCGGTCGTTTCAATTTGTGAAACGGTGATGATTTCCTTTTTCTGAGCAGCTCGTCCGCGAGCTTTTTGCTCTTCCATCAGTTTTTCAAAACCCTCTTTGTCTACCGTCAATCCTTGCTCACGAGCCATGAGTTCGGTTAAGTCGAATGGAAAGCCCTGTTCGTCGTAAAGCTTGAAAGCAAAGTCTCCGGAAATTTGTTCTGGATGGTTTAGCCGCGTCTCAATTATCTGCTTTTCCAAGACCAGTAACTTTTTCGGCCACTCCGCTTGAAGTCGCTTAAACGATTCCTCCTGTTGTTTCTTGAGTTCACTTAG
>DASYYL010000151.1:0-4187 GCA_035933915.1 Verrucomicrobiia bacterium
TTTGGCCGAGAAATTCATCCCGCAAAAGCTGGCGTTTAACCCGTTCAACGTCCACGTCACCCACCCCAAACCGGAATGCCTCACGAAGCAATTCCTCTTGGGTAACGATGGAGGCGCGTTCATAGCAATGCTGGATGGCAAAATCCATTGCCTTCATTTCCGAAATTTTTGGCCTATCAACGACCACATTGCGAACATTCTGAATCGCCGCCAGCTCATCGGTAGAAACACGCTGATCCCAAAGCTCGCGCAATTCAGGTTTTTGCAGGTCCTTTTGCTTGCGCTCCCGTGTCAGCGCGGCCAATCCGTCTTTTTCTTTGGCCGACGTAATTCCCAATTCCTTTGCCCTTTCCTCGACCTGTATCGTGCGTTGTGAAAACTCATCCAACACCCGTTGCGGCACACCGGCGATGTCCCAACCTTTGGCCGTCCGCTCAATGCCATAGCCCAGGTCGTTCAACTGTTTGGCAAACCGGGCATGGAATGCCGCTTCAAAATACGGCGCATCAGCTTTCAAATCCCGGAACTGCCCAGCTTTCCATTTCTTTTCCACATCATCCCAGGTCGTGTTAAAGGCGTAACAATGCGCGTGTAAATGCGGATCAGGAACACCATTGACCGGACGGGCGGTAAAGTGAATGTATTCCGCCCAAATCATATTGCCCGTAGTCCGGTTCTCATCGGCTCCATTTTTACGCACCCTTGTCTTAATCTCCGATTCAATCTCCCGCATGGTTTGATTAACCGAGAGCTTAAACGCATTGAGGATACGCTCATCCTGGGTGAACTCATAAACGACCGATACGGATTTTGGGCAATGGAAATTGAAGTCGTAACCCACCGTGCGATTACTCTTGTTACGCTGTGTCAATCGTTCATTCGTGCCGGGCTTTAAATTGTCGCAGAGGGCGTTATATGCTTCGGTTTGGATTGGCCCCATCAGTCCCAATTTTTCGGCTCCAATACCCTGCCAATTCCCGGCAATTTCCTGCCCCTCACTATAGTAATCCTCACGCTTTAAGGACTGCTTGTGATATTGCTTTGCTGCTTGTGCATTTGTGCTGGCAATGACTCTTAACACGAAGCCACTGTATGCCTAAACGCTGTTCTGTCATTCTCTTGGAATCACTATCCTTCAAAATCCAGTCCTAACCCTTTCACTACTCGGTAAGCAAATCAATTTTGGTGGCTTATGTTCATGTCAACGATGCACACAGCTATGAAGACTGTTTTAAAGTCCAATAATTCTGTCAGACATCTTCCCTTAGCACAGCTAAGTGGGCGCGTCAAAGGCCGCGCCGTTGCGCAACTGTTGCGTAACAGTTACGCAACTTCTGACAGAATTATTGGACTCTAAAAAAGTAAGAACAAAATGAATTTGCAACCACAAGCCGAAAGTGAAAGGGAACGTCGCACGCGCAGCAAATTAGAGGCGCACCGCGACGCCATTTTCACATTGCGCCGCAAGCATTGGAGCTATCGCCAGATTGCCCAATGGCTTAACCGGCATGGCGTGTCCGTTACGGCCCCTTCGGTCTATCGGTTCTGTGAGCGGAGCATCGCCCGCCGGCCACGCGCCGGCAGCAGCACACCAGAAGGCATCGAAGAAAAGCCAGTTTTCATTCCTACACCGCAACCACAACAAACAACGCCGGTGAAAAAACATCGGTTCAACCTCGACATCTATGAAAGAAGTTAAACATCGCCTGATTCTGCCCATGCAGGCCAAAGGGAATATGGGCAAAAGCATTGAAGCAGCGGCCCGCGCCTGCTGGCTCAACCAGCACGGCATCCAGTGGCAGGGCTTCGACCTGGACGGGGACAACAAAACCTTGTCCCGGCTGTTTCCGGCCAATGTCCGGCTCTTGCCCTTGAATGGGCAGGCTGACGACATGGACGAACTCATTATGATCCTGAAAAAAGCCACCGCCAGGCCGGTAACGCTGGTTGATCCCCGCGCCCATTTAGACGGCCAAATCATGAAAGCGCTGTCCGCCACGCACTTCTTTGACATTGCCAATGCACAGGGCATTCGCATTACGCTCATGGTTTTCCCATTGGACGACCTCGACGTAATGAGCAATCTCGATACCGTCTGCCAGTTTTGCGGCAGCCAGGTGGATTACGTCATTGTCCGCAATCCGGCACGAGCACCCAAAACCCGGATGTTTGACGGGAGTGAATTGGAGCAAGACCTTATCAAACTTGGCGCGGTGAGCATTACCGTGCCCGTGCTGTCGGAATTTGCGAAAATCAGTCTGGCGAAATTGGAAGCGGACCAACAACGCGGCGTCCCGTTCAATGAAGCCGTGACCAGTGACGAATTGGGCATGGACATCATGGCGCGGGGCGTCTTGCAGGACTGGCTGGCCACCCTATACGGGCAGTATGACCGGATTGCGGCCAAACTCCTGCCGACGGCCGCGGCCATCGCCATTAAACCGAAACTGGTGCCGTCCATCGGCCAACCGATAGTTGTCAAACGGGGCGCGAAGGTGAATCTTACTCAATAAAATGGAGGCTTTATGACTGACCGCAATCTGTTTAACGAAATGCTCGCCAGTTATCCCGCTGAAAAGCGGGAGCTGGCCAAGGAAGTTTTTCACCGTTTCGCCGACGGTGACAGCGGCAATTTTTTCACGCAGCTACCTTGTTGGTCAGCCCTACTTCTGTGTTCCGGCTGGCGGTGGTCACGAGCGCGGCGGCAATCATTCTCTGCCACAGTCACCCAAGCGGAGATTCATCCCCAAGCGATGCAGACATCAAAGTGACCCGCGAACTAATCCGGGCAGGTAAGCTTTTGAAAATTGAATTGGTTGACCATGTGGTTATCGGTCAGGGCAACTTTTCATCTTTGCGTGCGCTTGGACACTTTCATATCTAAACCACCAAAGACTATGATGAACCTTGCAAACATTGGCGAACCGGCCACTGAAACCTTCAGTGAAAGTTTCAGTAAAACCTTCAGTAAAGGGGTAGTAAAAGGGTAATGAAAAAGTTCGCCCAAATACTGACAAAGTTGTTGATTCTATTAGGGAAATCATCTATATTTTTGCTGCGAAAATCGAGCATGAACCGCCCGATTCCGACCCTCGCCTCCAGCCGTTAGCCGTTTTTCTTCAACGGCTTGCAAAAATTCAGAACCGCCGCGGTGTCCAAAACGGTGTCCAAGAAGTTCATCCGATATAATACCGGACGTATCCGATCCTATCCGATATAAATCCTTTTGTTGGCCCACTTGCGCTCTGGAATTCTGGGAGGTGCGCATGAAACTGAGATACCGAGCCTATCGCCGCGATGACCGCGACGGGATGTATTATTACAAGGACTCGGGCACCGGGGACCGCGAGAGCCTGGAGACCAAGGATCCCGAGGAGGCTGAACGCCTTGTCGGGCACATGAACGAGACAATGAAAAATCCGCATTTGAATCATCAAATCGGGATGACTTACCTTTCGGCGGCGGAGCCCCATTATGCCAGCCGGACTTGGGGCTACGTCATGGACCATATCATGAAGGACAAGAAAGGATCGACCCTTGAGCGATATCAGCGTTCTCGCAACGATCCGGCCTTTGAGCTGATCGAGGAAAAGCTACCGGCGACAACGCTGCCTGAACACCTGACCGAGGTGTTGGAAGCCGGCAGGCCCGCCACCAACGTGTATTTGCGGCGATACCAAAACCACGCCTTTGGAATGGGCTGGCTGCCGAGGCTTATCCTGCTGCGGCAGTTGCCGACACCGCCGTTCTTCGTTATCAAGCCGATCGCGGCCGGCTGGACGATGCGATTCAAACGGCGCATCAGGCGCAAATTCGCGCCAAGCAATCAGAGATTATGACATGGTTTCCTCCAACATAGCGGTGGCCTCGGTTGGCCAAGTGTTGCCGGTGATTGATGAGGCGCTCAAGCTCTCGATTTACTGACCTCAAATTAACAGTTGAAAGGACCATATGGTTTGCCGAACATGATCAGAATACGAACCAGCCATGAAAACAGATGAATTCGCAAAACCGGGCAGCCTCGCGTCAAAATTGACAGGCGTAGTGCCGGACCTCGAAATGCTTTACAAAGATATTCATTCGCATCCTGAATTGTCTTTGCAGGAAACACGAACCGCGGCCATCGCCGCCGGCAGGCTGCGCGCGGCCGGATATGAGGTAGCAACGGAAATTGGAAAAACAGGCGT
>DASYYL010000193.1:0-7171 GCA_035933915.1 Verrucomicrobiia bacterium
GGCAATCTTCTGGTCGTTGCGCAGAGCGAAGAACGTTCGATGAGCATCCTGGTTGTCGCTCTCATGTCCCTGGCCGCGCAATATCCGCGCGAAGCCGCGCGTTTCATTTTGCTCGATAATACGCCGCCCGGTTTCCCGCAACGTGAATTCCTGCAACGCGCCGTGGATGCCCTGCCCCATGACGTGACCACCGCCGGCAATGCCGAACTTCCGGAAATCATATCGGGGCTGGCGGAAGAGTTAAAAAAACGCGGCGAAGGCGCAAATTCCGACGCGCCTGAAATCTTTGTTCTCGTTCAGGGAATACAAAATTTCAAAAAGCTGAAACAAGAAGACGAATTCAGTTTTTCAAGTTCGGAGTCTGCCAGCACTCCCGCCGCAGCCCTGGTAAATCTCATTACCGAAGGTCCGGCGCGTGGAATTCATGTCATCGTCACTTGCGACACTTACAACAACGTGAGCCGGTTTTTAGGGAGAAAAGCGTTAAGCGAATTCGAGATGCGCGTAGTGTTCCAGATGAGCGCGACCGATTCGGCCAGCCTGATAGACGCACCCAATGCATCCACGCTGGGCCTCCACCGCGCCCTCTTTTACAACGAACGCGAAGGCTTATTGGAAACCTTCCGGCCCTATGCCCAGCCCGACAACGGCTGGATTGAAGAAATTGCCCGGCATTTCGCTCCCCCTGAGCCGGTCTCGAAGTAATTATGGCAGGGACGCCGCATGCAGCGGCGCAATAGTGTGATCGGATATCAAACCGCAAGTGTTCCGCGCGCTCTACACGCGGTGACGCCGCAGCGTGGCGTCCCTACCACCCTTTTCCCCAAAAAAAGCTTGAAAAATCCTCTCCCGGCTGATAAGAAATGCAGTGCATTAGTTCGTTCAACCACGAGAACGTTTGATGCTAATATTTGGATGAGTCTCTATAAACTCAACTTATTCTAAGGCCGACTTTCCCAATGAAAACGATGCATTCCTTTCCCATTGCTGGCGCGCTTCTCGCTGTCAGCGCTCATTTCTCAACGTGCCTGGCCCAGGGCAGCCTCACGCCGCCCGGCCCGCCCTCACCCACGATGCTCACGCTATCCCAGGTTGAGCCGCGTACTCCAATCTCCTCAGCGCCCTACACAATCAACAGCGCAGGCGCCTATTATCTGACGGGCAACCTTTTTGTCGCCACCCTCACCAATGCCATCACGGTCCGGGCAAGTCAGGTCACAATTGATCTCAATGGCTTCGGCGTCTTCGGCGAAGCCGGCGCCGGTTGCGCCATTGCCGTTTCCAACGCCGTTCAAAACCTTGTCGTGCGCAATGGGACAATTGAGTATTGGGGAACCGCAGTGCAGGCATCTGCCGCTTCCAGCTCAACTTTGGAAAAACTGCAGTGCTATGAACTTTTTAACAACGCACTGGTCATTGGCGGCGACAGCATCGTCAAGGATTGCGCCGTCAATGACCCGGCTTTAGGTGGCGGAGGCGATGGAGTTCTAACCGGTGACGGCTCGCTCGTTACGGATTGCACAGTGCTTGATGATTTTAATCATTACAGCACCGGGATAGTCGTGGGGCGCGGCTGCGTGATTGAATCTTCGACCACCACTTCCAATTACACCGGAATAATCACGGGCGACGGCACGAAATTGAAAGGTTGCAGCATTCTGGGCAATGTCACCTACGGGCTGCAAACCGGCTCAGGATGCATCGTTTCCGACTGCACGGCATGCGGCAATTCCTCGGCCTATAACTATAACTTTATTGCGGCGATTGTCGCAGGAACCGGTTGCAGCATCACCGGTTGTACCGCTAACCAAAATAACCAGGGAATACTTACAGGAACAGGCTGCACCATCAAAGATTGTACAGTCATTAGCAATGCACTCGCGGGCGTGAACGCCGGAGTCGGCTGCACGATTTCCGATTGCACCGCCAACTATAATACCAACGGCATCGTGGCCGGCAGCGAATGCACCATCGCCGGCTGCACCGCCAGCGCCAATTACGTTGACGGCATTCAAGCCGCGTATTCCTGCCTGATTAAAGGCAACACCTGCTCCTCCAACAGCCGCTATTCGATCAACGGCGGCGCGGGCATCCACGTACTCGACAGCGGCAACCGCATCGAAGGCAATGTTCTAAACAGCAATCAATACGGAATCAAGGCGGATGGAACGGAAAACTTCGTCATCGCCAACACCGCGCGCGGCTCGCCCATATACAATTATGATTTGGTCACGGGCAACATGGTGGACACGATTATCAACGCAGCCTCGAGCGCGGCCGTCGCCGGCTCAACCGGCGGCGCCAGTCTTGGGACAAGTGATCCGTGGGCGAACTTTTCCTTTTGACCCGACATTTTGAAAATCGCGCTCACAATTTTTATCGGTTCGGCGGGATTGGGGCTTCCGCTTCAACCGGCGCATGCCCAGGGTACTCTCACGCCGCCCGGCCCGCCGGCAGCGACCATGCTCACGCTCACCCAGGTTGAGCCGCGCACACCGATTTCTTCCGTTCCCTACACCATCACGCAATCCGGCGCGTATTATCTGACAACAAGTCTCACCGTCAATGGTGGCAACGCCATTACCATCGCCACCAATGGTGTAGCGTTGGACCTCAATGGCTTTACCATCTCCTCAACGGCCCCCAGTCCCACCGGCTATGGCATCCTCATCGGCAGCAGTTTGCGGAATATCACCATCGCCAATGGCTTTATTCAAGGCGGCGTAACCAATAACGGCAGCGGTGCTTACAGCGGTACCGGCTTTGACTATGGCATTTATTTCACGGGCAATCCGCCGGGTAATGTGTTGGTGTCGCATGTCTCGGTTTCCGGTTGTTTGATCATCGGGATCTATGTGTACAATGGCGCCGGTTCGACTCTGGCGGAATCCTGCACGGTACAGACCATAGGCTCCGATGGAATTTTTGCTTCCACGGTGAAACAGTCATCAGCCGTTGACTGCGGAGGTGACGCGGTCTACGGCGATCTAGTGTTCGACAGCCGGGGCGAAAGCACCGACGCCGGCAGCGGCATTACTGCCAACGATATCGTCCAAAACTGTTATGGCTACGCCAGCGGCGATGCCGATGGCGTTTCTGCCGTCAACATCCAGAACTGTTACGGCTATAGCGGAAGCTATATTGGCATTTCCGGTACCACGGCCATAAACTGTTACGGATTCAGCAACAGCGACCACGGCATACTTGTCGAAAACGCCGAGAACTGTTTTGGCTATTCGAGCGGCAGCGGCTATGGCGTTTATGCCTACAACGTTGCCAGTGGCTGCTATGGTTACAGTAATACCGGCGTCGGGCTGTATGCCTTAATTGCCAGCGTCTGCCACGGAGCCACCGGAACAGGTACGGCTTTGGACCCGTTACACAACGTCAACTCTTACTGATTTATGAAAATCAAACTCAAATTGCCCGCCACGAGCCATGCGCTGATATTCATTTGTTCACTCTTCACGCTCCCTTCTGCATTCGGCCAGGGAGCGCTCACTCCTCCCGGACCGCCGGCAGCGACCATGGTCACACTCTCCCAGCTCCAGCTCCAGTCGCGCACGCCCATTTCCTCCGTGCCCATCACCATCACGCAACCCGGCTCATATTATCTCGTGTCCAATCTGGTATGCACGGTGAGCAACGCCATTGTAATAACTGCCAACGGCGTAACGCTGGACTTGAACGGCTTCACCCTCAGTTCCACCGTCGCCAACGCAGCTAACGGAGGAGCGGCTATTCTTCTTAATACCAGTCTGACTATCAGTGATATCACTATTTGCAATGGTCATATCGTCGGGGGCGTAACCAACAACGGCAGCAACGTTTACAGCGGCAGCGGCTTCGGTTACGGCATTTATTGTCCCGGGTTTTCTCCTGTGAATGTGCTCGTGTCGCATGTCACGGTTTCCGGTTGTTTGGATGACGGCATCTACGTCTACAATGAGATCGGTTCGACGCTGGTGGAATCCTGCACAGTGTCGACGATTGGGAACTATGGAATTGCCGCCTACACGGTCAATCAGTCATCGGCCATAGACTGCGCCGAAGACGCGATCTACAGCAATCAAGCGTCCGATTGCGTGGGCGAATCAACTTTCCACGGCTACGGTATCGATGCCATCTACCAGGCCCGCGACTGTTACGGCTACACCGCCCTTGGCTATGCCGGCATTAACGCCTCTGTCGCCCATGATTGTTACGGCTACAATGCCGGCAGCAATTACGGCATTTTCGCCGATTTCGCCCTGAACTGTGACGGGACCAGCGGTACTGGTGATGGCGTTTGGGCCGACGATGCCGAGAACTCCTTCGGCGACAGCAGCGGCAGCGGCTACGGCCTTTATGCCCAATACACTGCCAGCGGCTGCTCTGGTGCCAGTTATTCCGGCACCGGTTTGGATGCCTTCATTGCCAGTGTCTGCCACGGAATCTCTAACACAGGAACGCCATTGGCCGCTACGCACAACGTCAATTCTTACTGATTCATGAAAACAAAACTCATTCTACACTTTACACTCCTTAATCATCAGTCCACCCTAATCCCAACCTGTTCCACTATGAAAACGACCCATTCGATTCGTATTGCGAGTGGCGCTGCCACCGCGGCGATTTCTGCAATCTGCATTCTGCATTCCTCAATGACGTGTCGCGCCCTCACCACCACAATTGACCCCGTCAACCGTTACGCATACGGCGCCAACATCGGCTGGATGGATTGGGTGGCCGATACCAACGACGGCGCCGTCATCGGTGATTACGTCTGCTCCGGCTATATATATTCTGGCAATGTCGGCTGGATTAACCTCGGCAGCGGCAGCCCCGCCAACAGCATCCAATATCAAAACAACACCGCCACAGATTTCGGCGTGAACAACGACGGCCTCGGCGATTTGACCGGATACGCCTGGGGCGCAAACATCGGCTGGATCACTTTCGAACAAACCTACGGCAAACCCAAAGTGAACCTGCTCACCGGCCAATTGACTGGCTACGTCTGGAGCGCCAATTGCGGCTGGATTTCCCTCAACAACGCTTATGCCTATGTGCAAACCGACACCCTCTATCCCGGGCCGCTCGCGCCAAACGGCCTTCCCATCCCCTGGCTCCTGACCTATTTCGGCACCACCAATGTCAATGCCAACGCCGACCCAACCGGCAAAGGAAATACCATCGGCCAGGATTACGTAGCCGGAACCAACCCGAACAATGTGAACAGCATCCTGAAAATTACCGCGGAGAGTTTTGCGCTCGGGGGAACCAATGCCAATCTTACGTGGGACAGCGTACCCACTCGCCTCTATTACATTTTGGAAAATACAAACGTCGGAACCGCAACCTGGAAATACAGCACCCTGGGATTGATTGCGCCATCAGCCGGCGCCACCACCAGCGCCGGGTACACAGACACAAAAGCGCCAACAAGAGTTTATCGCGTGCAAGCCGTGCTGCCTCTGTATCCGTAGGCAGGGACGGCGCGCTGCGCTGTCACCGCGCGTAAAGCGCGCGGAACCCCGCACTGCCGGACGAACGTCTGACGACACTTGTTCCGCCCGGTATACGGCGGTGACGCCGCAGCGCGGCGTCCCTACTTGCCCCGCGCGCTCGTCCGAAATATGTGAAAGATTTTCGTTGACCTTGCCTTCACGTTGTACTATTTTACTAGTACAATAATTCAACCATGAATGACAAGCCGCTCCTCAAGAATTGGAAAATCGAATTCCATTCAGGCATTCCCGCGTACAAACAAATCGCGAACCGGCTCATGGCAGCTATGGCCGACGGCACGTTGAAGCATGGCGATCGTTTGCCGACGATCCGCGAACTGCACGAACGGCTGGGCGTCAATCCAAACACCGTCGCCAAAGCCTATCAGGAATTGACGCATAAAGGCCTGCTCGACGGGCAGCGCGGTTTTGGCTCGTTCGTCAAATTGGATGAGGCCCCCAACGCCCTGCCCGCCGCGAAGAAGAAAGCGAAACTGAAAGAGCTTTATCAGCGAATGATGGCCGAGGCCCGCAGCTATGGCTTGAACGAAGAACAAATCCTCACATTTATTAAACAAAGGGAAATCGTATGAATAAATTCAAACGCAGCATCCGCCTGTTAAAAACAGCCGTCGCCATTCTGTTCCGCGAAAAGAAATTATTGCTCTTCCCGCTCCTCGCTACGGGACTGGCGCTGGCCGTCGCGCTGTTTTTTGTCGCGCCCGTCGCGCTTTATCCCAGCGGGCACTCTTATTTATCCACCGCGCACTGGACCGTCATTGGCGACCGCATTACGCAGGCATTTTTACCGCATCCCCCGTCCGGTTCACATCATCATCAGATGGCAATTGGTATTTCCACCGGCCTCGCCGGCGGCAGCCGCATTATTTTTCAACACTGGTGGATAACGCTGCCCTTCGTTGTCATCTATTTCACTTCAATGTTCCTCGCCACATTCTGCAATGTCGCGTTTTATCACGAAATCATGCAGGCATTGAACGGCCAGCCCGTTTCCATTCGGCGCGGATTTTATTTCGCCATAATGCGCTGGCGCGCGGTATTGATGTGGTCCCTGTTCGCAGGACTCGTCGGATACATCATCCAATTCATTGAACAGCGCGTCGGCTTTTTGGGAAAGATTATCGCCAGCTTTGTTGGCTTCGCGTGGAGCGTCGCATGCATTTTCATCATTCCGAGTCTCGTGCGCGACATGGAAACAACGAACCCGCTCGAACTCTTGCGCCATTCCTCCGGCGCACTCAAACGCACCTGGGGCGAAGTCGTCGTCGGCTTCGCCGGTTTCCACGTGGCCGTAGCTTTCATTTTTGTTCCCATCGTAATATTTGTCAGCGCCATTGGCTTTACCCTCGGCCATTTCCATTTTTTCCATCATATGCTTTTGGCGCGGCTGCTCATATTTGCGGGAATGTTCCTCATGCTTCTGCCGCTTTCATGGCTCAAAAATGTGGTAAACTCCGTCTATCGCTGCGCACTGTTCATTTATGCGACCGAAGGTGTAATCCCCGAGCCCTTTGACAAGGAACTTCTCGACTCCGCGTGGAAAGTGAAATGACCCAGACGTGCATTGAACCCCGGAACTGAGGCGATCATTTGCGGCAATTCACGTAATTCGCCGAGACCGCGCCGGGTAGTGTCGGCGGTTACCCGCCGACACCCCCACA
>DASYYL010000066.1:0-8695 GCA_035933915.1 Verrucomicrobiia bacterium
ATTTCCCACGTGATTGGGGCCGCCGTTTTTGTCTAAAAGAACATTCCAATCCGTCCAGCCCTCCGCGCCATTATTGAAATCATGAATCATCGAAATCGCGTACGTCTCGCCCCAACTCCAATTCCCCATCAAACTGGCATCAAAGTTCGAAACACAACCTTCCGTAAACAACAGATGCGTTTTGGGATAGGCCTCTTTCACACGTTTTACATTTTCAAAATGGTCGCCCACGTACCAATGAAAAGCGACGCCCCACACATATTTGGCGGCGGCCGGGTCGTCCAAAATCGTCGAGGCGTATTCATACATAAAACTGCGATTATGGTCCCAGACCATGATCTTCGTTTTTTTCAGGCCGTTCCTTCGGAATTCGGGCCCGAGATCATTTTTTACAAAATCGCGTTCCTGCGCGGCGGTAAAAGTGCACGATTCCCAGGTTTGTATCGCCATCGGTTCATTTTGCACGGTCACTCCCCAGATGGGGATGCCTTCCTTTGCATAAGCGCGAATGAATTTGCAGAAATAGCGCGCCCAGCAATCGTAATATTCCGGTTCCAATATGCCTCCGTGCAGCATATCGTGATTGCTCTTCATCCACGCGGGCGGGCTCCAGGGACTGGCGAACAATGTGAAATGGTCCGCGCCGGCAATGGCCAGCGCCGCTTTAATGAACGGAATCCGATATTTTAAATCGTGAGAGATATCAAAACTGTCCAGGTTCGTGTCGCCGTCTTTCACGTAGGTATAACTGTCGCTCGAAAAATCGCAACTATGGATGGAAGTGCGCCCCAATGAATAGCCAATGCCGTTTTGCGGGTCAAAATACGCCGTAAGAATTTCCTGCTGTTTTTTCGCGGACAATTTATAAAATGTTTCCGCCGAGGCATCGGTCAGCGCACCGCCGATGCCGATGATCGTCTGGAATGCCTTTGCCGGGTCCACAAAAATGTAATTCTCCTTTTCGGTAATCAGCGGGCTGTTCGAAAGGGTTTCTTCACCTCCGGTCGCCAATCGTTGCCCCGTGTCGCGGGCTGTGACGACGACATTCACGTGAGAATAGTCGGAAGCGGTCTGGGAGAAGGCTATTGGCGAAAGCGATAGCGTCAGGATCGCCATGATGGCTGATTTGGAACTCATTTGAATACTGACCGACACGTTTGGCAAACCAGGTCCTTCTGTCAAGAATTGAGAGCCAGCCCGAAAGAGGAGGTAGCCCAAACTACGGGAAGATGACGATGACGATGATTACCCCGACGCCGCTTTAGCGCTTTATGGCATGCTGCGCGGCCATCGCATCAACGCTCTTAATTTTCAAACAATGTATCAAATACGGCAGCAATTGTTTTTTCCGTGAAACCACCTCGCGCAATTCATAGATTCCCGGTTCCAGAAGCGGATAACCGATACGCTGGATGAAATCGCCGTCGCCAACGACCACCAAAAGCGAGCTTTGCGTGGAAACGTCCGTAACGAGCAGGACGGAGAAAAAATAATTGTGACGCGCGCGATACGCCTCGAGAGCGTCGACCAGTTCGGTTTTCCGTTTCCAAAATTGCTCAAAGCCAAGTTCCTCAACCTGGGCGATGCTGAATTTGGCGCGTTCTTCGAGATATTCCTTGCAATCGGTGGTGATAGCCTGCGGCGCGGGCTTGAGCGTGAGCAATGAACTCGTCGCAAAAAATTTCTCGGCGAAACCGCGCGCGTTGGTTTCGGATATTTGCTCCAGTCTTTTCAGGATTTCACCGTCGCGCGGCGTGGCCGTGGGCGAAGTGAGGTTCAGCGTATCGGAAACGATGCCGGCCAGCAGCAAACCAGCGATCGGACGAGGCAACGGAACGCCATATTGAAAAAAACAATCGGCCACGATGGTGCTCGTCGAGCCGACCGGCTCGTTTCGAAACAAAATGGGCTGCGGTGTCGAGACCGCGCCGATGCGATGATGGTCAATAATCTCGATGATTTCCACTTCGTCCGCTCCCTGCACGGCTTGCGACAGTTCGTTGTGGTCGACCAAAATCAACTTGCGCGCGACGGATTTCAAAAAGTCTGTTTTAGACAAAATACCCGCCACGCGGTTCTCCGTGTCCAGGACCGGAAAGATTTGGTGGCCCGAAACCCGCGCTTCCTCGCACGCAGCGGCCAGCGGCGCGTGTTCGGGAAACGAGATAAATTCCTCGTTCAGGACATTCCTCACGGCGACGGCTGCGCGGCAAAGGGTCGAAGTCGTCGCGGTGTCATGGGGCGAGGATATGATGCTCACGCGCTTGTGCCTCGCGTGTTCGAGAACATCGGGCTCAATCTCCAGGCCGCCAGTGACGATGATCACGCGCACGCCCTCGCGGATGGCGGCGTACTGGATATCCTGGCGATCGCCGACGATGACGATGACCTTTTCGCGCGCAAACGCCTTTAACCGCCGTGCGAACGATTCGACGCTCATCGCGCCAATGAGCATAATCAACTCCTCTTCACGGTCCGGGTCGAAGGATGCAATCAATTCGCCGGGCAATATCCGGGCCAGATTGTTCAGGGATGACAAAACCCGCCGCGAATCCATAAGGCGGTTGGCGGCGGGGAAAAGAAATTTGGTGAGCTTGAACAGCGACAGCAAACCGCGGCATCGATTGTCTTGATCGAGCACGGGCAGGATGCGAATGTTCCGCTCGTCCATTAGATGCAGCGCGTCCGCCGCGATGGCGTCCGGCGTGACGCTCATGACGTTGCGTTGCATCACGTCGGAGACTTTGGGCGAGACGTCGGCGACGAACCGCGGCGCAGGCACTCCAAACGTTTCGAGGACGAAATCGATACGATCGTTGGTATCGCCACAGCGTGCGGCCACGGCTTCGGGCATGCCGGTGCGCTGTTTAAACTCCGCATAACCGATGGCCGAACAGATGGCGTCGGTATCCGGGTTACGATGTCCGATTACAAAAATTTCGCTCATAATGAGTCTGGACGATTCTCAAGACATGGACATCCTACTGCGCACGTTCCGCTCGGTGCGCGGGCGGTGACGGCGGTGGCAGCGCCACTTTCGAAGAGCGCCGTCCCTGCCAGATCCGATTCAATTTCCATGGCGAGAAACCAGTAATTTAAAACAGAAAAAAAGCAAGGTCAGCTAATTAAGAATTAAAAATTAAAACGGAAAAAAGAAGAGAGGTATTGCGGATTGCGGAATTGAAAAACAAAGACTCAAAGGATGCATCATCCTTGCTGTGCAGGATCAGCATCGTTTCCTTTGCCATGCAGCAATAATTCGACGAATCGCATGGCCTGAGGGCTGAGCGCATTATTGCGCCGCATGACAACGCCATAAACCCGTTTGGGAAAGAATTGGCTGGCCGGAATGACTTCCACCTTGTCCTGGCCGGTGATGCCGACGCTGCTGATGATAGAAATCCCGAGGCCCAGTTCGACATATTTCTTGATGACATCCCAACCGCCGGCCTCCATAGCGACTTGGCAGTCGAGGTTCTGCCTTTTGAATGCCTCCTGGACCACTTGCCAGGTGCTCAAATTGCGCGGCGGAAGGCGCGGCAGGACGTACCGCAACGTAGAACCGCCGGCCGCTATTTCCACGCAACCTTCCTCCAAGCCGGCGCGCCGGTACTTGAAATCACGGTCAAGGCTCTCGAGCTGTTCGACCAGGGGCTTGACCATTCGCAAGAGCAATTCGAAAAAGTGCTTGGCAGCAAGCCGAACCAAATCGACCGCCAGTGCGAGGATGTGGAGACCACAGCCGAACAAATGCTCGAAACGCCACGTGGAACCATTACGGAAAACGGTGTGCGCAATGACATCTCTGTGGCCTTGCAATTCATCGAATCCTGGTTGAACGGCCAGGGGTGTGTGTCGCTTTACAACCTGATGGAAGACGCGGCCACGGGTGAGATTTCGCGGACGCAGGTCTGGCAATGGATCCATCATCCGCAAGGCGTGCTCTCCGACGGCGCGATGAGCAGGGCAAGCTTCTCTGGCCTGGTTTCGGCCAGAACATGCGGGTCCTCAAATGGATCGTTGACCGCTCCCGCGGACGGGCTGACGCGCAGAGGACACCGCTGGGCTGGGTGCCCGGCCCGCGCGATTTTGACATCGGAGGCATGGACGATGGTTATTCCCAACGGCTGGCCAAAGCGCAGGAGATTGCTCCGGAAGACTGGCGCCGGGAAGCGCTTTCGCATGATGAATTATTTTTCTGGCTATCTCCCGATTTGCCCAAACAACTCAGCTTCCAGCGCCAGTTGCTGATGGCGAGGTTGCAAGCCTCTTTTTACAAATTGACGTTATTCGCCCAAATTCCGGCGCAGGAGCGCACCCAGTTTGGACGGAGAGAGGATCGTAATCTCTTTGCCTTTCACGGCGAGAAGCTTTTGCTCGCGAAATTTCGCCAGTGTACGGGAAAATGTTTCGCTTACCGTGCCGAGTTCCGCAGCCAGTGCCCTCTTGGGCACGGTCAGTTCGATCTTTACGGGAAATTGGCCTTGTGGATTTGGACAACGTTTTATGAGCCAGTTTGCCAGGCGAGTTTCGACGTCTTTTGCGGTGAGGTCTTCGATTTGACCGACCAGCACGCGCAGATGGCTGCTCATGGAACCGAGCATCCGCAACGCCAATTCCGGCTGCCGCTTCAGCAATTCGAGGATGCCGTCTTTTTGAACCAACAATACCTGCGTCGGCTCAATCGCGCGGGCGTCGGCGGGATATCCTGTGGGTGTGGCCAGGGCTGCTTCGGCAAATGAATCGCCTGTCCGAAAAACGTGAATGACCTGTTCCTTGCCGCCGGCGGTCACGCGATGAACATTTACCGCCCCGTTTTGGACGATATAGAAGCCGTGGGCCGGATCGCCCTCATGAAACAGGTATTCATTCTTTTCGAGGGTTTTGACGACGCTGACATTAGCAATATTCTGTAAATCGACCGTGGGAAGCCCGATGAAAAGCTGGCAGCTTCGCAAAGTGTTAATGACGACCGCGTTTTTGAGATTGGCGAGTGTAGCGCTCATTTTGCGTTATTTCACCGCGCCTCGCGCCAAAAGTAAACAATCCAGTCTGAACCTTTTCCCCGCTCAACTTTGGAGTTGAATCCTTCGCCGTTCAACTTTTCCACCAACGGCGAGGGCAGAAAAGGGGCAATGACAATCAGGCCTTCGTCCGGCTTGAGTTCATCCACCTTTTTTCGAATTTCCGGAAACGGCTCGATGCCACGCGAGAGCAGCTCACGCACATCGAACCGTTTGAATTGGCTCATCGGCAGCATTTTAGTTTTGGGTTGACGGCCGCTTATTCTGGTTATCCCCGCAGAACGGCGCAATCAGATCTGCTGAATCCGCTTCCGGTTCGCTGGTTTTGGAAATGAGTTGTTTTGCCGCCTCGACTCCCGCGCTGATGCGTTCGTCGGTCACGGGACAGGAACCCTTGCGAATGCCGATTTTCTGCAATTCCAGGTGGTCAAATTTTTGGAAACCGGCGAGCTTCAACGTATGAGCGGCGCAATTCAGCGGGCACCCGTCCACCACCAGGATGTGTTCCGCGTTTTCGGCTTTGATGACGAGGCTTTTCACGCGCCCGCCGATGCCTGCCAGACATGACATTTGCGCCGCGCCTTCGCGCGTCAGACGACGCGCGATGCGGTCGGCGATTTCACCCGCGTCCGAACAGCCGGAGCAGGCGTAGACGATGGTTGCTTTCTTCACCGGCGCTTCAGCTTTCGGGCCGGCTTCCTGCGAGGTCGAGGCTTCGTGGTTCATAAATGCAATCTTTAACTTGCATAACAACTTTACCCAAACGCCCCTGAGAAGTTTTGACGCAAGTCAACTGGTTGGAAGATTTCTAAATGGCCGTTTTTGTAAGGCACCTAATGAGACTTCCAGGTCATGGCCAAGGTCAGGACCATGACCACCCCGAAAGTCAGTTCAACAAGACCAATCCTTTTCGCCGTGAACCGGCGCCTGCCCGCGAGAACCCAAAATGTCATTGCCGTCAGAAAGGCCGCCAAAATTGCCGCGGGCCAGGGCGCAAGACGCGCGTACGCAAGCCACACCGTTAAGGTAAGGCCCAGGAGTGAGGCGATGAAAGCAGGCGCCGGGCTTGCGGCCTGTCCCTTATTGTGACGCAGGCACGTTCGCACGAACAGGACCGTCGGAACCGAACGGACGAGCATTACCGACGCGAGCGCGGCGGATTCGGTTATGGACCATCCCGCTAATTTGGCAAAAGTCGCCGGCAGGACGCTAAACGCGGTGGCGCCGCACAATTCCGCCGCTCCTTCACGCCCTTCATTGTGTGAATCAAACCACGCGAACCCAATTCCCGCGATGGCCGCCGGAATGAGCGGCCAAAGGTCTTTTATATTGCCTAAGGCCACGGCCAAAAACAGGCCCGTCAGCGCGATCGTTGAAAGAGCAACGACGATAACTGATGCCAATGTGGTTCGGGGGTCGGGTTTACGTGACAATACGAGCTTCAATGGGCGGCGCAAAAAGAAAACGGTGAACGCCGTCCAGACAAGGGCACAACCTGCCGCCGAAGGCGCGATCAACATTCCCAAAGCCACCGGCTCCAGTGCCAGCGACCAACTGCCATGCTCTTTTGGCAAAGCCAATTTGACGGCTTCGCCAAAGCTAAGGTTTTCGGGGATAGTCGAGATAGGGTCATTTTAGTGCCCGCCGCATTTGGAGGCAATGGCCTTGACGGGTTGGCCTCGCGAGCCTTTCCAATAAAATCTCGTTTGCGTTCCAGCAATCGAGGACGAAAAAAACTCGCCGCGCAAAAAGCCTGTCAAAATCTTCCATCTTCGATCCCTTAACCCGGCCGCCCGCACAAACATGCGGTGGAGTTATACGTTGAGCATGGTAATCTAATAGTCATCGACACAGCATAATGGCTTCTTTCAGGGCCTGTGTTGTTGCTTATCGGCTTCTTGGGGGGAATGAAGTGTTACGACTCACTTCATAATTAAAAAGGAAAGGAAAGGAAAAATATGTTGCGTACAACACTCGAATCCCGGGCTCTTTCCCGGGCGGTCCGGGATATTCCCCCACTACAACCACAACCACATCGGTGCCACATAGACCCCTGGCGTTTAGTCATTGGGCGACTGACCGCGTTATTCGCCGTGATGTTTCTCTCGATGTCGTCGGTCATTGCCGGCGTCATGATGGAAGGGTTTTACTGGAATTGTCCAAATTCATGGTATCCCATCATGCAATCGAATGCGCCGGTCCTGGCGAATATGGCCGGCGGTTACGGCATTAACCGCATCTGGTTTCCCCCGCCCGAGAAAGGCATGAGCGGCGGCTATTCCATGGGTTACGACCCCTGCGATTATTATGACGTGGGTCAATATAACCAGGAAGGCACCACCGCGACGCATTTCGGCACGCAGGCGCAATTAAAGAGCGCCATTGCGGCCTTCAAGGCCAAGGGCATTTCCTGCATCGGCGACATGGTGTTGAACCATCGCGCCGGCGGCCAGAGTGAGTTCAATAGTTATACCGGCACGAACTCCTACACCGATTTTAGCCACGTCGCCAGCGGCAAATGCCTTTGGCATTGGGAGAATTTCCATCCTAACTCCTGTGAATATAGCGATGAAGGCACGTTCGGTGGTTATCCAGACATTTACTATGGCAGTTGCGCTTCTTCGCAATCGGATATCCAGGCATGGATGCAATGGTTGCAGAACGCCAACAACGCCGGCTTCGACGGCTGGCGCTATGATTATGTTAAGGGCTATCACTCCTGGGTTGTGCAGGACATGAACAACGCCACCAGCCCAAGTTTCTCAGTGGGCGAATATTGGGACAGCTCGGATAACATTAATAATTGGGTCAACTCCGTGGGTAATTCGTCGGCATTCGATTTTCCGCTGTATTACACCATGCAAACCTTCTGCAACGATACCAGTGGCGGGGGCAATCTCGCCAACATCCTGAACTACGAGGATTGTTTTGCAACGAGGAATGCCTTCAAGACCGTGACGTTTTGCGCCAACCACGACACGGACCAAATCGTCAACGATAAGATGATTGCCTATGCGATTATCCTGACCTACCAGGGCTATCCCTGCATATTCTGGGAAGATTATTTCAACTACGGCCTGAACACAGGCGGCGGCGCGTCTCCCACAGGCTGGGGCAACGGGATCAATCAACTGGTTTGGTGCCACGAGAAACTCGCCGCGGGCGGGCCGAACATTCAAGTGCTCGAGAGCAGTGACCCGCAATGCCTTATCTACGGCAGTTACGGCTATTCTTCGTCGTCACCCGGTTACATCGTTGTCATCAACACCAATCCCAGCAATTGGAAGGGTTACACAGTGACAACGGGAAATGGATACCTAAAAAACCAGACATTGAAGGCGTATGCCTGGTCCTCGACCATCAGCGGCCAAAATGTCGCGCCGAACAATCAATACTGCGATGGCAATGGGAACGTGCAGGTATGGGCGGCCCCCCGTGGATATGCGGTCTATTCGGTGAATGGATTGTAAAATTATGGTAGGGCAGATCTGCCGCTCTGCCCAAACTAAGATCCGTGGTACAGCCTCCGAAAGATTGGCTATATCGTGGTGAACTGGATTCATCGATTGGATGATTGAAATTCGGGCGGCGCTGCCGCACGCGGCAGCGCCGCCCTGCCAAGCCAGTAATCCAAAAATCCATTAATCCCTATCCTTTGGTCCGCCGCCGCC
>DASYYL010000141.1:0-5793 GCA_035933915.1 Verrucomicrobiia bacterium
GGGCAGGTTAAGAATCTGGCCATTGGGAAAGGTGATTTTCCATTGGGCCTGATAGCGACCTGGGGTATCGGTTTGGCCCGCGGTAAAAGTGTAGGCCACCTGCCCGGCAGACGCGTTCAATATCTGGGCGTTGCCAGTGCAGGTGGCCATAGACCCGGCCAGGTCTTGAAAGACGAACTGAACGGTGCAGTTCGTCAAATCGAGTGCTTGCGCAGGGCCACCGTTCCCACCGCAGCTGTTCGGCCCAAGGTTAATTGAACCGCACAGCGTATCGTTGAGCGTGGGCAGGTTCCCCTGGGCGATGACAAAATCAGGCATTGGCCGGGCGTTCCTCAAATGTTGCCAGCGAGGTCAATTCGCGCATGTCAAATGCGTTCAATGTGCCGGGCGGCAGTTTCTCCAAAGGAACATGGATTTTGTGGTTCATGAACAACTCCACAGGCCGGGCATCCAATTCCTTGCGCTCCGCCGTGAAGTTCTCCCATCCGGCATCAGTCGGAGAGATTTCCAGCCGCTCGAATGGTTCAAGCTTTTGGATCTTCTTTCGCAAGTCCTCAAGCGTTTGTTTTTCCTCCAGCGACAATGCTTCGGTCCGCTCCTCAAGAAGTTTTGCGGCATCGCGCAAGTCAGCAATGCTGCTGCGCGCGCCGTGCTTCTTAAGGATGCTGGCCAATGCTTTTTGATACGCGGTCAGTTCCGGTTCGAGTTGGTCCATCGTCCGCATCAATGCGTAGGTGTCTTTCCCGGAAAGGACGGTCAGACTGCAGAGTTTTCCCAATGCGGGCGTGAAAGCCCCATTGCAGATTTTGCCAAGGGTAATAGATATTTTATGACTCATAGTATTTTTAGGAGGCCGCTGACGTAGTTGAAGCCGGTGTGCTGGTGGCCGGCGCTGGCGTCACTGGCGCGGCTGTGGCCGTGCCCGTAGCCGTCTTTGTCGGCTGACCACCCGTGACCAGGCCCTTGAGTGTGCTCAGTTCCGCCGTGACTGAACCATGACGATGGGCCAGGAACCACAGGAGGATGACTCCACCGCCAATCCCCAGGATGAGCATTTCATGCCCCACGATGATGAGCGGCAGGAAGATCATCGCGCCGCCCGCCGAGATGCACCAAACCGATGTAGTGACCGAATTTATGATGGCCTTCAATGGCGGATAGAACAGGGATGCGCCACCAAAGAGAACCAGGATCACGCCCACCCATTGCAGCCAGCGGATGCTGGCCAGCTTGGCTGCAATGTCCTGTGCCGTATTTTTCTGGCTCGCCCCCACGCTGGTGGTAATAAGCTTGTGCGTCGTGGAACTTTGTGTGGCGGGCTCGCTCAGGATGGTGCGAGATATATTGGTGGAACTTCCACTTTCAACAATCGAACCGGCGGGCAGTGTCTGCGTGGTCGAGGTGTCGGTTTCAATTTGCTGCGTGGTCGGCGTATTCGGGTCCTGCGACTGGATTGCCGAAGCCGCCGTTCCGTCGCCGGTAGAGGCCTGTGTGCGTCCCGGACGAATCCGGGCGGACATGCAGCCTGTGTCAAACATGGCCAGAACGGCCAATAGAAGTAGCGCCTTTTTCATAATGATGTGTGTTTTTCCTTTCGTTGCTCCTTAAAATTTGGTGTGGTCTGGATTTTTACCGCGACCACATCCTTGTGGATGGCCACAAGTTTTTTATGAATCTTTCGGTTTGCTTTCTTTGTTTGTTTGCGCGCTTTCTTCGCCAGGTCCACCAACTGTTCCAGGTGCGTCGTCTGCTGTGACAGTTCCGAGACCTTCATTTTTTCATTTTTCCCGGCCAGCCGGTCCCGCACGAAGTCTTTGGCGACAATGCTCAGGATGGCGATACCAATGCCGCCAAAGGTGGTCATGGCATCGCTCGTGTCCATTTGCGCGAAAAAGGGAATCATCGGATTCGGGGCTGACGGCGGTGTCCGTCCCAATTTTCACCGAGCCTTGGTTTGCGGGCACACAGGTGATGGACAATGACCGTGGGCAGATGCCGGCGATGTTCCTGCGCCCATTGTTCGGCGAACATCACGTCGTCATGCGCCGCTGTGCCCAGCGAATAAGGGTAGCTCTTTTGCGCGTGCGCGTGCCACAACTGGAAGAATCCAATCGGAATATAGCCGCGCAGCGGGTCCACGTATCGAGGCGAGGTTTCACGCTCAATCGGCGAGCTGACAAAGGCCGAATAGGAATGTTGCAGCTTTCGACCGAGGGACTTGAGTTCGTCGGCGAGAACGTCCACGCGATCACAGCCATACACGCAACGCGGGTCCAAGTGCGTATGGTTAAAGAGCATCCGCCGAAAGTTGTCCGGCAGGAGCACATCGGAATCCAGGTGCAGCCGCCAGCCGTGATATTGGAAACGTGCTAGCCCGGCGTTAAGAGCGGCGCCCTTGTTGAATTGGCGGCCGTTTTTATGAAACAGGTCCGTCTGGACACAGATAGCGCCATGCTTGCGGCAAACCTGGTGAGTGCGAAGGTCGTCGTGACTGGTGACAACGATCATCGTGTCCAGGTGCGGATGATTGTGCTCCAGCGCGACATCGAGGAAATCATCGAAGCCGACGCAGGCAGTGACTGCTTCCAATCGCAGGGACTCGGAAGCCGGGTTGGGTAAAGAATACGGGTGCATTGGTTTTTAATTTTGGTCTACTACATTTGTTGGAATGATGTTGAAATTGAGCCGGGCACCGCTGGCCGTCACCATGCCGGTGGCAGTCACCGAAGCGCCGTTGGTGGCTACTCCGTCAACGTGCGTGTTGATGATGGCGATGGCGGCGCTCATTTGCGCGGCCTCGTTTGGGTCTGTCGGCGCCGACAATGCGGCCAGGGCCGCTTTGACGTTGGCTTTCAACCCGATAATTGGTTTTTGTCCTGTATTCCACATAATTGGTTTTTTTTTATTGATAAAGAGGCATCTTGTAGGCGCTTCCGTCGATGTTGACGTAGAGCCAGGCACTTGGATCTCCCAAAAAGTTGTTATTGCCGCCGTAATAGAAATCCACCGAAGGAGATTCGTTTGTATTGGGCGGGCCGCTGGTGTTCATCCCATCGAACCACAGGATGCCGCTGGTATAGATTCCGGCTGAACTGATGGCGGCATGCCAGCCATCATTGTCAGAGCCGAACCGGAATTCAGGCGCGGTCCCCATCGTGGTATAATTGGCACGGTTCTCGAACCGGATGTTTTCCTGCGTACTGCTTCCGCCGTCGGTGCCTACCAGGAAAATAAAATCCACAATCTCGTCATCGCCCCGCTCGAAGACTGCGCCGTTTGCACCGTTATGGTCGGTCAGCCTAAGCCGAATGGGGCCGCCGTATTCATCACCCGACATCTGGATGCATGAACCGCCATAGTTGTCGTCATTGAAAATGGTCAGGTTGGTTCCTGCCAGGCTGGTCACACTGAATGTAGCTGCCGACATCGTGCCAACACTGACGACCCCGCTGCCATCGCCGTTAATGGTAAAGCAGGGCTGATTGCCATTGGTGGAATCGAAAAAGACAAAATCATTGTAAGCGGTCAACTGCGCCCTGGTATAATTGCTGCCTGTTTCGGCAAAGGTCAGAGTCTGGCCACTGTCGTCGGCCGTGATGGCATTGTGGCCTGTGGCCGGATAGTAGAGGTACAAACCGCCGTCCGCCCCGGACATTAAATATTGACCGCTGGTATTTAGATAATACGTTGCGGTCAATTCGCCTGTTTTAGTCACGTTGAATATCGAGTTCCCGTTCACTCGCAAGTCCAGCAGGACCGCAAAACTGCTGGAACTGGTATCGGTCAGATTCAGTTTGATGGCCGTGGGCTGGCCAGTCGTGTTCCAGGTCCCTGACAAGTCAAGGATCGCCTGGGCGTTGCTGCCGGTTAGCGAATAGCCACTAACCACGACAGCGCTGGCATTGGCCGTCGGCGCGATGTTCAGGGACGCGCTCATCGCGTTGGAACCGGCGATATCCAAAGGGGTAAAGCCAATAGCCGGCTGTTTATTATTGAAAATGTTCCAATCGGTCTGGGAAAGATATCCGCCCGAACTTTGCCCAGCCTGGGTAATGGCCACAACGCCGGTGGCCAAATTGTAACTTAGCGGCGCTGAGACGCTCAACGCGGCGCGAGCGCGGGTCGTGGTAAAATAGAGATTTGTCGCGCCTTCGGTAATCCCGTCGCTGTTTAAGGTCACTGCGCCGATCTGCCCGTTCACCGAAACCACCACATTTGTGTTTTCGAGCCGCCCAATTCGATAATCCAGTGACGCGGCCACTGTGGAATTGTTCACGCCAACTTTGGCCTGCAACGCTGCAACGGCGTCGTTCAGGTTCGAATGCTGGACATCATGTTGATAACCCGGCTGGTTTTGCGGCGTGCCCGCAGCAGGGTTATTGAACGCGTCCAGTGCTGTTGGGAAATTGGTCATGGTTTATGGAAGTGTTCTTTTGGGTGGTTGCTATGGGCCAGGAGCGACGAACATCAGCAATTCCTGGAATTTGCCGCTGCTGGCGTCAGCCATGCTCTCGCCTTCACCGGCGGGATTTTTGATTTCGAGATTGGGCACGTAACGGACAAACACGAGCCGGTCGCCGATGATTTGGCCGTCCTTCAGCCCAATCAACATGGCAGTACAAGGCTGGCCGTCGAATCGCGACAGGTCATCCGCAAAGCCGCGAAAATTGCTGCTCATCGTCAAATCCGCCGCCTTGCTCATACCCAGCTTGATAAAGGCATCGGTTTCCATTCCCCAATTGATGCCCTTGGCGGCGCGTCCGCGCGTCGAAAAGTTCACGTCCGTGGTATAAGGAATGAGGGTGTAATCGGTTAACTGAGGCAGTTGATAAATCCGAAACTGCGAATTGGGGCTGCCACCTGTTACCGTACCGATGCCGGTAATGCTCGTGACCTGTTTTCCAGCGGTGGCCGGCACAAAATCCGTGGCATAACCTCGCGGGAAGTTAAATGTCTGGTTGGCTGCCCTTGCGACTGGCGCAAACGTTGCCGTGGCGTTCATCGCGATCGGTGTGGCGGAGTTATCCATGCAGGCCATTTCAATGCTGACTGCCGCGCTGCTGCTGACAAAGTTTGCGGCGACAATCTGCAAATCCGAACCGTTCGTGGCGATGGCCGCTCCGGGGTTCGCCGCATAGGTTGCCGCGCCTGAGGCGGTGAATGTGACGGTCCCGATGAGCAAGGCCGGAACCGCGCTCAGGAACACCGCCCATTCACCGCCCAAATACGGGCCTTCGGCTGTTTCCAGGTCTGTGACTGATCCAGGTAAATAAAGCATAATCGTTTTTCAATAACTGTTGGTTGTTGTCATGGTGGCCCTGCGCAAGCACTGGCCGCGGCGCAAGCCGCTAGCCGGAATAGCTGGTGGCGGTGCAGTATTTGAACCGCGCAATTTTCGGGAAGTTGGCGTTGTTGATATAGGGTCCGAACGGTTTGCGCATCCAGCGTTCCTCCTCATTGCGCTTATCCAGTTCGTAATTGTCCTTGCTTACCTTTTCCTCATCCAACTCCGGCTTGAAGTAAGCGCGGCCAGGCTTCAAGTTGAACTCCGGGTAACAGGTGAACTGCGCCGGGTCCAAAGTATTATCAGGAATGAGAGTCCAATCCCGGCCCAGCCAGTGAACGGCCGCCCAGCCTTCGAGCATCAGTTCATCCGCAACTTTATTGTTGGGCGTGTTTGCCGGTGTAATCCCATTGGTGATGTCGGCGATGTGCGGTGGCGGAACCAGGACACGGCCAGTTGGCTGCAAATTGCCCTCAAGAAACGCGCCGCTCCAACGGTTGCAATAGTTG
>DASYYL010000085.1:0-79651 GCA_035933915.1 Verrucomicrobiia bacterium
AACTGAACATCACACCCGAACTCGAACCGGCATCAAAATCCCCGACTAAATCAGAACTGGTTGACCGAGTAATTCGGCGAGCGCAGGAATTGCAATCGGTTTGGCATCCGGTCGAAAATGGAAACCTGACTGACCCGAAACAGCAAGCCACAAACCCCTGGCATCTGTCGCATCTTCAGGGTAGATGAATTCGTCATACCCGGCGCTTTGACTGGCCGGCTTGCTTCCAGGTATTCAGCAACCGACCAGACAAATCGCCGTGATGGAAACCTAGACGGTCGCGCACTCACCGGTCGTTCTAAAACCGCGCTCAACTCCACCGTCGTCCGTTCATGCCACTCCCGACCTGCTCCGTTTCGCTACCGGTTTCAGAACGCCCAGTCAGTGCTTGGCGATTTGCTCATGGACGCAACAATTTGAGATGTTCAATAGAACAGAATCTCTGGCGGCTTTCTGGAATGGGAAAGCCGGTCATTTTGGTTAGACACCAACCCCTTATTTGAAAATAAAGCTGTAAGCCGAGCAGCAGCCACGCAACATCCGGCGCAACATCCGGTGCAGCGTCCGCCGTAGCATCCGCGCAATGTCCGACGCATTATCTGGGTAATCACCGGGCAATTGCCGAGACGTGTCCCGACAGTTGGCATGAAACGACTCACAAGGTGTGGATGAATGTGTGCGCCAAAGTGTGCATCAAGGTTGGCATGAGGGTGTGCAAATGACTTGGCAATTACCGTAGCAGTCCACGCAGCATCCGGCGTAGCGTCCGGCGAATCATCCGGGTAATGGCCGAGCAATTGCCGAGACGTGTCCGGGCAGTTGGCGGGAAACGTCTCACAAGGTGCTGATGAATGTCCGCACCAAGGTTGGCACGTAGGTGTGCAAATGACCTAGCAATTACCACCGCAGTCCGCGTCGCACTTCGCGCAGTGTCCGGCGAATCATCCGCGCAGTGTCCCGTAAATTGTCCTAGCAGCAGCCGGGCAGCAGTCGCTTGGCGTCCTGGCAATGTCCGCGCAGCGTCCGGTATCGTGTCCGCGCATTGGTCACGCATCATCTCGGTAGCAGCCTGTTGGCGTCCGCGTGGTGGACGGGCAATGTCCGCAGAACGGCTGCGGTTTGGCCAGAAGTGTCCGCGCCATTGTCCACCACGATGTCCGTGTCCATGACCTGGCCGTGTCCAGTCCACGGCCAGTCCGCAGACAGTCCATGTCCGTGGCTTTCCTTGTCCGCGAACGCAGACAGTCCGCGTCCGCAACTTGTCCGCTAACATGGTCGCGTTCAGTCCATAAACTGACCGTGGTCGCAACTGGTTCAGAATCTCGTCCAATCCGCGTCAAACTTGTGTGGACGGCCACGAAGTCGCATTGACCCAGGACATCTTTCGCCGCAAACTTGTCCTCTAACGACGCGCATGGTCAACCTCTCACAACTTGAATCGCATCTCTGGGAATCGGCCAACATTCTGCGCGGACCGGTAGATGCGGCGGATTTCAAGACCTACGTTTTCCCGCTGCTGTTTTTTAAGCGCATCTCCGATGTTTACGACGAGGAATACCAGGCGGCGCTCACAGAATCTGGCGGCGACGAAGAATACGCCCAATTTTCGCAGAATTACCGGTTTCAAATCCCTGACGATTGCCATTGGGCCGACGCGCGCAAAGTGGCCGCCAACGTCGGCCAAGCATTGCAAAAGGCCATGCGCGGAATTGAGAAAGCCAACCCGGAAACCCTCTACGGTATTTTCGGCGACGCGCAGTGGACCAACAAGGATCGGCTGCCGGATTCGCTGCTTCGCGACCTCATTGAGCATTTCTCCGCCATCAATCTCGGCAATCAGGCTGCTGCTGGCGACATTCTCGGCCAATCCTACGAATATCTGATCAAAAAATTCGCCGATGCGACCAACAAGAAAGCCGGCGAGTTTTACACACCGCGCCCAGTGGTCCGCCTGATGGTGAATATTCTTGATCCCAAGGAGGGAGAATCCATTTACGACCCGGCCTGTGGCACCGGCGGCATGTTGTTGGAAGCGGTTCATCATGTTAAAGCCAACCACGGTGACGACCGCACGCTTTGGGGCAAACTGTTCGGGCAGGAAAAAAATCTGACCACGTCGGCCATTGCCCGGATGAATTTGTTTCTTCACGGCGCGTCCGATTTCCAGATTGTGCGCGGCGATACGCTCCGCAATCCGGCCTTTTTCCTCGGCGACAGCCTCGCCACGTTCGACTGCGTTATCGCCAATCCGCCGTTCTCGCTGGAAAACTGGGGCGAGGAAGTTTGGGCCAGCGACCCGTTCGGGCGAAATTTCGCCGGAATGCCGCCGGGCAAAAGCGGCGATTACGCCTGGGTGCAGCACATGATCAAGAGCATGGCCGCCGGCACGGGGCGCATGGCGGTAGTTTTGCCGCATGGCGCATTATTTCGCATGGGCAAGGAAGGAGAGATTCGTGAAAAGATTCTCGGCATGGACCTGCTGGAGGCAGTCATCGGCCTTGGCCCAAATCTGTTTTACGGCACGGGATTGGCGGCGTGCATCCTCGTTTTTCGTCAGCGCAAGAAAAAGGATCGGAAGAAAAAAGTGCTCATCCTCGACGCGTCGAGGGAGTTCAAGTCCGGCCGGGCGCAGAATGAATTGCTGCCGGAACACATCGAGCGCATCTACCAGTGGTATCAGAAATACCAGGATGTGACCGGCATTGCCCGCGTCGTCACATTGGAGAATATTGCCGCAAACGACTTCAATCTGAACATCCCGCGCTATGTCGAACCCAAGAATGACCAGGTCGTGCTGACTGTGGATGCGGCGACGAAGCAGTTGCGCACGAGCGTCAAGGAAGCATTTGCGGCGGAGGAAAAACTCATCGGAATTCTCAAACGGGAGGCATTGTTAAAATGAATGGCAACGACGTCATCACGGCAATCAAGAGCAAGCTCCGGCTGAGAACAGATCAGAAGTTATCTGAGCGCATCGGGATTTCCGTTCCGGCAATTCAGCTTTGGAAGAACCGGAATAAAGTTACGGCGCGGCAATTCGCCGAGATGGTGTATCGCGCTAGCCTTGCGGGAGCAAAAAATCTTCAAACGAACGCCATCTGTCCCATTGTGGAGTTTTTCCGCATCGACAAGTGTAAATCACGGGGTGGCGCTGGCTTCGAGGTCTTTACGGAGAAAGACGGAAATGACAACCACGGCAACCCTATTATCCATCCGTATCGTAACGGCTTGAAGGAGGAACTGAAAAAGCATTTTGGCGTCTATGTGTTCTTCGATAGCCGTGGCCAAGCCATATATGCTGGAAAAGCTCGCCAGCAGAAGCTATGGAAAGAAATTAATTTGGCCTTCAACCGTGATCGGGGCGAGGTGCAAAAAATCAAAAGAGTGAATCACCCGCAGCGGCGGCAGGCTTACCGCACCAGCGATCAGCAGGCCCGGCAAATCACCGACAATTTGGTTTCGCTTCACGACATTGCTGCATATTTCAGTGCTTACCAGGTCATTGATGGCATGATTGACGACTTGGAATCTCTCTTGGTGCGGAGCTTTGCAAACAATCTGTTAAATATTCGGATGGAACGATTCACCCGCCATCGCAATTGAAATGAGCCAGCGCATCTCCCAACAGCAACTCGAATCCTATCTCTGGGGTGCGGCCACGCTTTTGCGCGGGACGATTGATGCTGGTGATTACAAGCAATTCATTTTCCCGCTGCTGTTTTACAAACGCTTGTGCGACGTGTTCGATGAAGAAACGCAAGTCGCGCTGAAGGAGTCCGGCGGTGACGCGAAGTTTGCCGCGTATCCCGAAAACCACCGCTTTCAGGTTCCCGAGGAATCACACTGGCGCAATGTCCGGCAGACGGCAAAAAACGTCGGCGCGGCACTTCAGTCCGCCATGCGGGCCATTGAAACGGCCAACCAGGAAAAACTCTACGGTATCTTTGGCGATGCTCAATGGACGAACAAAGACCGGCTGTCTGACGCCATGTTGCGCGACATGATTGAGCATTTCAGCACGTTGGAACTTACCATCGCCAACTTGCCCGAGGATGAATTGGGCCAGGGATACGAATACCTCATCAAAAAATTTGCCGACGACGCCGGCCATACCGCCGCCGAATTTTACACCAACCGCACTGTGGTTCATCTGATGACCGAGATGCTGGACGTGCAGCCCGGCGAATCCGTGTATGACCCGACTTGCGGCACCGGCGGCATGTTGCTCTCGTGTGTCACGCACCTGCGCCGGCAGAAAAAAGAGTGGCGCAACGTGAAGCTGTTCGGGCAAGAGCGCAATCTCATGACCTCCTCCATCGCCCGGATGAATTGCTTTCTCCACGGCATCGAGGATTTTCGCATCGAGCGCGGCGACACGTTGGCCGAACCCAAACTGGTGCAGGGCGACCGCCTGATGCGTTTCGACGTGTGCCTGGCCAACCCGCCATATTCCATCAAGCAATGGGATCGCGACGCCTTCGCCTCTGATCCGTGGGGACGAAATCTTTACGGCACGCCGCCGCAGGGCCGCGCCGACTACGCTTTTCAACAGCACATCATTCAGAGTTTGAATCCCAAGACCGGACGTTGCGCGGTGCTCTGGCCGCACGGCGTGCTGTTCCGGCAGGAAGAGGCGGACATGCGCCGCAAATTGATCGAAGCCGACCTCATCGAATGTGTGCTCGGTCTCGGCCCCAATCTGTTTTACAACTCCCCGATGGAGGCGTGCGTGGTCATCTGTCGGACCGCCAAGCCCAAGCCGCGGAAAAATAAAATTCTGCTCATCAATGCCGTCAACGAAGTCACCCGCGAACGCGCCCAGAGTTTTTTGACCGAAGACCACATCGAACGCATCGCCCAGGCCTACGAACAGTTCAAAGACGAACCCGGCTTCACCCGCGTTGCCACGCTGGAAGAAATCCGCGCCAAGGACGGCAACTTGAGTATTCCGCTTTACCTCGCCCCGGTGGGTAATGGCGGGGCGGATGCTTACTCGGCACAGGCAACAAACACAGACGTTTCTGCTTCGCTCACAGATTGGTTGAAAAGTTCAATTGCGGTGCGCCAGTCGTTGGAAGCGCTCGAAATCACCAAAAAAAACAGGATAATCTACTGAAAACATAGATTTTTACTACACAGTAAAAAAACAACATTTCAGTAAAATATGGTTGATTGCTTACTAAAATAGCTTATTCTTACTGAACAGTGAAAACGTCAGATTTCAGTAAAAGTGCGCTCATTCGCTACGAAAGCGAGTTGTTTCATCACTTCCGGCAATTGCTGGAAGATGATGGCGAACTTGCTTGGCGGGTGCCGTCGGGCGATGCCGCCCAAGGCAAACTGTCTTGGGTCGAGTTGAAGCTGGACGCCCAAGCCCGCCGGTTCAAATTAGTGTATTCCCTGAAACCGAGCATCCCGGAACTGGAATCCATCCTAACAAGTTGGAGCGATCCGCTTCCGCCGCTGCTGGTCGCCCCCGAATTGATCCCCCGTATTCTGGACTTTTGCCGCCAAAAGCGGCTGGCGGCGGTGGATTTGAATGGTCGGGTGTATCTGCGGTCCGAAGGCTTGCTCGTGGATCGCCGCAGTCTGCCCGGCCGCGATTTCCGTTTCGAGCTGGAGCCCAGAAATGTTTTCGTGGGCAAAAGCGCCAGCATCATCCGCAGCCTGCTGACCGACCGCGACCGCGTCTGGACCCAGAGCGAACTGGTTGGCCGCACCAAGGCCAGCTCCGGTCTGATCTCACGCATCGTCCAGCACCTCATCAGCCAGGGTTTTCTGGAAAAGCAAAGCGCCCGCGAATTTCGGCTCGTGGATTATCCGGGCTTGATCAACGCCTGGGCCAAAGCCGATGACTTCCACCGCCGCAATACCCACACCCGCTATACCACCTTCGGCGGCGACGCCCTTGAAATCGCCAAAAAACTCCAGACTTGGGCTCAGGAACAATCCGTCCCCATCGCGTTCACGCAATGGCTCGCCGCCTGGTTGCGGCATCCTTACACCGAGCCGGTCATCACCAGCGCCTACGTGGCTCGCCTCCCGGAAGCCGCCACTTTGGAGCAACTCGGCCTGCGCCCCGTGAACGACGCCGGCAAAGTCTGGCTCTTTGTCCCCACGGACGAAGGCGTTTTTCTGGAAACGCAAACCGTGCGGGAGTTGCCGCTCGTCACCGACGCCCAAATTTATCTCGACCTGATCGGGACCGGCTTGCGCGGCCCGGATGCCGCCAACGCCCTGCGCCATTGGGAGGGATTTTGCCGCCCATGAAATACGCCACCTACCGCGAATACAATCCCCACGGCGTCGCCATCGCCGAAGCCGCGTTCATTACCGTCTGGTCAGGCTTGGGCTCCTGGCACAGCGACCTCGTCCTCGTCGGCGGCCTCGTTCCCAAATATCTCTGTGGCGATCTCACCGCCGCACGCACGCTGCCCCGGCCCGTCACCCTCGATGCCGACCTCGGCATCGCCCTCGGCGCTTCGCTCGGCCAATACGGCAGTTTGCAAATGGACCTGCAAACGCACGGCTTCAAACTCTCCAGGGACGAATTCGGCGGCCCGCGCTTTGTCAAAATCGTCGGCGATTTTCCCATCCTCGTGGATTTTCTCACCGAACAACCGCCGCACACCAAAGGCACCGCCATCGTGGACGATGTCCCCGCCAACATCCTGCCCGGCATCAACCGCGCCCTGGCCACCGCCCGTTCCATCAAAATTACCGGCGTGGATCTCTACGGCGCCACCCAGACCGATCTGCCCGTGCGCGTCTGCGAAGCCGGCCCGTTCCTCGCCATGAAACTTCGCGCCTTTGGCAATCGCCAGGCTCCCAAAGACGCCTTCGATATTCTTTACACGCTGCGCCATTACGACCGTGGCACCGCCGCCGCCGTGGCGGCCTTTGGCGACGAAGTCCGCGCCGGTAATCCTGCCAGTCCCGATGCCATCGCCTGTCTCAACCAACATTTCCGCGACGAACAATCGTCCGCCCCCGTCCGGGCCGCCAGCTTTGTGCTCGGGGAAATCGTCCCCGGCGAATCCGACGACATCCGCTTTCGCCGGCTGCAAATCCAGCAGGATATGGTGGATGCCGGCCGCTTGCTGCAAAAAGCCTTAACCGCATGAACGCCATCACCAGCATCATCATCACGACGACCACGAGCACGATGACGAGCGCGACGAGCATGATGACGACGACAACAGTAACACGAACATCATTGGCAATAGCATGAGCACCACCACACCAGATGACTTACACAAGCGGCAGATGAACATCAATGCGCACTTTGCATGGGCGCTGGCAATGTGGGCTTCTGCGGAAGCGGCACACAACCGAAAGAATTATTTGTTGGCAGCGGTTGGATACTACTACTCCGCGTTCCATGCGGGTTTTGCCGTCGTGAATACTAACCTTGCGATTCCAAAGGAAAAGTTGGTTCAGATCACCCACAGCGCACTGAAAGCCTACCTAGAACCACTGCTGCCGCCTGGCGGTATGTGGCACTACGATCTTCTTCAAGGAATCCGCGAGGGTGTTAATTATCTCGGAGCCGATGCCCCGGAAGGGAAACTCCGAATCGTGCGTGGAAACGGATTTGGTTTTGACCTTGGTGAATCGAGGTTCACTTTTGAGCGAGGTTTGGAAATGGCGCACAAGCAGTCATTGTCTTTCCTGCAAATTTGCGTCGCCAAGCTCGAAGCATTTTGCGCTGAGAACAAGATGGTGGGGCCAAAGCGCGGCGATTCATACTGGGTCAATGAGTATCTCGACGAAGATTTGCTGCGCGGTGTCATCCCTCGCGAGGGAGATGGTATCGAGATAATCAAACGAGCGGCCGCTTTACTCCAAACCGATTTGAACCAGAAAACACCACTTGAATTAAGTAACGCACATGGTTCAGAACCAGCCGCATGAGTAGCAGCACCACAACGGTGACACTGGTGGTCGCGGCGGTGGTAGTGGGGAAAAATACAAACGATTTTTTAACAGAATGAAGCTCTCGGAAAATCAAAAAAAAACTCTGGATCATTACGATCAGCATTACATAGTTGTTTTCGATAGCTCGCTCAAAGAAGAACGTCCCGTGAAACTTGCTGATCACGACGATGTTGCCGGGCGAACGTGTCGTTTCTGTGGCAAAGGCAAGCCGAATGTCACGTTCAAGAACGTTGCTCACGCCGTCCCGGAATTTCTTGGCAACAAGTCGCTCATTTCAATGAATGAGTGCGACACTTGCAATCAGACGCTCGCACAGAAATACGAAGATGATTTGGCGAAGTGGTTTGGCCCGATGCGCACCGTATCTCAAATCAAGGGCAAAAACGGTGTTCCGACCCTCAAAAGCAAAGATATGCAAATCCGCATGGGCAACACCGGCCTGGAGATCGGTGTTGTCACCGAGGACTTGGAATCGCATCTGAAATTCGATGGCCCTTTCACCTTCACCCTGCCAGTTCCCGCTAAAACCCAGCCATTTATTCCAATCAACGCGGCCAAGGCTTTGGTGAAAATCGCCTGCTCGTTGTGCCCGCCTGCTTTGTTGGGCGAGTGCCAGCACGCGATTGACTGGTTGATGGATCGTGCGGTGGGGCGGATGTCCAAGTTTCCCGTATTGTTTTCGTTTACTCCGGGGCCGATGCCCTACGGTGATGGACGCATTTTACTCCTCAAACGGTCCAGTAGCGACAAGTTTCCCTTTCTTTGGTGTATTGTGGCCACCGCTAACTATCGCTTTCAATTTTTTGTCCCATTTTGCCCTTCGGATGCCTGGATGATGGAGGAAAAAACCGTTCAGTTTACATTAAATCATTTCCCGGACGTTTTTGGGGATGGGTGGCCGCATGGCAAGACGACTTTTGAGGTGATGGACTGGTCTGGCACTGAGCCAGTCATCAAAGAATTTCCATTCAGTTTCCATGTGGAAAGCGTGGTGGAAAACAAACTCCCTCCCACTGCATGACGACAACCCTGCCAGCGCAGGCCAAATTGAAACCCAATCCCAACTGGGCCAAGCTCTCGCTGTTTGATCGTAAGGGGTGGAAGCGTGTCCGGTTTGGCGACGTGGTCGAGAATCTCAATGAGACGTGTGAGCCGGAGGCGGCGGGATTGGAGCGGTTCATCGGGCTGGAACATCTTGAGCCGGGGTCGTTGCACATCCGGGCGTGGGGCAAGGTGGCGGACGGCACGACGTTCACGCGGCGCTGCCGGCCGGGGCAGGTGCTGTTCGGCAAACGCCGGGCGTATCAGCGCAAGGTGGCGGTGGCGGAGTTCGACGCGGTGGTGTCCGGCGACATTTATGTGCTCGCGCCCAAGGGCGACCGGCTGCTGCCGGAACTCCTGCCGTTTCTCTGCCTCTCGGAGCGGTTCTTTCAGCACGCGGTCGGGACTTCCGCCGGTTCGCTCTCGCCGCGCACCAACTGGAGCAGTCTCGCCAGCTTTGAGTTCGACCTCCCGCCGCTCGACCAGCAGCGCCGCATCGCCGAAATCCTCTGGGCGGTGGATGAAACGATTGAGAAGCAGCTTGAACTTGCGTCAGCGAGTGCCAACGCAGCCGACTGGACAAGGAACGAACATTTTTCAAAAGGGAATCGTTTCAAGCTGCGACCAATGCGGGAAACCGGGAAGTGGGTTAGCGGAAACACGCCGTCGCGGAGTCGCGACGATTTTTGGAATGGTTCATTTCCGTGGGTGAGTCCCAAAGACATGAAGCAGCCATTGATTTCAGATTCGGAAGAACACCTATCAGATGCCGGACGAAAAGAATCAACTGTCGTAGGCGCAGGCAGCGTGTTGATTGTAATTCGCGGAATGATTTTGGCTCACTCATTTCCTGTTGGAATCGCGCAGCGCGATGTGGCATTCAATCAAGATATGAAGGCGCTAATTCCTGAATCTGAATTCTCGCCGACGTATCTTTTCCATTATTTCAAATGGGCAACGCCGAAGATTCTCGGGCGCATTTCGGACAGTTCGCACGGCACGAAGAGGCTTGGAATGGACGAGCTTTTTGAAATGAAAGTGCCAACGCCGTCACGAACCGAACAGGATTCTTTCGTTGAAAAAATTCAATCGCTTGAAACTGTAGAAACAGCCGTGCGGCAAAACTCAGACAATTTGTTGCAATTTAGAACTGCATTTCTAAACCAGATTTTTGCATGAGCTTCACCGAATCCAACACCGTCGAGCAGATGATTCTCGATGCCGTCGAGAATCTGGGCCGCACCAGCGCCGTTGAACCGATGCACGACGCGCCGCCCGGCGCTTCGCTCGGCGATGAATTCAAGCCGGCGCGCTGGAGTTACGTTCCCGGTGTGCAAGTGCCGCGTCAGCCCGGCGACGTGATGGTGGAATCGTGGTTGCGCGAGGCGTTGCTCCGGCTCAACCCGGAAATCGCCGCCCAGCCCGACCGCGCCGACGAGGTGATTTACGCGTTGCGGGCGACCATTCTTTCCGTGCAAGCCGATGGACTGGTCCGGGCGAACGAGAATTTCATGGCCTGGTTGCGCGGTGAGAAGACGATGCCTTTCGGCCATAATGGCGAGCACGTTTCCGTCCGTCTGGTGGACACCGCCCAGCCAGCGAACAACCGGCTCACCGTCGTCAACCAGTGGACGTATCAAACCGGCACGGTGGTGAAGCGGTTCGACGTGGTGTTTCTGGTCAACGGCCTGCCCATCGTGATCGGCGAGGCCAAGACGCCCACGCGCAGCGCGGTGACGTGGTTCGACGGCGCGTTTCAGGTGAACGAGATTTACGAGCGGCAAGTGCCGGCGATGTTCGTGCCGAATGTTTTTTCCTTTGCGACCGAGGGCAAAGCGTTCCGCTTCGGCTCGATTCGGATGCCGATTGAAATGTGGAGTCCGTGGCGCACGCGGGAGAATGAGCCGGAAGGTTCGCTGGCGGACGTGCAGCGGTCGGTGGAATCCATGCTCCGGCCCGAGGTGGTGCTGGACATTCTGCAAAGTTTCACGCTGTTCGCCACCGATAAAAAGCATCGGCGCATCAAAGTCATCTGCCGTTACCAGCAGTATTTCACCACGAACCAACTTATCGAGCGCGTGGTGAAAGGTTATCCGAAGAAGGGTCTAATTTGGCATTTTCAGGGCAGCGGCAAATCGTTGCTCATGGTATTCGCCGCGCAAAAGCTGCGGCTGCATCCCAAGCTCGGCAATCCCACGGTCATCATCGTGGTGGACCGCATTGACCTTGACACGCAAATCACCGCCACATTCAACGCAGCGGACGTGCCAAACATGGTCGGCGTGGCGACGCGGCAGGAGTTGCAGACGTTGCTGGCGCAGGACGTGCGCAAGGTGCTCATCACGACGATTCACAAATTTGGCGAGGCGGGCGGGAAGCTGAACGAGCGGTCGAACATCATCGTGATGGTGGACGAGGCGCATCGCACGCAGGAGGGTGATCTCGGCCGCAAGATGCGTGAGGCGTTGCCGAATGCGTTTCTGTTTGGCCTTACTGGCACGCCCATCAATCGCGCGGACAAAAATACGTTCTGGGCGTTCGGTGCGGACGAGGACGAGAAAGGCTACATGAGCCGGTATTCGTTCCAAGAATCCATCCGCGACAAGGCCACATTGCCGTTACATTTTGAAGCGCCAGAGGTGAAATTGAAAATCAACAAGGCGGCGATTGATGAAGCATACCGCGCCATTACCGGCGATTTGAGCGAGCAGGATCGCGACGACTTGGCCAAGCGCGCCGCAAAAATGGCCGTGCTGGTGAAAAACCCCGAGCGCGTTCGCGCCGTGGTCAATCACATCGTCACGCACTTCCAGTCGAAGGTTGAACCGAATGCTTTCAAGGCACAAGTAGTGACGTTCGACCGCGAATGTTGCGTGCTTTACAAGGCCGTGATGGATGAATTGATCGGGCCGGAAGCGAGCGCTATCGTCATTTCCGCTGCACCCGGCGACCCGGACGAATGGAAAATCCACAGCCGCGACAAGGACGCCGAAGAAAAGTTGCTCGACCGTTTCCGCGACCCGGCTGACCCGCTCAAATTTGTCATCGTCACGGCCAAGCTGCTGACTGGCTTCGATGCGCCGATTTTGCAGGCGATGTATTTGGACAAGCCGTTGCGCGATCACAATCTGCTCCAGGCCATCTGCCGGACGAACCGCACGTTCGGCCAGGAAAAGACGCACGGTTTGATCGTGGATTACATCGGCATCTTTGACGACGTGGCGCAGGCGCTTGCATTTGACGAAAAATCCGTTCGGCTGGTGGTGTCCAACATTGATGAGCTGCGCAAGGTGCTGCCGGTGAAGATGCAGAAATGCCTGTCGTTCTTCCCCGGCGTGGACCGCACCGTGGGCGGCTACGAGGGGCTGATGGCCGCGCAGCAACACCTGCCGAACAACGAAGTGCGCGACAAGTTCGCGGCGGAATACAGTGTGCTCGCCAACATCTGGGAGGCGCTGTCACCTGATCCGTGCCTGGGCGCTTACCAAAAAGATTATCGCTGGCTGACGCAGGTTTATGAATCAGTGAAACCGCCGAGCGGCAACGGCAAGCTGCTCTGGCACGCGCTTGGAGCGAAGACCATTCAACTCATCAATGAAAATGTCCACGTCGAATCTGTGCGCGATGACATCGAGACGTTGGTCATGGACGCACAGGTCATCGAGGATTTTCTCAAGAGCAATGACCCGGCCAAACGCGGCAAGGAAATCGAAATCACCCTCATCGCCCGGCTGCGCAAACATTTCGGCAACCCCAAGTTCACCGAGTTGGGTGAACGGTTGGAAAAAATCAAGGAACGCCACGAGCAGGGCTTGCTGACGAGCGTTGAATTTTTGAAACAAATGCTCGAACTCGCGCAGGACACCTTGAAAGCTGAGAGGCAAACCGACCCGGTCGAGGAACGCGACCGCGCCAAGGAGGCCCTGACCGAACTGTTCAAAGAAGCCAAGACCAAGAACACGCACATCATCGTCGAGCGGATCGTCGCGGACATAGACGACATCGTGAAAAAAGTGCGTTTCGACGGCTGGAAAAACACGAGCCAGGGCGAACGCGAGGTGCAACAAGCCCTACGCCGCACGCTGCTCAAATACAAATTGCACACCGACCAAGACCTGTTCGACAAAGCCTACGGCTACATCCGGCAGTATTATTAAGAATTTTTCAAAATCGCCGTGACAACCATCAATTGCAAAAAGCCAGATTCATTTAGTTCCGGTCAATCCACCTCGGCTCAATGCCGCATGGTTGGGGCGACGAAATGAAATCTGCCAGCCCCCCAGCTTGATCTCGCCAGGTTTTACATGGCCGATGCCACCGATTACTGCTGGACGTATCCAAGGTAGGCCAGACGAAACGCAAAGGCGTGTGTGCTTACCTGATACTTTTCAGCGAGTGTTTTGATGGTGTTTTCGTCGGTCAAATCCACAGCTTGAATATCGGCGACATCCCGGTCAACGAATGCCTTTGGCATTAACAATTCGGCGGCGAAAAGATTCGCCTCCTTTTCGTCGATGTCAGTCCCTTTGCTGGATTCGTCGCTGCGCAGGCGAACTTCAAAACCGCGATCAACGTGGACCTTGTCACCCGTGTGGAGCAGGAAATGCCCCAATTCATGGGCAATCGTGAATCGTTGGCGATTTGGATGTTGCCGGCAGTTTACCCCGATAATCGCGGTTGATTTTTCATGGTTGCGGAATAGAAACCCTGAAATATCGCCCTCCACTTTCTCTTTGCGGACATCAAGGTGCAACGCCTGCGCCAGTTTCTCAACATCAATGGGTGCGGTTACGATGTTGTGTTGCTCTAGCAATTCTGTGGACAGCTCTCTTACCAGTTTTCTACGGACGCTCATTTTTTGGTTTTTTTGATGGTTTTGACAATTCCCCTACTATCCATGCTTTTTCTGCTTTTGAAAGCCCGTTGGTCAGTTGTTGCTCAATGTGGTTCTGATCCTCGCTCGGTTCGGGAATCAGTTGGGCAACCGGCACCTTCATCGCAGCGGCCAGTTCGAAAAGGGTGTGCAGCAAAAAATTTTGCCGCCCCTTTTCGATGTTTGTAACGGATGTGCGCGTCATGCTCACGCGCGAAGCTAGGTCTTCCTGGGTCAGCTTAGTCGCCTTGCGCGCCAATTTGACCTTTCGCCCGACAATTTGATACAGCTCGCGCCGATTTTTTTTTGCGGAATTCTGTTTTATTTGACTGGGCACAACACCTACAAAATAAGCGGATTTTCAAAAGATGTCAACAAGACAAACTGTTTGTATTATTGACATATAGTTACGCATAGTTTCTTTTGTTGACATAGTGCCGGAGTGCGTCTAGCTTGCCATCAGGCCGGCAATGACGCTGGTCACAAACATCAAAAAAATGTCTGCAATCAAACTGCACGTGCATACGTGCGAAGAGGTGGAACCGAAGCTGATTGAAATCACTTCGGATGCCACGGTTGAGCAACTGCTCAATGAGATGCAAGCGGCCGGTGCCGCTGTCGGCGAATCTGGAGAAGAAGTGATTCTCTGGGTCGAAAACGAGGAAGTTGCGTGCCGCAAGGAAAACAAGCTTCACGACCACGGCATCAGGCACGGACACCATGTCCATTGCCATCAGTGCCGTCATGTGGCTGTAACCGTTACGCACGATTCACAAACCAAGGAAAAACCGTTTGCGCCATCGGCAACTATTCAAAAGGTGCATGAATGGGCGGTTAAGGAGTTTGAATTGAAGCCGGAAAGTGCCGACGAAGTCCTTTATCTGCACGGCGATTTGACTCATAAACTGCCCGAACATGCTCACGTTGGCTCATTCGTGAAGTTTCCACACTGCAAGCTGGCTCTGCGGCTCGCCTGCAAGGAAATCAAGGTGAGCGTGTCTTACACCGGGCATGACCCGTATGAGCACAAATTCACGCCGGAAACAACCCTTGGGACGGTTAAAGCTAAGGCGATGGAGTTGTTCAAAATCGAACCGGGTGCTGCGGACAAATACGTTCTCCAGTATGACGGCGCCAGCTACGATGACGCCACGAAGATTGGTAAATTCGGAAAGTGCGAGTTGCCACTGGTGCTCTTGCTCAAAAAACCTCAGGAAAAGGGTTATGCCTGATAACTTGGGAGATTTTTTGGCCGGCCACGACTGGGAACTCTTCAAGGCCCTCAAAGGCTGGCAGGTCGAGCGCGATGACAAAGCAACGGATGTCATTCGCTTGACCCTGCCAGCCCGCGATGGCGAACAATATATTGTTCGCTTCGTTTGTGATGGCTATCCCGATGAGGCACCGCGCGTGCAATTCATAAATGCCCAAGGGTCCGCCAGCGACCGCACGGCTTGGCCCAACGGAAATGGTGCGTTTTGCGAGGTGGTAAAACTGCCGCCACATTCGTTTCTATGCACCGATCTCACCCGGGAAGGTTTTGAGCATCATGCGGATTGGAAAAGCCGACCGACGGCATGGAAGGGAACCACTCACACGTTGCTAGATTTATTCAACTACATCCAAGATGATTTACTCAATTCAGTCAATTATCAGGGCCGTGCCAAGTAGCAAAATTATTTTGCCGGAGAAAATCTGGATTCAAACCTGGCTGGGCTTGCGGTCGCGCGGTCATGGTGAAGTCGAGAGCGCGGCGATTTGGGGCGGCAAACGCAGTGGTCAAACCGAAACCGTCGAGGCGGTTTATTTTCTGGATGACCTTCCGGGTCATGTTCAGTTTGCGGGATACCATCGGCTGCCTGAAAGTGATTTGGCCACGCTTTTTCGCCAACTCCAGCAGGACCAGCGGGTGATTGTTGGGGATGTTCATACCCATCCGGGGCGCTGGGTTGGATTATCCGGCTTGGACAAGGCCAACCCTATCGAATTTCGGCAGGGGCTTTATGCGTTCGTTTTGCCATCCTATGCCGTTCCAGAACCGTCGCTGGTTCAGGCTGGCGTTCACGAATATAAGGGTAACGGCCGGTGGAAAATGCTTTCGCAACGCGCCAAGAAAAAGGTCATCAATTTTGTTTAGTGCCATGAATATTTCCCGAATTACCAAGGCGATTGCGGTGGCCCGCCGCGGTCAAAATTTTAAGGACGCTGAAAATATCAGGGATAAAAGCATTGACCTGTTCTTGTCGCCGCAACCTAATGAAACCGATTGTCAAATGGCGCAAGTGGCCACAGCTTTGGTTTTGCGCTGCTTCAATGGGAAAATTCGGATCCATTCTTCCGGCTCGAATCGCCGCCTCCGCGCCTTGTTGGAGGCCGAAGGTAATAAAATGGGCGCGGTGGAACGACTGGATTTTTCCCCCCGTGAATCTGGACCGTGGCGGTTGGCCATTGGCCACCATGTCGAAGGTATGATTTCTGCGGACGCCTCCGGTTGGACCGCACGAATCAATGGCGTTTTTTCTGAAAAGTCACCCGCCGCCCCTCCGGCGATCACCTTTGCCATCGCCTGCGCCGTCGCGAAACTCTTTAACCAAGCCATTTTTGACGCGCACCAAAATGCCCATGAATCATGGGACTTTTGCTTGCTGCGGTTTCTGTCCGGCGTGCACAGCCCCATCCAGATGGATCAGAAAATTAGTCTGGGGCGGATAGGGGTGCTTGGGGCAGGAGCCATCGGGTCAGCCCTTGGATGCGTGCTCTCAATCTCGGATTGGTCTGGGGCGATCGAAGTGATTGACTACGACGCTTATCAGGACCCCAATCTGGAGACCTGTGTGTTTGCTGACATTCAAGATGTAAACCGTCCGCTTCGGAAAGCTTTGGCGTTGGCTGAAGCCTTGAAAGGCAAAAACCTCGATGTCCATGAGCGGCGGTGCAAGGTAGAAGCTGGAGCAGGGTTGCTCGCGGAGCCATGGGATGCTTTTGTCTGTGCCGTGGACAATCCCGAAACCAGGCGGATTCTCGACGATGCCAATGCGCGTGTTTTGCTAAATGCCGGGGTGGGAGCTTCAAAACATGATATGGGCTGGGTCTTGTGGACTCAACACGGTCAGCCCGGTCAGACAAAATTGTCTTCGCTGTATCAGGCTGATTCGGGAATGGAAACTGCCGATGCAGAGGATGTCCCCGAGGAATTTCGCGAAGAATGCAGTCGAATGGGTTATCAGGGCGTTTCGTTGGCCCTTCCGTTTGCTGGGCTTGCTGCTGGTAGTCTCTTGGCTGCAAGCCTGGTTCAACAAGCCAATGGGAAACAGACCCCACTATCGTTCATTCAATTGGATTTGCTCGGCAAACAACAGCGAATGACAGTTCGATAGTCCTTGGTTGAAAAATTGGCTAAAGCCTTGCGTCCAATAAAAATCTCACACCGACTCCGCTGCCGCAATGGTTTCAAACTCGGTGTGAATTTCCGCATGGTTGCCGGTCAGATACCGGACGACCTTGGCATTTTTCAGCAGCGTCTTGATGTAGGTTTGCGCGGTTTGCAGCGTGAACATATTTTCCGTGTAATTGTCCGTGATGGATTTCAAATCCCGCTCCAGTGATTCCATTTCGCCTTCCATCCGCGCAATTTCCTCCGGGGTCATGCCTTTCTTTTTCTTTGGTTCGCCGGAGTTGGCCCGTTGATTTTCCACTGTCCCCAAGACGAGCGCCTCCACGTAGCCGGTGAAAAAATTGTTGTAAGTGACCATCAGTTCCGTGATTTCAATCTGCCGCATCCCCTTGACCCGCTTCAGCATTCGGATGGCCGCCGGCGAAACATTTTTGTCCTTCAACAATTCCGCCGCCTGTTCGTGGATGCCGTTGAGCAAATTCATGGACGCCAGCACGACATGGGCCGGCATGTTCAACGCCTCCGCCAGTCGCTCGACGCTCACGCCTTCCTTCACTGCTTTGACGATCATTTGGTGTTCCTGAATGGGCGGCAACCGGCTAACCCGCGCGTTGTAGGTGTAGCACTCATCGTCGGTCGCAATGATGCAGTCGGCGGACGTTTCGCCCAATTCCTTCAGCGCCACATAACGCAGATGCCCGTTTTGCAGCAGATATTTTCCCGGCGCGTCTTTTTGCGGATAAACCACGAGCGGTTCAACCAATCCCACCGCCTTGATTGAGGACAGAATTTTTTTGTAGCGCAGGATGCCTTTATGCACGTCCTTGATTTGCCGCATGGGGGTGATGTCATCCAGCGGCAGTCGGATTTTCCGCAGCTCGAATCCAATTTTCATTTCATTCATGCTGCCTCCTTGTTTCCAAGCGTCAGTTTCGCCGATAGATATTTGGGGATTGTGGCCAGCGACTCCGCCCGCAACAGATTGAAAAAGTTTTCATCGGCCAGCAATTTGTTGAACGCCGTGACGATAAAGGACAATCTGGCTTCGCACACCCGCGCTTTTTTGATCATCAACTTCTGGCGCTGACTTTCTTTCCGATACGCGCTCACCATGCTTTCGACGCTGGTTTTGGGTTTGGCAGGCTGGACTTTGCCCGCGCGTTGCTTGCCGATCAGCCGCCGCTGCACAATCAGACCCTTGATGTATTTCAGCGACAAATAATTTAGCTCCTTGTTTTCGTATGCCTTTAGCAGTTCGCGTTGCATTTCGAGGGTGTCAGTTTTGGCGATGTCCACCGCGACCCAAATCGGAATTTTCCCCGTGATGGCCGCTTCGAGCAGACGTTCCTCACCTGCTTTTTTAAGACTCATCAGCCCGCGCACGAGATGGTCGCTGACATCCAGCTTTTTGCTGATTTCTCCTACGCTGTAACCGAGCGTCTTTAGCCGTTCGATTTCATTGATCAAATCCAGCGGCTGCGGATAGCGCCGCGCAATGTTTTCCACCAGACTGCGAATCAGCCGTTCCTCCCTGGAAATATCCACCACGATGGCCGGAATTTCCGTGTGTCCCAGCGCCTTGAACGCTTCGAGGCGCCCTTGGCCGCATATCAAATCGTATTCAGGGCCGGACGTTTCATTCACTGACCGGATGCTGACTTGAATCGGCATTTTTAGTCCGACATTTTTGATGCTTTGGACTATCAGCGCGAATTTTTTCTGGTCGCGGTAGCGTGGGTTCAAAATGTAAATCCGGTCAATCGGTATCATTTTAATTTCATCATTCATAAAATCTCCTCAAGTCTGACCCGTTCGGTCATGGCAAAAAAATTGTCCAGCGTGTCGAAACGGTAGGTGTCCAGATAAACACCGTTGAATTCGGCGATCCGCAGGTTTTCCCACGTCATGTCAATGCCCGGCAGGATGTAATAATCCCGGATGCCCTCGTTGATCGTGTCCATGCGGACGGCGATGGTGATGTCGGGTTTCAATCCGGCATCCAGCCGAATCAGCCAGCGCGACGAACCGGCAAAAGTCGTTGTGTGCCGGCACAGGACGATGGAAACCCGCAGTTCGCCGTTCACCAGCACTAAATCTGATTCGTCGTCCCCGATGGCCGTCCCGCCCAACGCGATGATTTTTTGTATCACGGACGCCACGAGGTCTGGCCGCTGTTGGCGCAACCGACGGTTATCCTCGATGAATGTAAAATCAATCCCCGAATCGTAACCGATGAGTTTGTAGGCTGAAACCAGGCTGCCGAAGCGATGCCGATAGGCTGCGCTCGAGGGAAAATCTTCCGCCTCGTCAATCAGGATGCCGCTGATATGACCGTGCTGGCTCAACAGGCCGCGCAGTTTTTCCAGCATCTCCTCATCGGTGAATTTCCGGCTGCGCGCTAGAATGATTTCGCGCACCTTGAAAAATTGCTCCGGTTCAATGATGCCCTCAAAAACGCCATCGGCGCGCACCCACCGTTCCGGCGGGTTTTCAACATGCTTGCGTTTCAGTTTGAAGGATGTGCGGTGATAGACGTTGTTGCCGATATATTTTTCATTGGTGAGAACTTGGTGAACGGTGCTGCGCGTCCATGACCGGCCAAAATCCGTGACGATGCCTTTTCCATTTAGAGCGTCGGCGATTTCGGATTCGTTCTTGTCGTCGAGAAAAGTCCGATAAATCCATTGCACAGTTTTGACTTCATCATTCGGTCCGCGCACCAGCACCACGCGGTCGGTCTGGATGCTTTTGTGCTCGCCCATCTTCAACAGCCCCTTTCGCTGCCCGCTCTGGTCAATCAGCATCCGGCGCAAACCGAAACCGGCCGTTCCGCCCTGCTTGAATCCCTCCTTAATCAGCCGGCACGCACCCTGAAATACTTTTGATGACAGCTCGCGGCTATATTCGCCGGCCATCGCGCGTTTGACGCCTTTGACGATGGTGGACACCGGGCTGCCGTCATTTTCAAACTGCTCCGCGCAGTAATGCACCGCGACGCCGGCATTGCGGCAGGTGTATTCATAATGGGCGCTTTCATCGGGGTCTTGAAATCGTCCCCACCGGCTCACGTCATAGACGAGGATGTTGCCAAAATTGATCCGGCCACTCCGAACATCTTCCAGCATTTGCGACAACGCTTCTCGGCCTTCAATGTTCAAACCGCTTTTGCCCTCGTCCGAATATATTTTGACGATTTCCAACCCCCGGCGCTTGGCGTAGTCAAGAATGACATCCATCTGGTTGCTGGTGGAGTATTGCTGATGCTCCGTGGACATGCGCACATAGGCAGCGGCGCGATTGAGTGCGGCGTTTTTGTCTTCTTTGCCCATGTTTTCAAAAGCGTTTATTTTTGACCCCAAACAACGGCTCAATCCGCTTCGCCGCCATCCGCATACGTTTTTACGATTTCCAATTCCCGGCGTTGGGCGTATTCGCGGATGGCAGCCATTTGCTCGCCGATGAAACAATTTGGCCGGCCATCGGCGTTTCTTGCATACGCGGCAGACCGTTTTTGCGAATTTATGTCATCATCATTTTTCATGGTGAAAATTTTGCCTGCATTTTACAAGTTGGCGGCGAAGTGGCTATGTCATCTTGTAACGCAATGTCAGGACTTTGATTTTTTCGGTTTTTTCCAATAGAAGGGGTGGGTTTTACGCCAGGCGCGCACGCGCTCCAGTTGATCCGGCCCGCGCCAGTAATCCTGGTTTTCCGGCTTGGCGTGCCAGAATTTTTGACTCAGCGCCTTGCTGGCTTTTTTGCAGGCGGGTTTTGAGCAAAACATCTGGCGATGGCGGCTGCGGGGATCGGGAACAAATGCCCGTTTGCAATTGATACATTCCCGCTTGTGGTGTTTGTGTTGCATAACAAACACCACCGACCACGATTATTCAGGTGCAATTAAAATTGGAGTCAGATTCGTTGAAGCGGGAAAAGCCACTGACCGAGCGTGCCTCGCGCTGGAATTATATGGCTCGCTCGCGCCGTCAAGGACACTACGAAAAACGGCTCAAACAAAAATGGCTCGCCGTTTTTCGTTCCTCCCTGACCGCGTTCGCTGCGCCAAGAGTTTGCGCTTAGGAATCACGCTCGGAGTCTGCATGTCATGTTTGGAAGTGCTAACACCGGAAATTTATCCCTGACAACGGCAAACAATTCATCTGTCGCCGAATATGCACTCAACCTCAATGAATCCGAACGCTGACAGCGTCACAACATCATCAGCATCTTCGTTGACAGGTCCCGGTAGCATTTTCAGGAGGCAGCCACCAAATGTTCCACTCGTTACCGCAGGCATTACCGAGCCGTAAAATAATTCTCCTCTCCTGACGGGATGACCGCCTTGCCCGCAATCGCCACCAGTTCGCGTTGCCCCTCGATGCGATCATCCAGCCGCGCCTCATTCACCCGCCAGATGCCTGCGGACTATTTGCTGTCGGGCACAGGTGCGATCAAATGCCGATCCATAGCCCAATGATGATTCAGACTCGACGCCCGCATCGTTCGTCGGCTTGTCGTTCTGGCTGGAAACCAAAAATAATCGGCGGCAGCTTTCGCTACCGCCGAGGGCTAATCATCTCCATTGACGGAGAATGAGGTCCGTTATTTCAGCGACAATTTTCATTATGGCCAGCATCTGTAGTGCAGTGCCGGCCCAACTGAATCGTCGCACTTTACGGCGCCTTCTCATTGGGAGGTCCTCCTGGGCAGGTTTTCACCCGTTCCGAAGAACCACACAATGCGGAGCGTCACGCTTTACAATGCCAACGGACAGCCACGGATGTCTTATTCATTGGACGCCCGCATGCGCCACGTTCGCTCAGACGCCGTGGCATTCGCAATATTCGCTGCGTTGTCACCATTGTCAAACGATCAGACCGGCGCAATCGCGAACCATTCCTTTGCTTGCTTGGGTTGCACTAACTCGCGGTAGTGCTGGAAAATGATTTGCGGCGAGTTGCCCGCTTCCAGTGCCACTTTCGCCACATCCTGTATCTCCGCCACGCGGTAGGAAATGAATGAGTGCCGCAGCGCGTTCTTTTTCCATTTTACCTTTTTCGCCTTTTCCGGGTCTTTGCCGTCTTTTTTTGCCGCCTCTTTGAGCGCCAGGTTCGTGTCCTCGACGAGCCAGCCAATTTGTTTGTTTACGTTGTCGAACGGCACGACGCGCCCCTCATCTTTGACGTAGTCTTTCAACCACTTCGCGAGGTTGCTGGTGATAGGCACAATGCGCCGGCTGGCGGTCTTGGCTTTGGCCGCCTTGATCTCGATGAATTTGTCATCCAGATGGACTTCGCTCCAGTCCAGCCGTTCAATTTCCGCAGACCGCAGTCCAGCAAATGCACCAATGGCTAGGAACGGCACCATTTCCGGCCGCGAGTGATTCAGAAATTGTGTGACCTCCCACGGCGAATAAATCGTGATGTCCGTTGGCTTCTCCTTGAACTTCGGCACCAGTTCAATGCCTTCATGGTCGCGCGGCAGCCACCCGCGTTCCTTGCAGAATTTGAAAAACGCGCCGATGGTCGCCCGCGCGTTATTTTTGCTTCGCGCCGACACATCCTGATTGCGGAGATAATCCGCAAGTTGTCCCGTCGTCACCGTCCGCAGTTGACAATTGAAACTTTCCTTGAGTTGATTCAGATAAACCTTGAGCACTCTCACATAGGCGTCGCCCGTGCCGTCCTTGGTTCGCGTCTCGATCATTTCATCCACGGCCACCGGCAGCATTTTGTCGGGCAGCTCGTGCATTTTTCGCCGCTTAAATTCCTTGGCCATTTCCAGCAGTGACACCTTGCCGTCCACAATCTTCACCGCCTCGACGGCATCTTTCACCAGCAAATCCAAAGGTATGCCGGTGGACTTTGCCATTTGGGCGCAATAGACATAAACCCGTGCGTCCTCGGCGCGCAGGTGCAGGGCATCCAGTTCACCGTTGGCAAGCGTAGTGGCCTTCGATTTGCCTTCGGCGACGGCCTCGTCAAGGCCGGCGAACATTTTGAGGACGCGCTTGCCGGCAGCGTGATAGGAGAGGGTGAAACTTTCCCGGCCTTTGTTTTCGACCCGGTAGATTTTGACGACAACCGATCCGTTACGGATGACCTTCGGCCACCCCGAAGTTTTGGCAGGGGCACTTTTCATGCCCCAATTGTGTTAGGATTTTGTTAGGATTTCAAGCATAACCCTCAAAAACCTTGAAAAGAATGGTCGGGGCGGTGAGATTTGAACTCACGACCTCTTGCACCCCAAGCAAGCGCGCATACCAAGCTACGCTACGCCCCGAACCATTGAACTCATAATTATGCCCGAAACCCTGTTCGCGGCAAGTCCATTTGGAAGGCCAAAACACAGTAAGACCGAACCGCCCAGGGCAAGTGGCGACCGCCGTCGCCGCGCTTGCAAAAGAAATCGGCAACGCCGATACAACGAATTTAATTCGTTGTCTGCGGCCGGCAAGTTGACCGCATCTGTCAGCTAAATGATAACTCCTTCGCTCTCAAGCAGGCGCCGTTTCCAATGCAGGCCGCTGGAAAAGCCGCCGATTTTTTTGTTCGCGGCCAGCACGCGATGGCACGGCACAAATACGGGGATGCGATTGGCGCCGCAGGCGCCGCCAACTGCGCGAACCGCGCCCGGTTTGCCGATGGCCTCGGCGATTTCGCCGTAGCTCTTGGTTTTGCCCGAGGCAATTTTCAGCATCTCACGCCAGACTTTCTTTTGAAATTCCGTGCCGCAAAGATCCAGCGGGGGAAATTTCACCTGTTTTTCGCCCGCCAGAAGCTTGTCCAGGGCAGATTTGGTTGTCCGATGCCACTCACTGACTTCAGACGGAACGGCCCCTTCCGGCGCCGGGGTCCGGGCCGAATCATGCCGACCCGGAAAGTTGAGCCCTGCCAGCCCGCGTTGCGAATAGTGCGCCAGAAATTCTCCCGCGCTGGCGGGAATTGGAAGCGTAAACGTTTGCGTTTTCATCGGCTGTGAAGAAAGGCTAAAAGAATTCCAATCAGGATAAAGAGCAAGGTAATGGTCAGAAGCCAAAACCGATTCCGCGCCACCCGCTTTTCATAACGCAACGGGCGCAAACCATGGACCCCGCCGGCGGCAAGATAATGGACCAGACGCGGGTTGTTGGCCGTGGGCCGTTTGAAGACGCCGCGAACTTTCTGCAACAGCCCGGGAAGATCGTATTTTCGGACGCCCAATTCATTGAATCGGTCGGCCGGCTCCGCTTCATCGGCGGGTTTAAGCGTTTTGATTTCCTCAAATACCGGCTCTGCCGCCGCGGCGGATTTTGGCGGCGCCGACGCCGGATCAGGTTTTCGGGTTACGGTATTGCCGTGAGGGATGGCGGTAGAGCGAAGTTTCGGCGAAGGCGCTCGCTGAATTTGGGAATCCAGCTTTTTTATTTCCGCTTCCAGTGAAGATATTTGATCATTGAGCGCGCGGGCTCGTTCGGATATGGGGTCGATGGGCGCCTCTTTGTTCCCCTTTTTCTTCGCAGCCGCCATATTACAATCACCGGTGCGGCGGGGGCGAGGACGTCAATAAAGCGATCAGCAGGCCGATCACGCCCAGACCGACGAGCAGGAACGGCCAGGTCATCGCCAAACCGAATTTGCAGAGCTGCCAGAAGCTCAAGTTGGCAAATGGCGTCGGCGTCGGCGCGGGAGCGGCGGGCATTTCAGGCTTTTGCGCGCTTTCGCCGGCCAGCACCGGAATTTTCAGGCGGGCTGAGTTAAATTCCATGCGCGCATTTTCAATCGCAGTGAGGGCGCGCGTGAGTTCCACGGCGAGATTCTCCTTGCTCCATTGGTCCTCTCGGATTGCTTCAACTTTTGACAGGACATCGCGGAAATCGCCGATGGTTTTGGCCATTTGCTCGCTTTCGCGGCGGGCGTTAAACTCGGCCTCTTCCAGAAGACCGAGGCCGCGTGTCAAATTATGCAGGATTTCCTGACGGCCATTTTGAAATTCGAGCTGGCGGCGCCGCAATTCTTCGAGTGACGCCCGCTCACGCTCGAGTTCTTCCTGGGCGCGCTTGAGTTCGGCGAGCTTTTGCTGCGCCTCGACAACCTTCCGGTCCACGTCTTCCCGCGAGGGCGCGGCTCCGGGCGACTTATGCGCCCGAAAATCGGTGTCAATAAATTCTGTGGCGTCGTATTCGGCAGCCATAGTGCGACTGTACCGCCGTTCCGCAAGAGTGTAAAGGGGTTGTTTTTTTTATTTACGATTTACAATTTACGCGATCGGCCTCGATGCGTCCCGTCAGTCCCATTCACCCTATTTGCCTTCCGCTTTGAAGTTTTGCACGACGCGCTCAACGAAAAATTGCATTCTGCATTTTCCGACGCATTTTCCAGCGTGAAGCCATTGGCACGGTTCGGGCTAAGGACAAACAGAGGGTATTATGATACGAAAACTAAGGAACGGCGGCTATCGACTTTATTCGCGCAAACGCAATCCGTCGACCGGAGAGCGCAGAAACCTGGGGACGTTTCAAACTCTGGAACAAGCCAAACGCCACGAGCTCGAGGTGCAATTCTTCAAGCGCAATTAACGCTGATTTCGCATGACCGCCCGAAGATTAAAATGAAAGCCCTGTTTCGCGACAAACCAGCTGCCTTTCCGGAGCATTGCCCGGATGGCAAACCCATGAAACCGTTGACGCAGGCATTGCTGGATCGCCGCGCCACGTCGCATTTCAAACCCGACCCGGCGCCGGAAGAATATCTCGATGCAATTCTCCAATTCGGGGCGCAAGCGCCGTCGGGATACAACCTGCAACCCTGGCGATTCGTCGTGGTGCGGGAAAGGGAAAACCGCGAGCGATTAAAGAAGGCCGCTTATAATCAGGAGAAAGTCGGGGAAGCGCCGGTGATGATCATCGCGTTTGCCATTCGCGAGGAGTGGAAAAACTACATCGACGCCATTTTTCAGGAAGGCGTTCGGCGCGGCTTCGGAAAGCCGGACATGGTCACGAAGATTAAAGAGCAGGCTTCAAATTTTCTGGAACACGGAATTCCCCAGCCCGTCTGGCTCAATCGACACACCATGATCGCATTCACGACGATGATGCTGGTGGCGGAAACGTACGGTCTGGACACGGCCCCGATGGAAGGCTTCGATCCTGAGGCCGTAAAGCGGGAGTTTAATTTGCCTGGCGACGCGGAAGTGGTCGCTCTCATGGCCATCGGTTTTGCAAAAGAGCCGGACAAGCCATACGCCGGACGGCTGGCACTCGAAGAGTTCGTCTTTAACGAACGCTACGGTCAGCGCTGGAACAGCAAAAGCAGTGGCCCACCCGGCAAAGACATGTCAGAACAAATTGATCGCAAAGCGAGTGAGACGCTACAGCCGGCGTAAGGATTGGATTTTTAGTGTGCCCACGGAAGGGTTTCAGGGACCCTGTGCACACACATTTTTTGTCTATAGGCGTGGCAACGAGAAACGAACGGAGCTTTTGGACAAAAAACTCGGTTTTATTGGGGTTTTGCGGAATTTTGACGTGAGGTAGAGGCAACGACTCGGGCGCGTTGCAAATTGCAACGGCCATGGCCTCTGACATCGAAAGTATCCAATCCTTTGTTCGTTCGGAAAATGCATAACCCATGGCTGTAACTCGGCATCAGCATCCCTTTCCGCCTCTAAAAGCGTCAAATTTTGGCATTGAACCTGCGGCGATTGATGGCCAAAAACTCGCGTAGTATGACAATAACGTATCGCAATAGATTTCGAGATTGGCTTGCATTTCAGGCCTATTGCGCCCCCCGCAATCCGGTCATCATTTTGACGTCAGTCGGCTTTTTCCTCTTTGTCACGTCGCAGGTGGTGTTGCCCGCGACGCGCGAGGCGGCGGCAGGCGTGTCACTGGTTGTTTGCGTTTTTGTATTCATTGTGGTCGAGTTACTGCTCATTGCATTTATATTGGGCTTCCTCGCTGTCGTTACCATACTCCCGATGATTTTTCCGAGGGACAAACAGCTCTACTGTCAGCGCACCCTCAAGACCGGTGGCGAATCATTCTTTACGGAGTCCGACTATAGCCGTTCAGAGACTAAATGGTCTGTCGTCCGGAAGCTGGTTCGCACGCGTTCCCACATTTTTATGTTCCTGGGTCAGCACAACGCATTTGTTGTTCCGCGCAGTGCATTTGAGGAAGAGGGGAAATGGGAAGCTTTTTATGAGGAGTGCAAAGAGAACAAGAGCGAGGCTGCCTGATATGGGTCGAAATCCTTTTGTTCGCTTTTCTAGAAAGATGCCAGCCCGACGGGCTTCCGGAAATGGCGCTGTCTGATTCATCGAGGATGAGCGTTCCTCCATTTACCACAATCCCACCGATGAAGTCATCGTTGCTCTCTGAAAGAGTTGCGGATCCCGCGCCGGACTTCACCAGCGCCGCAGTTCCTCCCACGCTGTTGCTCCCGGCAAAAATATAATTCAGGGCATTATTGGTCACGGTCCAGCTTAGCGGTGCGTGTTGCGCAGTTCCGGTCAGGTTGACCGTGCCGGTGCGGGCCATGTCATTAAACAGCACCTGGTTTCCTTCGTTATATGCAGCGGGCGCGCCGGCGTTGGTCCAGTTCAAACTGATTGTATCCCAATTATCGATTGCCACGCCGCTCCATTGGACTAATTTCGGCAGCGCCGGGCCGTTTGTCACCACCAGCCAAATCGTGCTCGAATTGTCGTTGGAGATATATCCCTTGGTAGCCGGCCGCCAATGCGCCGAGGGCCAGCTTGATGCCGCTCGCGCCGCCGCCCGGGCAATTAATCAACGGATATTGCGATGGATACGCCAGAGCGATGGGCGTGGCGCTGATGGAGATGACGCCAGTGTTGTCGCTTGTGATTTTGCTGACTGCGGCGTTCGTGAAATTATTCGCGACGGCAAATTGCAACGCGCCGCCGCCGTCGAGCGATAATGAGCTTAACGCGGCGCCCGGCGAACCCATTATATGTTGGGTTAACCGCGGAATAAAAACCGCTTCAACGCTTCAACGAACCCCTTGCCTTTGTCCTCTTTCTTCCATATTGTTTGATTGGCGCGGATATGGTGGAATTGGCAGACACGCTACTTTGAGGTGGTAGTGGGGCAACCCGTGCAGGTTCAAGTCCTGCTATCCGCACCAATATTCCGCAGGAAGCGAATGTCGAACTGGCACGCCTACGCCCGGCGCTGCAAAGGCTGGTGGGAGCAGGATGGCAGACCGACCACACCCGTGGTTGTTGGCCGCAATGGAAAATTTCAACGCAAACCCGATCATTCTAAAGGATTCTGACTATGACCAAGACATGTAAAAACGAAGACTGCGCCATGCAATTCGATATCCCTGACACTCCGTTTCTGAGCCGGCTAATCCCGTTCTGTCCCAATTGCGCTAGCAAGCGGCAGGAGGCAGCCATAAAGGCTGAATTGGCGAGGGTAAACCAGGAGCGCGAGGACAGATGGAAGGCAATTTGCCCGCCGGCCTACCGTGAGACTCAAATTGAAAAGCTGCCGAACCCGGACAAAGCGTCGGATGTGTTAGCATGGAATTATGGTCCCACGGGTCTGCTGCTTCATGGAGGTACGCGGCGCGGTAAAAGCCGCTGCGCATGGCTACTTCTCCGAAAGGTCTTCGATGCCGGAAAATCCGTCAGGGTACTCGACTCCATGGCCGGCTTTGACTACACCGCTTCCTATGCCGTCAGCCCTGGTGAGGCTCAGGCTTGGGTCAATGGCTACAGCCGTTGCGGTCTTTTGTTCCTCGACGACATATTTAAGGCCAAGCTCACGGATTCATTTGAATCAGCCATATTTGCCATCGTGGATCACAGGCTTTCCCACAAGTTGCCCATATTGGCGACGCTTAACGACACGGGCGAAACGCTGGGCACGCGCATGTCGGCAGACCGTGGCGACGCCTTTAGTGGAGAATAATTGCGGTGTGGCCGACCTACCGACTTGCCAGGACCACTCAAAAAAGGCAAAAGAACAGGCCGAAAACTCACCAAATAAGACAGGCGTCGTTTGCAGGTTTCAGTCAAACCTCTACTCAACTATTCGGAAATAACCTGATCCTTTCCTTCCTTCTTCGCTCGGACTTGACGCTTGTCGGCTGTGTCGGCCAAATCCAGATCTCTCAAATCCGGCGGACCAGTTGCCACCCCAATACTCGCAGTTACTGCGGGCAGAATTTTGCCCTTGAAGGTGCAATGCATGTTCTTAACGCATGCTCTCATGTTTTCCGCAATCTGCTTCGTTCGGTCCTTGTCCTGACCAATCAAAAGTGCGGCAACCTCATCTCCACCTGCTCTATATCCATCGCCAAGTGAGCCGAGGCAGTTCCTGACGACTTCGAGATAGGACTTCAATACGACATCACCAGCATGGTGGCCGCAACTGTCATTTACATTCTTAAAGCCGTCCAAATCTAGCCGGATCACGGAAACGGGCACGTCAGCGGGTCTGCTGAGCGCGTCTGTCAGGTCTCTATGAAAATAGCGGATATCCAACAACACTCCAAAATGCTCAAGGATTCGGTCACGCTTGAGTAGGTCACGCAATTCCTCGATTCTGCGTAGTCCGCGATACGTGATTCGGAATTGAAATGCCCGATTGCTCAAGAAAGCGTTAAAAATCTCTAGGCGCGGCCAACCAGCACCCCTCATTAAGTGGGGATAATTTTTCGCGGCTTTTTCTTCACGTCCTTCTCCCCGAAGTTGCCACACTAGCATTTGGAGATCGTCCTGATTTGACTGAATATACAACTCCTCAAGCAGCGCGATTAGCATCTCGATGCAGGTTATCTGGTTTAAGCCGAGATTTTCAGTCTGATTTGGGTTATTCGGATTGAAATAGGTGAGTGGATTTTTTTCCAAATCTCGCAAAAAGAGGAGTTCAGAATAGCGAATGTCATCTTTCATATATTATTGTGTTGAAAAGGGCGCGACCGGCCCAGGGACTGGGATAAGGTCACCTCCGCAAGGCGGATCCACAAACCCTTATGGTCCTGGGTTGCTGCGCGGCGAAGACTACTTCGAACTGGGGTCGGTGCCAAGCGTTCTCCGGTTGTACGACGGCAACTGCGGGCAATAGCGCTGCCATTTGTGTTTTCAAAATTTGATATTTTTGAAAAGTCCCGTCAAAAGCATTAATCGTACTATATCTGTAGGAATCCATTCTGCATCGGCTCCGGCCCTGGTTTCATCCTATTATTTGCCATGCGGCGAACGTTTCGCGATAGGACAGGTGTTCTACATGCCTGCACACGGGTTAAAATTGCATGACCTGGCACATTTCACGGAGTTGGGCAATATTTTTCGCTTTTAATTTTACTTCAGTGAGGTGCCGCTCGTTATGGTCCCGCGAAACGTTGCAATTCAGACTCCGGGATCAAAACCTTACGGAAATCAGCGACCGGCCGTATCCGGCCCTGTCGGATTAGCTTCCGAACGCTTGGGGCGCTCATTGATAGACGGGCGGCTGCACGCTTGATGTCGTACAGAAGTGGCGTTGCTGGCGACCTAGTGGTTTCACCGTTTTCTATCAGCATTTTGTCAGAATTGTTTGAAGGGTTTGTTATTGGCAATAGTTGAGCCAGGGCTTCATCGACCCTCTCGGTGACAATTTTGACAATTACTGCGGTCAACTCTGTAAGTGCATTTTGCAGGCGTTCGATTTCAGGAGTTTTCATAGCGGTTTCAATGATTTTCATGGAATCGGATGGCGCACAATTCCAAACTGCGCATCTTATTTTATTTTCTGCCGCTGGAGCACTTGCCTTGACTGCCAAACAGGAGCAAAATTAGCAGCCATTTTGAACCGCAATTCCCAAAACAACCGAAGGAATTGCGACCGGCAGAAACCATTAGGAGTCAGCCGAATATGAATGATTTCATCACGCTAAACCGAGCGCGGCAACTGGCCGCGCAGTATGTTGCGAAGCGCATGTTTGAGACTGCAACCGTGCTGGACGGCGCGGACGCCCGTCTGGGTGTCGGTGTGCCAGGCGCCTGCACGCGAGAAGATGTATGGGTGGTGTACAAGAGTGAAAACCCCGGCGACGCACCAGGTCTCAAGTCGTCCAACATTGTTATCGTCTGCAAACGCACCGGCCGGGTGCTTTATGAAGGCAGTGCGAGAGATGAAGGGTAATGAGCCTCGTAATCCCTACCAACCTTCCGGTTCATCCATTCCAGTCATTTAAGCAGCATGAATCGACGTCCCCCTATTCCCGAAGACATGAAGGAATTGAGGCGGTTGGTTAAAGACGGAAACTCATTGCGGTGCAAAAATGGATTGCCGACGGTACTATAGGCCGCGCAGCGGGCATTTCCTCGCGGGCTCCTCAGATTCGCTCGTTAATGCAGCCGTGCCAAAGCGAATCGCCGGCCGACGATCCAATGGCATCAATTTTCCCTCCTTCCGCGCCAATATGTCCTCCTGCTTCCAGCGCAGCATCCGCGCCCAGTGCTGCTGCGGTGTTTCGGATTTTGCTTTGGTCATAAATTGGCGCGCCAGGGCCAGGATTTGAACCCGTCTCCACCGTCATACCTGGATTTCTCAGGACTCGCCCTCTTTGACGTTCGTTACCGACGTCGACTTCGGCAGTACGGACGGTGCTAGTTACACGCGCGGCTGGGGCCGCAGCCGTTTTCTCACTTTCTGACTCCGGGGTCAAGAGTCCATGTTTTTCATGTTCAATCCCCGTGGTCATGCTGCCGTGCCGCAAGAAAGTAGCGTCTACGGTTCGGACAAACAGTCATTTTCCCGATGTTCTTCGGAAACAGCCAGCGAGAACCTCTACGCTGGACCAGGTTGAGACTAGGAATGCAATCCATGGCGACGGTAAGTGGATTGCATGAAGGGCTGAGAAGCACGAGAATAAAATCAAATGCCAAATTACTGGGCTGTCTCCGGAGCAGAACCGCTTGTGTAAATACCCAAGAAGGATTACGACTGTCTTCGCCAGCCGAAGATGGAGAGCCCATTGTTGTTGAACCGTTTGCCGGATAATGATTGTTGTTATTATCAGTGTAAATTTGCCACCCCAACGACAGTTCTTTCAGATTATTGTCCCCGGCACCAGAATACTGATTCTATCCGCGCACAGCGATGACGCGTATTTCAAAAATGCAACCGAGGCCGGCGCGATGGGATTTCTGATCAAACAAACATCTTCCCACGAAGTGTGTCGGGCAATCCGGGAAATACATCAGGGGAAAACATTTTTCAGTTCCTCAGTCTCCCTGCGTCTCCATCGCCTCAGCCCACAACCGGCCGGCCGCGCGGGGCAGCTCGACAAAAAACCCGCCCGTACTTCGCGCGAGATGGAAGTGCTTCAGCTCATTGCGGAAGGCAAGACTAATAAACAAAACGCGTCGGAATCGGGCATCGGCATTAAGACTGTTGAAAAGCATCGCGAGCATCTCATGCGGAAGCTCGACATCCATGATACCGCCGGGCTTACCCGCTATGCCATCGGCGCGGGCATCATCGAGAGCAGCGTCCAGTTGACCATCGTTTAACGACTTATGTCGTCAAAGTGAGAAGAATGTCAGCGTACCACGCGCAGTTCAGTCCCAGGGTCTCATCGAGTTGCAAGTCCCGGCCGCCCACATCCATGCGAGCGGAATGCACTCCAAGCAGCTTCCAGGGCATTTGTCCATCCGGGCCGTTTTGCATCACTACTGGCGCGCCACTGGTACCGCGGTGCATTCGTGCATCGGTGAGAAAGTAGCCCAACCCCTGAAAACGCAGACCGAAGGATGAGGCAATCGCCGCTTGCCGGACCACAGGCAAGTGGTGCAGTTCATCGTGGAATCCCAGGGGGAAGCCGACAATCAGCAGCGAAGTGCCCACTCCTACGTCTTCGAGGGAGCGCTGCAGGTGCGAGGGCGTGAAGCACTGCAACGCGACCGTCCCGGGCAGCGCCGCGCGCTCCAGTTCAATCACCGCCACGTCGATCTTGCCACCGGTATCTTTGCCGTGGCGCCAAATACTCTTGCCCTCCTTATATAGCAGCACTGATAGACCAATCGAACGTGTTAGATTCTTGATATCGGTATGAAGTTCGATTTCGATACGATCGGGAAAATGTTTGCTTGGTTCATCGAGTAACACGTGCCGGCTCGTCACCAGGAAGAGCCGGTCCTCGCGCTCGAAGAAAAAACCGCTCGCGCCGGTCAGCGGGCGATTGCCGTCAAAAGTCGAGACCCGGGTAGTAGTCAGCAGCAGCGGTTCAATCATGGATTTTCAAAAATTCGGATATATCACTTTGCCAGAATGAGACGCATGTGAAGCGACAATTGCGGAAGGCGATGAATCATAACATAAACTCACGCCGCCACGGGCGGGAGGTTGCGTGGGTCGTAAAACGTGTGATGCCGCAAGATAAAAGCATGTCCAGCGGGGGAAACTTCTTCAATCACGCATCTGTCGGATTCCTCGCCAGACATTTTGCCACTTGGCAGTATCAGCCCTTCTTTGACGAGTTCCTCAACGTTTTCTGCCGAAAATCCGCACTCGCGCATGGTTGGCCGGACTCCCGAATAGATTATGTCCCTCAAGCGGATGAGTGCTACCCGTTTGTCGTTATCTTTCATCAATAATCCGAATTTTCCCATTATGATGCGTAACCATCTATGGGGTGTTTACCCCATAGCACCCGCCAGCCAATCCGTTTAACTTACTACGATGAAAAGACAGTTGCAAACCGGTGAAACTCCGGATTTGACCGTAAGCGAGCGAGCGAGCGAGACCGTAGCCTGGAAGAAAATTGTGGCCAAATATCAGCAGCCTTCCCGGTGGCGCAGCACGTGGCAGATTATCAATTCGCTCGTTCCTTATGCCGCTCTCTGGTATTTAATTTACCTCAGTCTCGCGGTTTCGTGGTGGATTACGCTCCCGCTGGCCATACTGGCTGGTGGATTCCTGGTGCGGTTGTTCATAATTCACCATGATTGCGGCCACGGTTCTTTTTTCAAGTCCCGGAAGGCCGATGATATTTGGAGATTCATCACCGGCGTTCTCACATTCACTCCGTATCAATTTTGGCGCTGGGAACATGCCGTCCACCGTTCGGCGTGGGGCGACCTGGACCGGCGCGGGCTGGGTTCGGTCTGGACATTGACCGTGGAGGAAGATCTGGAAGCGACCCGCTGGAAACGATTCACCTACCGGCTGGCCAGGAACCCGTTCGTATTCCTGGTAATTTTAAATACGGCCATTGGTAGTGTGACGCAAACTGAGTAGCCTGTATCACGTAGGGTAACACCCCATAGCGCCTTTCCGTGTTCCCGCTTAAGTTTGGCTATGAAAAATAAAACACTCATCCAAATCGGAGGCAATATATGTCCCTGATTTTACTCGTCATCACCCTGGTCGTCATCGGCGTGTTGCTCTGGCTGGTCAATACGTATATTCCGACGGACGGAAAAATCAAAAGCATTCTCAACACGGTCGTGGTGATTTGCGTCGTCGGATGGCTCTTGTTTGCCTTCGGCATTCTCAATCACAGCGGGGACATCCGCGTCCCGCAGGTGCGATAGGAAGCGTTCATTAAAGATGCGCCGTCTGCTTGTCCACTTTGAATTCAAAGATCCGAAAGCCACGAACACAGTCTGAAAACGATTCATGCCGGGCATTTCCGACATACGCAGAGTTGCTTTTCTCGGCGATTATCTGCCGCGAAAATGCGGCATCGCGACGTTCACGACCGACTTGTGCCGCGCAGTAACCACGGAATTTCCAGACATCCAATGCCTGGTCGTGCCGGTCAACGATATCGCGGGGGGTTATGAATACCCGGCGGAAGTGCGCTTTGAGATTGCGGAGCAGGACCTGACTTCCTATCTGCGCGCGTCGGATTTCCTGAATATTACTGATGTGGACGTCGTTTGCGTGGAGCATGAATTCGGCATCTTTGGGGGACCAGCCGGCGGTCATGTGCTGGCGCTGCTGCGCGAATTACAAATGCCGATTGTCACAACGCTCCATACAGTCTTGCGCGAGCCAAATACCGAGCAACGGCGCGTGATGCGTGAGTTGATCCGGCTTTCAACCCGGTTGGTAGTGATGAGTGAACGGGGCCGGGAATTTCTCGGTGATATTTATCACGCCCCGGCGGCCAAAGTTGATCTGATCCCGCACGGCATTCCCGCCATGCCTTTTGCGGACCCAAATTATTTCAAGGACGAATTCGGTGTCGCGGGCAGACAGGTGTTGCTCACCTTCGGTTTGTTGTCTCCGAACAAAGGCATTGAGTTTGCGTTGCGCGCGCTGCCGGACATTATCCGTGAATTCCCCAACATCGTCTATATCGTGCTGGGCCAGACGCATCCGAATCTGCTGCGCGACGAAGGTGAAGCTTACCGTTTGAGTTTGGAGCGGCTGGCAAAAGACCTCGGCGTGCAAAAGCATGTCGTGTTTTTCAACCGCTTTGTCGAACTGGAAGAACTCATGCGGTTCATCGGCGCGGCCGATATTTATCTCACACCCTATCTGACCGAATCACAAATCACTTCCGGCACTTTGGCCTATGCGTTCGGCGCGGGAAACGCCGTGGTCTCCACGCCCTACTGGCACGCGGCGGAATTATTGACGGAGGAACGCGGCAAGCTCGTGCCCTTCCGTGACCCCGGGGCCATTGCCGTCGCCGTGGTGGAATTGTTGCGCAACGAACCGTTGCGCCATTCCATGCGCAAGAACGCCTACAAGCTGGGGCGCGACATGGTCTGGAGCCGCGTGGCGCAACTCTATGCGAAATCATTTGAACAGGCGCGACAGGACCACAGTTTCGTCGGGCGAAAGTCCTCACCCATCAAGACGCTCGATGAACAACCCGGACAATTGCCGGAATTAAAACTGGACCACCTATTCCGCATGAGTGATTCGACCGGCATCTTCCAACACGCGAGCTTTACCGTGCCGAATTTTTCCGAAGGTTACTGCACTGACGACAATGCTCGCGCGCTGGTGCTGTCATTGATGCTGCAAAAGTTAGGACACGGTTCGCAGCAACTCAGCGCGCAGGCCGCGACCTATGCGGCCTTTCTCAACCACGCGTTCGACCGCCAGCGCAACCGTTTTCGCAACTTCATGGGTTTCGAGCGGCACTGGCTGGAGGACGTTGGTTCGGAGGATTGTCAGGGTCACGCGCTGTGGGCCTTGGGATTGTGCGTGTCACAGGCTGGGCAAGGGAGTTTTCAGGCGCTCGCGGCGCAACTTTTCGAGCAGGCGCTGCCCGTGGCCGCTGAATTTTCCTCGCCCCGCGCCTGGGCGTTTACGTTGATTGGCATTGACGAATATCTGCGTCGCTTTGGTGGTGACCGGCGAGCAAATCAGATCCGCGAATCACTCACGGCCAAACTCACGCAACGCTACGCGGATGCCGCGACGGACGAATGGAACTGGTTTGAAGACGTCGTTTCCTATGCTAATGCGAAGCTCCCGCATTCATTGATTCTCAGCGGACGTTGTCTGAATAACAAGTCGATGCTCGAACTTGGCCTCAAAGCATTACGCTGGCTGACAAAAATCCAGACTTCGGAGACTGGATCATTTCGTCCGGTTGGATCAAACGGATTTTTTCCGCGCGGAAAGGATCGGGCAATGTTCGATCAGCAACCCATCGAAGCCCAAGCAACGATTTCTGCCTGCATCGAAGCGTATCAGGCCACTGGCGACACCTTCTGGGTCACACAAGCGCGCCGCGTATTCGAATGGTTCCTTGGTCGAAACGATCTTGGCCTTGCGCTTTACGACCCGGGCACCGGCGGCTGTCGTGACGGTCTGCACATGGACCGGTTGAGCCAAAACCAGGGGGCCGAATCCACGCTGGCCTTTTTATTATCACTTGCGGAAATGCAGGCACTGCAAAATTCGCTCACCAGTTTCGAGGAACCGTCCGGCAAATGAATACTGTGACGAATATTTCCGTGAAAAATATATGACTGCCGTTGTCCCCTTGCCCTTTCGCGTCAAACGCACCGGCCCGACATTGGCGCCGGATAGCTCACGTGTGTTAATGCGTCCGTTTCGCCCCTCCACTGATGACATCGCGCGGCGAATTGTCTCACGTGTGATGGCGTTGCCGGAAGATGAGGCCGTCAGGCTGTTGGGCTGCATTTTTGACGAGTTTGCAAACCGGCACGAGCGCGTTGACGCCTTTTTCCGAAAGCGCTTTGAACAGGTGAAGATTTACCTGGAGCCCAGGGCGCAGCCGTCTCCCGAACGGCAGATGCTCATCGGTGCTTATTTCACGCATGAGTATTCGGTCGAGTCGGCGGCGCTGTTCAATCCGTCCATTGTGCCGCATCCCGATCAAGGTGGATTACCGCCAGGGTCACTGCGTTTCATCTTGAGTTTGCGCGCTACAGGCGAGGGGCACATTTCCTCAATCGCCTTCCGCACCGGCACAGTCAGCGCGCAAGGAAGCATCACCCTCACACCACCCATGCCATTTGTAACGGAGCCGGAGCGCGTGCCTGATGTTGCTTACGCTAAGGGATTGTTTGTCAATAAGCTTGAAGGAGCGGGCGTCCAAAATGATTTTTGCCGTCGTGTGCTGGACAAACTTCATGAGGATTTTACTTTGAAACAACTGCACGCAGTGTTGCATGCGTCAGGTCTGAAGGATGTCTCCGATGTTGAGGCGTCCGGTGCGGCCCACCGTATCCTATTGCTGGCGGAATCCAATTATGAAGTGAATTTCGCCCCGGACAGCCATCTTTCGCAGCGCGTTCTTTTTCCGTCCGCGCCCAGCCAGAGCAACGGCATCGAAGACGCGCGCTTCGTTTGCTTCCAAACTGACGATGGCCGTTTCAACTATTACGCGACTTATACCGCCTACGACGGCAAGGTCACCTTGCCGCAATTACTGGAGACACCGGACTTTTTACATTTCAAATTCAGAATGCTCAACGGCCCCGCCGTGCAGAACAAAGGCATGGCTCTGTTCCCGCGCAAAATCAACGGACGATATACAATGCTCTCGCGCCAGGATGACGAGAATCTTTTAATCATGTTTTCCGATAACATTCATTATTGGTCCGAGCCGAAACTATTGCTGCCTCCAGCACAACCGTGGGAATTCTTCAAGATCGGCAACTGCGGTTCGCCCATTGAAACTGAAGCAGGCTGGCTGGTATTAAGCCACGGGGTCGGCGCGATGCGGAAGTATTGTCTCGGCGCATTCCTGCTTGACCTGAATGAGCCGACGCGGGTCGTCCGTCGGCTGCGCGAACCTTTGCTGTGTCCTCACGAAACGGAGCGTGAGGGCTATGTGCCAAATGTTGTTTATACCTGTGGCGCCTTGCTGCATGGGCGCGAACTCATTATGCCCTACGCAATGAGCGATTCCGCCAGCAGCTTTGCCACCGTTTCGCTGGACGAACTGCTGGCCGCCATGAAGTGAGACGCTCGCGATACCGGCCCTTGTCAGGCTAACACCGCATAGCGGACACATTGGGAGAGAACCTATATTCCACTTATGAAACAAAATAATTTTCTGCCGGACCGGAAACCCGCCGGCTCCCCGCAGCCGGTCGCCCCCGCGGGAATTGGCCAATATAAAATTAAATTTACGCCTTCACCGGACGAAGTGGCCAAAAAGCCCACTCAAAATACGTTGAAGGGGGTTCGCTGTCCGGGCACGACCAGCAAAACTGGCTGCAAGCCGAAGCGCAATTGATCCGGAAACGCAACTTCACCCGGACGCACCTTTTTCATGCCTGGGGCGTGAAAAAGGTTTAAGGAGAATTACCATGAAAGATCCAACATATGACGAGGCCGGAACCTGGCTGTTCGCCCACGGGACAACGAGAACGTCGTACGAAATCGAGACCTATAGTTCAATTTGCCAAACAAGTCTGGTTCCTTCCCGGATCGTTCGCAGATGCTTTCAAACAAAAGCGACAGTGGATGGTCCAAAAAAAATTTGAAGCCGAACGGCTGGACCAGATACGCAACCCGGAAAAATATTTGGGAAAGTGATTGGAAATTCACCAAAAAAATAAAAACAAACTCCAAAATAAAAACGATTATGAACTACAAAATTTACATTGATAATCTGGCCCCGGCCACGTCAGAGAACGAACTGGAAGTTCTGTTTTCCGCATACGGCAATGTCGCGGATGTTAATATTGTGGTAGAACGCACCGATCAAAAGCTGCGCGGTTTCGGGTATCTAACGATGGTAACCCGTGAAGGCGCTCGGGCCGCCGTTCAAGCTCTAAATGGAATGCGGATAAGAGAACACACACTCAGAGTCAGCGAGACGGGGCCATACAAACAGCACACAGGCTTGGTAAAAGTGGCTTCCAAATCCACGTTGGAGCCGTCGTCCTTGCCGTAGCGGTCGTTTTTCCTCGCGAAGCCAAACCCATCTCATTTGCTTAGCGCGCCAGCCTCCGCGCCCCCCCTCTCGCCCCGACACAACCTGACACAAACCCAGCCCGATTTTGTACACGACACAGTTCTGACACAGTTGGACACACGCTTTCCCGTCACGCGTTGCTACCGGATGCAAATATAATCGTTGAAACTATTGATGTTTAATGTCAGTCATTGCAACGCGATGATACACATCTACTGCAACAATCGGCGGTGGGCGGCAGGTCGAAAAACCCGAAAACGCAGGTTCACGTCCTGCTATCCGCACCAATCTCTCTCAAAGCCATTTTTCCGCAACCTTTGGCCGCCATTTCCGTAGTATTGCGTGGAAACAAAATTAAATCAGACTCCAAATGAGATTATGTACAAGATTATAGGAACAGACGGCGGGCAATATGGGCCGATCACCGCCGATCAAATCCGCCGGTGGTTTGCCGAAAACCGCGTCAACGCCCAGTCCCTCGCTCAACGCGAAGGCTCCACGGAATGGAAACCGCTAATAGCGTTTCCCGAATTCTCAGGCGATTTCAACCTGTCGCCGCCTCCGGTTTCGAGTTTCGCGCACAATCCGCGCGCCTCAAATAAAATTCCAGCCGGTGTCTGCGCCATTTTGCTCGGATGCCTCGGCGTTCACAAATTCATTTTGGGATACACCGGAGCCGGCCTGATTATGTTGCTGCTCACGATCCTCTCTTGCGGCATTCTTTGGCCCATCCTCCACATCTTCGGTATTATTGAAGGCATCATTTACCTGTGCAAATCAGACGATGAATTTGCCAGGTTATATGTGGACGGCCGGCGGGAGTGGTTTTGACCGATTTACTTCCCGTCCAATTTTGCCGCCGCTTGCGGATCAATGTCAGACAGTGCGTTGTAAAGCCCCTCAGTCATTTGGACGAGAAACGGCACGGCATTCGTTCCCATTTGTTGAATGGCCAGCGTGGCATTCGTTCGCGTGAGTGCGGATGGGGCAGACAAATCGTCCAGCCAGGTGGTCAATTTTTTGCCGTGGTACTCCGGTTCGCGGGGGCTGTGGAGGACGGGAACCAGTGCGATAACGATGAGCACTGATACAAACGCGATAAACCCAACTGGGAGCCAGAACTTCCTCATAAACGACCGGAGTAGGAATTTACAGGAAACTCAAAAAACAGACAGATTTTTAAATTTACGATTTACGATTTAGGCGGTAACAATGGATGAAAGTCCGAAATTTTTATCGAACGCCATTGTGAAGCTCGCGCCTGGCCTTAAATTTCTCAGCGTCTTGACCGCAGCATCGGTCGCGGGTGCGGGGCATGCGGTCGAGTCGCCTGCCGGTCAGGCGCCTGATATTGTTTATATTCTGTGCGACGACCTGGGTTACGGCGACGTGCACACTCTCAATCCCAATCGCTGCAAGATTGATACGCCCAACATGGACCGGATGCGTGCCCAGGGCATGGCCTTTACCGATTGTCACGCCGCTGCATCAATCTGCTCGCCGTCGCGTTATGCCATTCTCACCGGCCGATATGCCTGGCGGACGCGGTTGCAGCACGGTGTGCTGGGCGGGGACAGTCCGCCGCTGATCGAGCCTCGCCGCCTGACCGTAGCTGGACTGCTCCAGGAACACGAATACATGACTGCCGGGATTGGCAAATGGCATCTCGGGTTGCAATTTGACGCAGACGACTTCACTCAGCCTATCAGGGACGGCCCGTTGCAACATGGCTTTGACTATTTCTTTGGCCTTGCCGCCTCCCTGGACATGGAGCCGTACGACTATTTTGAAAATGATCGTTGGACAGAAGTGCCCAGTGCGCGGAAGAAATTCCCTTCCTTTGTTTATGGAACGATCAATTCCGGGCCGGGGCCGAATCGGTTGGGACCCGCCGCGCCGGATTTCGAAGCGGTGAATGTCCTGCCGAATTTCACGCGCAAAGCGGTTGATTATATCAGGCAACGTGGAGCGGATAAGAAGCCGTTTTTTCTCTATCTGGCATTGCCGTCGCCACACACGCCGCTGGTTCCGGAGAAGCGATGGCAGGGCAAGAGCAGCATTGGACCGTACGGTGATTATGTAATGGAAACAGACTGGGCGGTGGGCCAAGTGCTCGATGCGATTGACGGCGCCGGCCTGCGGGACAATACGCTGGTAATGCTCAGCAGTGACAACGGCTGCGCGCCCGGCGTGGGAGTGCGCAGATTTGAAGCGGCGGGTCATTTTCCCAGTGCGCAGTTTCGCGGTTACAAGTCGGACATCTGGGACGGCGGCCATCGCATTCCTTTTTTGGTCCGATGGATTGGAAAGATCAAGCCTGGCGGCCGGAGCGACCAGATTGTCGGGCTCTGGGATTTGATGGCGACGTGCGCAGACATTCTTCATGTGAAACTGCCTGCAAACGCGGGCGAAGATTCGGTGAGCCTGTTGCCGGCATTTCTGGGCACGGACAACGGGCCGTTGCATGCGGACAACGCGATTGTGAATCATTCGGGCGGCGATGGGCGGTTTGCGATTCGGCAAGGCAATTGGAAACTGGAGTTGTGTCCGGGGTCGGGCGGTTGGGGCCATCCCGGCGACCTTGAAGCACTCCGGGAAGGATTGCCTCCTATTCAGCTCTATAATATGCACGATGACGTGGAAGAACAAGTCAATATCGAAGCGATTAATGGCCAGGTGGTTACCAATCTGGCGAAACTTCTGGGGAAATACGTCGCGGACGGTCGAAGCACGCCCGGCCCGCGGCAAGACAATGACGTTCCGGTGAATATTTGGATGAGGGGCAGAAATCAAGCGGGCCTGCCCGCGACCTCGCCAGTGATTTCGCCAGTCGTCCCCGGGCTTCAATCAATGGATGGCCATAACCTTTCGCCTTACCGCGATCCGCCCGTCAATGATCCGTCGTTCGGCAACTAGTGTTGACATCAAATAGGCCTTGAGCTCATCCCCACCGACATGGCCGTCAAACTGCAAGGGCAGCCATTGAAATGAGTTTTAAATGAGAGCTGGAGATGCGCCAGGTGCGCGTTCAAAATCCAAATTAAAGTCATTTTTTCTGAAACCTTTTGCGGTCGTGTCGGTAGTATTAGATGAACGCGGAATTCTAAAACAGAAGGTATTAAGATGACTATCCGTTTGACTCGATACTTTGGACTAATCGGGGCCACAATGATGACGCTAGCCATGGTGCTGGCGGCGGCGTTACCGTCTGCCGCAGAAAACCCGGAGGACCAGGCCGAAGCTTTGCTGAACGGAGTGATTAGAACCAACGACCCCGGCCTGGCGGTCCTCGTTGCGCAGCACGGTAAAATTTTGTTTGAAAAAGGCTACGGCCTGGCCGATCGCGCGCATCATGTGGCAGTTATCCCGCAAACGACCTTCCGCATTGGGTCAATTACCAAGCAATTCACGGCGTCGGCGATTTTGAAATTGCAGGAAGAGGGAAAACTGAGCGTCGACGATAAATTGTCCAAATACATTCCGGATTTTCCGCGCGGCGACGAGGTCACGCTGCGCCATTTGCTGACGCACACTTCCGGCATCCATAGTTACACGGACGAACCCGACTTCATGAGCCGAGTGACCAACGCCACCACCACCGAGTCCGTTATCGAGGAAATGAAAAAGTACCCTTACGATTTCGATCCGGGGGCGAAATGGAGTTACGACAATTCAGGCTACATGTTGCTCGGCTACATTGTTGAAAAGGTTTCCGGACAAAGTTACGGGGATTTTCTCCGTGAGAATTTTTTTGAGCCGTTGGGCATGATCGAAACTGGCGTTTACCACGCGCGTCCGGGTCCGCCGCACGAGGCACTGGGCTACAGTCTGGGGACTAAAGGCTTCAAACGAGCGCTGAACTGGGACATGTCGTGGGCGGGCGGCGCGGGCGCGCTCTACTCCACGGTCGAGGACTTGTATCGCTGGGACGAAGGCGTCTTCAACGGCAGGGTGCTGGACGATGCGAGCCTGAAGGAGGCGTTCACACCAGTGAAGACGAAGCAAAATCAGGGCTACTATAAACCCGATAATGGCTACGGTTTCGGTTGGATGATTGATCGCTATCGCGAATTGCGGGAGATTTCGCATGGCGGCGGCCTCCAGGGCTTCAGCAGTTTCCTGTTGCGCGTACCGGATGCGCAATTCACAGTGGCCATCCTTGCCAACGCCCTGCCCGGCCGGCCCAAAGCCGAACCCGACCGCCTCGCGCAGCGACTCGTGGAAATTTTCCTGGCAGACAAACTTGCGCCCTTGCCCGTCGCTAACACGAACGTTTCGCCCGAGTCATATGATGCTCTGACTGGCCGTTATGACCTCCTGGGAGGGATCCTGACCGTCAGTCGACGCGGTCCGCATCTGTTGGTGCAACTTACTGGCCAGCTGGAAGGGGAAATATTTCCCAGGTCTGACACGGAGTTTTTTGCGAAGGTGGTGGACGCGCAATTCACGTTTGTAAAGGACAGTAGCGGCAAGGCCATCAAACTTGTCCTCCATCAAAACGGCCTCGACCTGGACGCCCCTCGGACAAAGGACCTTTTGGAAGCGAAAGTGGATCCGGCGGCTTACGACAGCGTGGCAGGCCAGTACGACTACGGCGGCGGCGCCGTGATGACGGTGACGCACGAAGGCGACCACCTCTTCGCGCAATTGACAGGACAGTCAAAATACGAGATTTTTCCCGAGTCCGAAACCAATTATTTCTGGAAGGTGGTGGATGCGCAGGTCACTTTTGTGAAGGATAATTCGGGCAAGGTGATCAAAGCCATACACCATCAAAACGGCCGGACCTTTGACGCGCCAAGAATCCGATGAGGTGGTTAAACCTATGACAAAAGCAACAACCCTCGCCGTGGCGATAGCGCAACTGGGAATTGCCACAACAACTATCGCCGCAGATACAGACGATTCAAAATATGCGGGCACGCCCCTGCCCCGCAGCACACCCGAAGCCCAGGGCATTTCCTCCGAGGCCATCGTCCAATTTGTCCAGGCCGCCGACAAAATCAATACGCTCCACAGCTTCATGCTCGTGCGCCACGGCTATGTCATTGCCAATGCCTGGTGGAAACCCGAAGCTCCGAACAAACCTCACGTGTTGTGGTCCCTAAGCAAAAGCTTCAACTCCACCGCCATCGGGCTGGCCATCGCCGAGGGTAAATTGAGCCTCGACGATCACATCCTCAAGTTCTTTCCCGCCGACGCGCCGCCTGATCCGTCCGAAAATCTCAAAGCGGTGACCGTCCGCGATCTCCTCACGATGTCCAGCGGCCAGCAGACCGAGCCGCAGCGCGGCCCGGACGGCCCAACCGTAAAAGAGTTTCTTGCCCATCCTTTCGTTTACAAACCGGGAACGCATTTCCTGTACAACACCATGGGCGCATATACTCTCTCAGCTATCGTTACCAAAGTCACCGGGCAAACCACCCTCGAATACCTCAAACCGCGGCTATTTGAGCCATTGGGTATCGAGAATCCTCGATGGGATGCGAGTCCTGAAGGTAATTCGCTCGGCGGCTACGGCCTCTATTTATGTACCGAAGACATCGCCAAATTCGGCCAGCTTTACCTGCAAAAAGGCAAGTGGAACGGGCGCCAGCTTATCCCCCAAAAATGGGTCGAAGAGGCAACCAGCAAACAGATTCGCAACGACGGTGAGGGCCACTCGAAGATTGGCATCGATTGGCAGCAGGGCTATGGCTTTCAATTCTGGCGCTGCACCCACAACGCATTTCGCGGCGACGGCGCCCACGGCCAGCTCTGCGTTGTCATTCCTGACAAAGACGCCGTCATCGCCATCACGGCAGACACCGGAAATTTCTCGGGCGAGATGAACGCGATCTGGACCCATCTTTACCCTGCTCTCCAATCCGCCCCCTGGCCCGACGACCCGACCGCCCGGGCCCAACTCACCCAGGCCACGGCCAACCTTACCGCGCACCCGAAAATAAATTAAACCGGAGCGGGGATAGCTTGTCCCCACGTTCCGTATCCGGGCTCTCGATTTGTAGCACCCTGTAGCAGTCGTGTAGCACCCAATGTAGCACCCTAAGCCATTGGTGTTCAGTGATGTAGCAGGTGTAGCACCCTTCCCAACTTCATATCATAATATCCTTCGAATTTAGCAAAACTTTACTATTTCGTCGATCGCGCAACGCCTTTCAAATTCCGGTGTTTCCTTTACAGGACCTATTTGCACGCATGTTCACGGACCGACAAATTGAAAACATCCTAATGCTCTCGATCGCGGTATGGTTGGGATTATTTGCAAGTGCTGCTGGCATTTTGATCGGTGCGATCATTCGCCCCATTCGTACGCGCCGCTTTTTCAGCTTTCTTCCGGGAGCGTTTCATGCAGCGTTGCCGGCAGCCTCCATCGCCGTCTTGGTCAGTGTGGTCAGCGCGATTCCTCAGATCCTTCTTTGTTACGATCCTTACCAAACATCCAGATGGGATGTCCCGGTTTGGGCGATGAGCGCCCAATTCATTGCCGCCCTCATCGGGAGCGCTATCGGCGCATTTTACGGACAACATCCCCGCCGCGCGGCTTTCGGCCTCGGCGGCATTGTTGTTCCGATGTTTATTGGCGGCGTGGCCGGTGCCATGGCTCTTGTCCCGTACGGCTTTGACGACGGCTACGAATCAGATGCGCCAGTATTTGGTCAGGCCGCTTTAGGCTTTGTCGTCGGCGGATTTATCGTTTGCATGTGTCGTTTGGCAACTCGGGCGTTCCGCCGTCGGCCCGTTTCGTTTAATTAGCCTAATCGAATGCTAAAATAATTTAGCCTTTTCCCCGCATCTCGGACACAATTTGCCTGACAGGAGAACTGGAGATTTCGCGAATTAGGAGTCACTATGCAGAATATAGAACACGTGGTCGTGGTCATGATGGAAAACCGGTCTTTCGATAATCTATTGGGCTGGCTCTATGATAACGAAACCGACCCGCCTGCATTCAACATTCCCGAGCAACAGCCGCCGACTTTCGATGGCCTTTCCGCCGGAAAATTTTCCAACGTCCTGAACGGCCGAACCGTTTATGCCGCGCACCCGCCCACTGCCTGGCCGCCGGCCAATAACCCAAACGTCGTCCCCACTCCCGATCCACAGGAAGAGTTTCCTCATGTAACCGCGCAACTGTTCGGCACATCGACGCCGGCGACGGGTGCAACGCCGGACATGAGCGGATTTCTCGCGGATTATGCGACCACGGCTGCAGGGCCGGCGAATGCCGGCCAAATCATGCAAAGCTTTGGGCTGCAGGACGCAAACGTGATCAATCAATTGGCGCGGAGTTTTGCGGTGTGCGATGCCTGGTTTGCTTCCGTGCCAACACAGACGTGGCCGAACCGGGGTTTCGTCCATACCGGTTCTTCCGACGGTCATATCAACAATGACAATTACGAGCTCTATAATATCCCAACCATTTTCAATGTATTGCAAAGCCAGGGCAAATCCTGGGGCGTATTTCATAACACCACACTGCTTCCCTCGCTAACGCTGGGCCAATTTTTCGGTCAATTGGCTGGCGTACAGGACCATTTTTATCGCTACGACGTCTTTCAGAATCTTTGCCGGGCCAGCCCGACTTCACCGCTCTCCGCCAAACTTCCAGCCTATTCATTTGTCGAACCGCGTTTTATGCCTGAACTCGGATTGCTGACCATCGATTATCCGAACGATTACCATCCCCCGCACAACGTTTGTAGGGGCGAGCAATTTTTGGCAGATGTCTATCAATCGGTCCGCAATTCTCCTTATCGCGATAGTATTCTGCTGGTCATCCTGTTCGACGAGCACGGAGGAACCTATGACCATACGCCGCCGCCGTCCGGCGCGGCCGCGCCTCAACCCTTGCCGACGTCCCGCGACGGCACATTCGATTTCAGCCGGTTTGGCGTGCGCGTCCCCGCAATTGTCATTTCATCCTATGTCCAACCCGGCGCCGTCTTTCGCTCGTCACCGGGCGAACCGCCATACGACCATACTTCAGTGCTCGCGACTCTTCGGGACTGGCTGTCACTTGCGGCGGACCCCAACCATCCGTTCCTTCCCAGTACCAGGATTCAACAGGCACCTACTTTGGATCGAGTCCTCACGCTCGATGACCAGAATAAAAATGTGAACTGGCCCAACATCACCGCGCAATGTGTCGTCGGCTCAGACGATCAATCGCTTCAAACGCCATTAAACGATGTGCAAAGAAGTTTAATCGCCGCTGCCATCCGGCAAAAGAGCGGCAATCCCACCGATCCAGTCACGTCATCCAATGCGGCCCAGACGGCGAAATCGCTGGGCACGTACCAGCACGCGCTGAACTTTCTGCATCCAGCAACCCCGTCTCCACAGTGATGGTAGGGACGGCGCGCTGCGCCGTCACCACCCTCCCCAGCATCTCCCTCACCCTCACGCGCATCCAATGAAAAAACGGCATTCTCCCTGCTACGCAAATTGGCATATGGAACTTAATTTCAAGAAATACTGCGAAAACGGGGGTTGGCAAACCTTTTCCGTCAAGCCCGGTTTAATGACTCAATGCAATTTGAACGATAGAAATCGGTTCGGCGTCAAACCAGTTACCACCAGCGTCAGATTCCCGCGTACAGGTTTAAGTGACGCTGGACAAAATGAACGTTTCGTAGGATTATACTGGCATGAGCGATGAGTCGATGAGCAATTTTACCCCGCGTGCGCAGCAGGTTCTCGCGCTCGCGAGAAAGGAAGCTGACCGCTTCAATCACAATTATTTAGGCACCGAGCACCTGCTGCTCGGCCTCATTAAATTGGGCCAGGGCGTCGCCGTCAACGTCCTCCAGGGCATGGGTATCGACCTGGAAACTGTCCGCATGGAAGTGGAAAAACAGACCGGCACCGGTCCCGACCAGAAAATGATCGGGAATATCCCCTACACGCCTCGCGTGAAGAAAGTTTTGGATTTGGCCCGTCGTGAAGCCAAAAACCTCAATCACACGTACATTGGCACCGAACACCTCCTGCTCGGCCTTTTGCGTGAAGGCGACGGTATCGCGGCACAAGTTCTCCGGAACCTGGACGTGGACATTGAGGAAGCCCGGCAACGGGTCTTGAAGGAATTGGACCCGAATTTCGGCAACGAGGAATCGTCGATTCCCAGCGGCGAAAAGCCACAGCAACAGGAAAAGAAGGGCGAAGTCAAAACGCCCGCGCTCAAGGCGTTTGGCCGTGACCTGACCGAAATCGCCCGCAAAGGCGAAATGGATCCCGTTATCGGCCGCAAGAATGAAATCGAGCGCGTCATCCAAATACTCTGCCGCCGCACCAAGAATAATCCCGTGCTCCTCGGCGAAGCCGGCGTTGGCAAGACCGCGATTGTCGAAGGTTTGGCCCAGGAAATCGCCCGTGGCAATGTGCCCGAGATTCTGCTAAACAAGCGCGTCATCACGTTGGATCTCGCGCTTATGGTCGCCGGCACCAAGTATCGCGGACAATTTGAAGAGCGTATTAAAGCGGTCATGGACGAAATCCGCCGCGCCAAAAATGTCATCCTTTTCATTGACGAACTGCACACCATTGTAGGCGCCGGTTCGGCTGAAGGCACCATGGACGCCAGCAATATCATCAAGCCCGCCCTTTCGCGCGGTGAGATGCAATGCATCGGCGCCACCACGCTCAACGAGTATCGCAAATACATCGAGAAAGACGCCGCGCTGGAACGCCGATTCCAGGCCGTCAAAGTCGAGGCCCCGTCCATTGACGACGCCGTCGAGATTTTGAAAGGTCTCCGCCATAAATATGAGGAGCACCATAAGGCTGAGTTTACCGACGAAGCCGTTTCCGCCGCCGTGAAGCTGTCTGATCGTTACATCACCGACCGGTTTTTGCCGGACAAGGCAATAGACGTTCTGGACGAGGCGGGCTCGCGCGCGCGCATCGGCACCATGACCCGGCCGCCCGAATCCAAGACGCTCGAAGCCGAGATTGAGGAAATCAAGACGCAAAAGGAACGGGCCATCAAGAACCAGGATTTTGAAGGCGCCGCGGCCATGCGCGACAAGGAAAAGCACGCGAAAGAAAAGCTCGAAAGCCTCTTGCGCGAATGGCGCACGCATCGCGAGGAAAAGCGCGTTCAGGTGGGCGAAGACGACATTTTGCACGTGGTCTCGAAGTGGACCGGCGTTCCGCTCAAGCGGATGGGCCAGGACGAAGCCGCGCGGTTGCTCAACGTGGAAGCCGAAATGGAAAAGACCGTTATCGGCCAGCGCGAAGCCGTTTCCGCCATCTGCAAGGCCCTGCGCCGCTCACGCGCGGATTTCAAAGATCCCAAGCGCCCAATCGGCACGTTTCTGTTGCTGGGGCCCACCGGCGTCGGCAAGACCTTGCTCGCCAAGACCCTCGCCGAGCAGATGTTTGGTGATAGCAAGTCACTCATCCATTTGGACATGAGCGAATACATGGAGAAATTCAATGTGTCGCGTCTCATCGGTTCGCCGCCCGGCTACGTGGGTTACGAGGAAGGCGGCCAATTGACCGAGAAAGTCCGGCGCAATCCCTATTCCGTGGTGCTCTTTGACGAAGTCGAAAAGGCTCATCCGGACGTCTGGAACATTTTGTTGCAGATCCTGGAAGAAGGAAAATTGACGGACAACGTCGGCCGCGTCGTCAATTTCCGCAATACCATCGTCCTGATGACCTCGAACGTGGGCTCCGATACGATCAAGCGCCAAAGCACGCTCGGTTTCTCGCCCATCACGGACGAAGCCACCTATGAGAAAATGCGCGAGCGCATCATGGACGAATCCAAGCGCACCTTCCGGCCTGAGTTTTTGAACCGATTGGACGACGTCATCGTCTTCCGGTCATTCACCAAAGAAGACCTCATCCAGATTTTGGACCTCGAAATCGACAAGGTCGTGCAACGGTTGCGCCACAAAAACATCAAAGTGGAGCTGGACGAAAAGGCGAAGGAATTTCTCGTCGAAAAGGGATACAACCCCGATTTCGGCGCGCGACCCATGCGCCGGGCTGTGGAACGTTTTCTGGAAGACCCGCTTGCCGAGGAAATCCTCAAAGGCGGTCTGCACGAAAACGAGCCCATCCAGGTTACCCGCGAAGGCGAAAGCGAGAAGCTCTCGTTCCACCAGAAAGCCGCCCCAGCGGCGCCCGCTGACCCTGTCACGAGCTGAGATGCCCGTTGAAGCGTTGAAATGTTGAAACGGCAGGACGGCGCTGTTTGCAAGTGGCGCTGTCACCGCCGCCAGGCATACGCCATTCAAAACTCGGCGTTCGATGTTGAGTGTTCGATGTTCGACGCTTCGTTTCAGCCTTTCAACGATTTCTAACCCGTTTCAACGTTTCAACCTTTTAACTTTTCAACGAATATGAAAGTGCGTCTTTTCATCAAACCATACTGCGGCTGGTGCGACCAGGCCATGACTTGGCTCGACGAACACGGCGTTTCCTACGAAACACTCGACGTCATCGCCGACGCCAAAGCCAACGCCGAGATGGTCCGTCTCTCCGGCCAAACCCTGGCCCCTGTGATTGACGTCGACGGCAAAATCCTCGCCGACTTCGGCCCAGACGAACTCGCCACCTTTTGGAAGAAAATCGCACGGTAGGGAGGGCGCGCTGCGCCGTCCGCGCCGCGTCTAGCGGCGCAACCTCTATGTGGTCGGACGTTCAAACATTTGTGTTCCGCCCGCTCTGCGCGGTCGGTGGCAGCGCAGCGCGCGGTCGACGACATCTGCGCGGAACTGAAGCCCCAGTTGGCCGATGTCTTTGCGCTCTACGTAAAGACGAAGAACTTTCATTGGCATATGACCGGAAAACATTTCCGGGATTATCACCTGTTGCTCGACGAACATGGCGAACAGATTTTTGACATGACCGATGGCATTGCGGAACGCGCGCGCAAACTCGGCGGAACAACCCTTCGTTCGATCGGGGACATTTCCCGTCATCAACGCCTGAAAGACAATGACGCAAAGTCGGTGAGCCCGTCGGACATGCTGGCGGATCTGCTTTCGGACAACCGGCAACTGGCAGCCTCGATGCGAAAAACACACGAGGTCTGCGACAAGCGCGGTGATGTGGCGACAGCGAGCCTCCTGGAGAATTGGATCGATGAGACCGAGCGTCGCGCGTGGTTTTTATCGGAGATTGTCGCGAGCGAACCGGGATGATTGGCGCGGGAGCACTGCCCTGCCATCCGAGCCGCTTTAACGGTTCAACGCGTCGGCCTGAAGATTCTCCAAGTGACCTTCGTGCCGCACGTTCAGCAATTCCCCGCGAAAAGGGCGCGGCGCAGGACCTGAGGGCGGGCCATTCCGTTGATACTCGGTTGTCCAAAGGAAATCGGGTTGATAAGCGAAAAGTCCGCGGATGATGGTTTCCGCGAATGAGCCGCCATTGCTCGCGTTATATGTTTGATGGCTGTTGGGGCTTCCGCCGCGGCTGGTGATGCGGGCCAGGGCATCGGGCTCGCGGCTCGAAAGTTCGCGCGATTGCGAAAACGGCCCTTCTTGCGTCACCCAGGCGCAACGATGCAAAACGTCCAGCGCTTTGTCATATTCTCCAAACTCGCAAAACGCGGCCGCCGTTTCCGCCGGCCACGCGCAAAAGGCGCCCATGGGGCCGTGGTCCGGGCGGTTCGAGTCGGCAGCGGCAACGTCGCTTAGCGACTGCGCGCGCATCCAATGGTCCGTCAACAATTCGCGTTCGACAAAATCGGTCATTTCGCCGCGCATTTTTGGCGTCAAATCGTTTGGAATCGTCAGGCCAATCGTCGCAAAATCAAAAACATGCCGGACTTGCACACGCGAGCCGTCGTTGTGCAATGCGTCCCACACGCCCTGGCCGGGTTCGTAGAGGGCGAGCACTGCCGGAAGCAATTTGGCCGACTTGGCGCGCAATTGAGCCGCGCGCACGAGGTTTCCATGTACTTCCTCAATGTCTGCCACGCGGCGCATCATCCACACATTGGCGGCGTTGAACGAGGCCACTTCGTTGATATACGTTGGAACGCATTCCAATAGGTTGGCTTTGCCGCCGTAATCAGCCAACGCTTGCCCGGGTTTGACCAGCGATTCCCAGTGCGTCGCCATGGCGTCCATGTGCTCGAGCACGGTTTTGCCGCCGACAGTTTCGGAAAGAAAAGCGCGGTCGCCGGTCACGTTCAGATAGTCATTGAGCAGAATAAAAATGGAATAATCATTGGCGCTGTACCACGGACCCTTCAATGTTCCGGTCAAATATTCCTCAGCGTAACCGTTGTAAATACCCTTACCCAGCCATGAACGCAGGCAATTCTTGAGTGTGACCGGGTCCAACAGCGCGAACACTGTGGCCCATTCCCGGGTGTCCCAGAAATACATCATGGTGCAGTTGCTTTCGGGCGTGTTGCTCACATAAACCCTCGGCGCCACCGGGAATCCCGTCCGCAGAACACTCAAAAGTGAGAGCGCGCTCATATAATACACGCGCCGCACTTGTTCATCGGGCGTCACCAGCGTCGGCAAATTTCCCGAAAACACGGAATTACCCGGCGTGAACATCGCATCAAATCGCTGTTGCCAGTCCAGGGGCACCGCGTCAAAGGCCGCGTCAAAATGTTTCGCCCATCTCTCCGCAGAAGCTTCAACGGCTTTCTTTTCATCTCCAATTGCCAAAGCATAATTGACCGTAGCGCCCGCACCCGGTTTGAGCGTCAGATGCCAATCGGCAAAATGTTCCTGTTCTGACAATTCATCCGGTATTTGCTCAAAGCTGAAACAGTTCGCAAGTCCATCCTGTGAATCATCTAATAGCAGCAACCGCCGGTCATGCGTCGCCACGGCTGAAAATTGTGCGGCTGCGTCCTTGGGACGGGGAACGCCCCAGCCCCAGCTTTCATGCCGTGATGTGGCGGCGGATAGATTGATCTTCATCTCAAAGGTCCGGGTTTCGGTTCCGTTATTCGTCAAAGCAAGATGGAAGAGAAGGCCTCGTTTTCTGTAAGGCATTCGAACCACAGTTTCGATGTCGAGGCTACCTGCGCTCGCCCGCCGTAACACCTGATAGGCGAACCACTGTGTCTGCGCCAGCACCGGCACTTGGCCATCTACCAAAAGTGAGCCGGAATCTCCGGTCATGGTGATGGGCGGAAAACTGAGGTTGCCGATTCCCACGGCGTCCCACGTAGCCTTGCCCGACCCAAGAGAATTGTTAAGAGCAGGCAAGGATAGCAAATTGGACGCGATTTCCCATTTTCCGGTCAACTCGTCCAGGCGGGGGACGTTGCGTAACCGCTGGGCGTTAACACTTTGCGAATACAAAAACACCGGCCAAATAAGAAAAAGCCATGCTGCGGAAACGGCTCTGAAAAACGTGAATTTCACGGGATTAATCTTGGCATGAAAGAGGCTATCTCCAAAAGCGGGATTTTCGGATTTTCTCCAGTAAAACCGATGGGGGACGGCGTTTGTGCCGTTGGGGTGGAACGGGCGACCCATCCGTTGCGGTATTGCCGCACGGAGCGTCGGGCGGGCGGGGTGAAGGTGCCTCGCCTACAGGCTGGTAGCCTGTTCCACCCTTTTTCCCTTTTGCCCCTAACATGCGCGGAAAGAACGTCCGATTTCGTTAAAGAGACATGTCATTGCAACGTCATTTTAGAATTCTCTGTGCAGCCGCCGTCCTTGTCTTTTTCACACTGGCCGCTATGGCGGACGATTGCGGCATTTGCGGCCAGCAGATCTACGGCAAGATTTACTTAATGACCGACGACGTCACCCATCGCCAGGTCGAAGTCTGCACAAACTGCCTTCAATTGCCTCCGTGTTTCATTTGCAGCTTGCCCGCCAAAGATGGCGTGCATCTTTCCGATGGCCGATGGCTCTGCACACGCGACGCCCAAAATGCAGTCATGGACGTTGACACCGTCCAGCGCACGTTCGGCCAGATCCACGATTATCTGGACCACATGTACGCCCGTTTCACGTCCTTTCCCACAAACGTGGACGTCTCAGTCATTGATCGCGTAGACGTGGATTCGATGTTTCAGATGGTCGGAAATTCGTTCGAAAGCCCCGACGTCCTCGGCGTGACTGAACCCTACGAGACCAATAGCGTTAAGCGTTATAAAATCTCTCTGCTCACCGGCCAACCGCTGCCGCAACTCGAGGAAGTGTGCGCCCACGAATTATCGCACGCCTGGGTCGGCGAAAATGTATCACCCGAACGCCACTCGCGCATTGACCGCGACGCCGAAGAGGGCTTTTGCGAAATGATGGGTTATTTGGTCATGGATGCCATGGGCGAGGAAGGCGAAAAAAAACGCGTCCTCGAAAATGCCTACACACGGGGCCAGGTCCAATTGTTCATCGCCGCTGAACAGCAATATGGTTTCGATGAGGTCCTGGATTGGATGCAATACGGCGTGACCAGCCGGCTTGAAGAGGATCATCTGGACGAGGTTCGCGACGTCCAAATGCCCGTCTCCCGAGCTGTGGCCAACTTTGCCGCCCGGAAAAACGTCGGTTCGGCGCCTGCGCCTGCGCCCTCCACCCTGCAGCTCCAGGGCATCATGTGGGGAAGCATGCCTTCAGCAATCATCAACGGACGCTCGTTCTTTGCCGGAGACGAAAATAAAGTGCGCCTCGGACAGTCAACCGTCTCCATTCGTTGCCTGTCCATTAATAAAACTGCCGTTGAAATCCGGAATTTGGATTCCGGCACGGAAGAGCAATTGAATCTTCCATGAACCGAAACTCGACAGTTTTCCTACTCGGATTCGGAGTGATAGTCGCTCACCTGCTTCTTGCAAAGCTGCTTTGGGGCGTTCTATGGGCAGGTTTCGTCGCGGGACTTTCACTGGTAGCATTCCTGGCGTTCGGTTTCGGATATTTTTATGTTTGGTTCGGGCGGCCGGGATGTACGATACGCGATCCGGAAATCGTTGAGATTCTCGATAAACCGTCACTCGGACGAACCCACGCGAATCATTCCGCCGGTTCCGCAAATGACGGAGGTGGCGATGGTGGCAATGCAGTTTGCAAAATGTGCCGCCTCATTCGCGGGCCGCCACCGCCAATCCGCGTTCTGTCTCCGATGGCCCAAAAGCGATGTATTAAGGCCCAAAAAAATTCCCGCGCACAGTTGCCAAATCTCCGGTTTTGAGCAAGATTGAATTGCGGACTATGCCGGACTCGCTCAAGCAGAAGTTTTTGAAAGGCCAGTTACTGCTGGATAGCGGGCAATTGGTCGGCTCGTTTTTTCAACGGACGGTCATCCTCGTTTGCCAGCATGATTCCGAAGGCGCCTTTGGCCTGGTCCTGAACCGAGCTACTGGCAGCAAGGTGGGCGATGTTATTGTAGCCGACCTGCCCGACGCTCTCAAAGAAGCCCAACTTTACCTCGGCGGCCCGGTCCAGCCCGGCGCACTGAGCTTTTTGCACTCGGATAATTTCATCCCGGATGCGAACGTCTTTCCAAACCTCAACCTCGGCCATTCCCTGGACGATTTGGTGGAAATCGGCGAATCGTATTCGGCCGGCAAAAAAGTGAAGATGTTCGCCGGCTACGCCGGATGGTCGCCCGGCCAGCTTGAAGACGAAATGAAACGCAAATCCTGGCTGATCTATCCCGCCTCTCTCGAATTGGTCTTTGAAACGCCGTCCGAACAGCTTTGGCAAAAAATTCTCTACGCCAAAGGCGGCTGGCGCAACAAATTGCTCTCCCAAATGCCCGATAATTTGTCGAATAACTGATCGGCTTTTTCAGTTTCCGATAGCGCCGCGCGGCTGACTCCCACATCATCGTCTGATGACACAGCAACGCTGGCTGCGCATCATTCCTGTGGCGTTAGTCGCGTACACGATTTCCTATGTGGACCGGACGAATATCTCGCTCGCCCTGGACCCGAAAATTTCCACGATGATGCGCGACCTGGCGATGGACGACCGCATGAAAGGCCAGGCGGCGGGGATCTTTTTCCTGGGCTACGTCCTGTTGCAAACTACCGGCGGCTACCTGGCAAGTCGTTGGAGCGCCAAAAAACTGGTCAGCCTGTGCCTGATATTCTGGGGAACGTGCGCGATAGGCTGCGGTCTGGCAAAAACGTTCACGCAATTTGAAGCGATGCGATTTTTGTTGGGCGTGGCCGAGAGCAGTGTATACCCGGCCATCGTCGTATTGCTGGCGCATTGGTTTCCGCGCGCTGAACGCGCCCGCGCCAATGCCGCGTGGAACCTCTGCCAACCGCTCGCCGTTGCCGCGTCCGCGCCGGTCACGGGATGGCTGCTCGGCGCCTATGGCTGGCAAACGATGCTGATTTTCGAAGGCGTCCTTCCGTTTGTGTGGCTGCCGATTTGGTGGTTCTTCATCAGCGACCATCCCCGTGACGCGAAATGGATTTCGACAGAGGAACGGGAATTTCTGGAAACCACTTTGCAACGCGAAGAGGCCGAACTGGAATCGCCGGGGAAGGTTTCTGTCTGGAATTGGTTTCTGCGCCGGGAAATCCCGGTCATGATCGTGATCAACTTTTTTCACAATGCCCAGGCGTATGGTTGCATGACCTTTTTTACCGACGGATTGAAAACCAAACATTTCAACGCCGTGCAATACGGCTTTCTCTTTGCCGTCCCATACGCGATCACGGCTGTGATTATGATTCTGAACTCGTGGCACTCAGACAAAACTCGCGAACGACGCGGGCACGTGGCGTTTGTTTATACCCTGAGCGGTGCCAGCCTGATTGCAAGCGTGTTGACCCGTGAACATTTTTGGCTGTCCTACGCGTTCATGTGCCTGGCTATACCCGGCCCGTTCGCCGCCCTTGCCCCATTCTGGGCAATCCCGACTGAAACCATGCCGGCCAATGTCTTCGGGCCGGTCATCGGTTTGGTCAACGCCATTGGTAACACCGGCGGATTTGCCGGTCCTTACATCGTCGGCTGGCTGGCGGGGCAATATCAGAGCACGGCCGTCCCGTTCAACGTATTGGGCATCGACATGTTGCTGGCGGCAGCGCTGGCTTTCCTGCTGCCAAAGCAATTAACAGAGCCCCGACCGTGAGGGAGGGGGCAGGTTGATTTCCGCTTGCTCACGCGTGGGGCTCTGTTGAAATGCCGTCCAGAATTTGAATCAACTCCGTCACGATTTCCTCCGGCGTGCGTTCGCAACTGAAAGTCAAAGCGTCCGGCGGCGGTTCAAGAATGGCAAACTGGCTCTCCAGCAATGTCGCCGACATAAAATGGCCGCCGCGATTTTTCAATCGCTCTTCAATCAAGTTGAAGGGTCCGGTGAGAAAAACAAACCTGACGCGTCGGTCACCGCCTTGAAGTTGTTCCCGATATTTCGCTTTTAACGCCGAACAGGTAAACGCCGCCAATTCGTTCTTTGCGATCGAACCCGAAATCAGTTCCCTCAGCGTGTGCAGCCATTGTGCGCGATCATCGTCCGTCAATGGAATCCCCTGGCGCATTTTGGCAACATTGGACGGCGGATGATAATCGTCTCCTTCAAAAAAGACCGCGCCGGTTCTTTCCACGAACAATTTCGCGACCGTCGTTTTGCCGCTGCCGGCCACACCCATGAAAATTAACGTGAGCGGACGATTCATTGCTGCGATTATGGTGTCAGGGCCTGGGATCAACAAGGAAGATGACCCACGCATCATGTGAGGTGTCACTTTAGGCGTGAATCTGGCGCCATTCATACTTGCGGTTCACGACGCCGTGCTTCAATTTCGGGTCGTCAGGCAAAAAATGAACACATTGAAGAACTCGCCGGGAGGCTGCATCTGCAGATACGTCCGATACAGAATTGGCATAGAGCCGATAACGTTGTTCGCCTGCCACTGTTCCGATTGCCAGACGATCACAGGTTCCGGCTTTGTTCTTGCGCTGCGAGTTCCGTACGGCGGCGTGACCGTGACTCAGGGAGAAGCAAAGCCTTACGATAGAAAAGAGGCCGACGAGCGAAAGAGAATTATCCACCGGTGTCCGCGTTGCCTCACCGCTCTTTGGAGCGCGCGGCCCGACTCAAAGGATTATGTCACGGTCTATGGCGGGACGCTCGATGATTCTCCGTCGTTGCGGCCGGTCGCGCATATCTGGGCGAGAGATGCGCAGCAATGGATTACGCTGCCGAAGGAGGTGCTCATCTATGATGAGAATCCATCCGACATGCAGCCCATTATCGCCGCGTGGCGCCGGCGGAATGAAGAAATGGCGTAATATCGCGCTGGAACGAAGGGTGAAATAAATTCAAAACCCGGCTGCTGCCCAAATGAGCTTGCCCTGGCGGGGATTCGTGCGAATAATATAGGCGGAAAATTCGTGTGGAGAGATGGCAGAGTGGTTTAACGCGCACGCCTGGAAAGCGTGAACAGCCTAAAGCTGTCGGGGGTTCGAATCCCCCTCTCTCCGCCACTCCTTTATTTACGCGGTTTTATTGGGTTCTTTAACGGCAACCTATGTGTAAAATATGAACAGGCGAAAGCCATTGTTCACTGAAGTTCATATATCGGCGTACCAATCACTCCGAGCTGGGTGAAAGTTCGAGATAGACTTCATGTCATCGAAATACAGTTCTCTCTTAAGAAACTGATTGTGCAACTGCTTGTTTTTGAACGAGTTCGAAGCCGAAGGCTTTGGCGGTTTTTTGTAGTGCATGGAACTTTCGGGCGGCGAATTTCTTTTCGTAATCTTCCAATCCCTGGCGGACGTAATTTTCTCCATGCTTGATCAGCCGGTAAACGATACGAGCCAGTTTATGGGCTGTGGCCGTGATACCTTCGGCTGCGCCCAAGCGGGCTTTCATCCGGCGAGCGAAGCCGCCCAAGGCAGTCTGGCTGCGTTCCAGGCTGTAGGCCGCCATGCGGAGTGCATCCGAGGCGCGGTTGACCACGCGCCGGGTCCGGCTGCTAAGCACCCTGCCGCCGCTAATACGGTTGTCCGGGCACAGGCCCAACCAGGAGCAGAAATGCTTTTCGCTGTGAAATCGGCTGATGTTGGGACCGACCTCGGTTAGCAGGATCAAACCCGTCAATACGCCGATGCCCTCAATTCCGGTCAGGTCAACGCCAAATTTCTCATACAGCTTCGGACGCATATCCACGCCGGCCATGGTGTCAAACGAACGACTGCGACCCTCTTTGCGTGCAGGCAGCGGCTTGATTGCCGGGTCCACCTTGACCGGCAGGTTGGCCGTCTCGCGCACAATTTGCTCGTCACAGGCGTTAATCTTGGCCTCATAGGTGTTATAGAGCTCATAGGCTTGCCGCAGCACAAACAGATGCTCCGCCCGGTAATCACCCAAGAGAGCTTGCTGGATGGTCTGTTGGGTGGCGCGCACACGACGATCCACCATGGCCGCAAGTTTAACCGGGTCGCGTTGCCCCTCCAGAATGGCTCCGATGATGGCCAATCCACTGACGCCCGTCACGTCGCTGAGCACCTGAGGCAGTTGGATATTCATTTGCAACAGCGCCTTTTGCATGTGCTGGCATTGTGTGCTGCGGGCGCCGACCAATTCGTCGCGATAGCGCAGGTAAGTACGCAAGACACAATAGGGGTCTTGCGGCCGAAACGATCCCTGCAACAACCCATAGGTGTGCAGCCGCTGAATCCACTGGCAGTCCTGCACATCGCTCTTGCGTCCAGCCACGTTTTTGGTTTGGCGCGCATTGACGAGAATGACGTGAAACCCGCGGCGCTCCAGAATTTGGAATAGGGCAATCCAATAAATTCCCGTCGCTTCCATCGCAACGGAGGTCACCCACACACTCCTTGAACCAGTCGGCCATCGCTTCCAGATCACCCGTGAAGGTCCCAAACTTGCGGACGGGGCGCTCACTGGCCTTCCGGGGCACACTGGCCCAATGTTCCCGTGAACCAATGTCCACACCAGCGGCATGGGCGTTAACCGGTTCCCAAACCGCGTCAATGGAGAGTTTTTTGTTTTGTTTTTTGTGTTTTGATGGTTTGCTTTTCATGTTGTTAATGGGGCGGTTCCGGCCCAAGAGTGGCATGAAAAACTGCAATCTCTTAAACAGGATAGTTCCGCCGGCTCGCCAAAGTCGGCGGAACTTCACTAATCAATCAGCCGAGAGTCTTGGAACCAAGCTTTGCGACGGGCACACAGGCACCATTGAACAACCGGTTATAGCTCGCCGAAATCACCCTGCGCGCGAGAGTACACCTGCTCGCTCACACGCCAAAGTTTCTTCCATTATCAGCCCCCACGGGGGTCCGGGCTTTGCAGTTCGAAACCGATTGAGGATGGAATTGTCTCCACGGCTTGCCAAGCCGTGAAGTTCTCGACTCGTATTTATTCTCACTGACTATCCAAGGCTCACTTTGAGCGCGTACGCAAAGTCGCACGGTTTTGCCAATGGCTTTTTGATCGTGAGCGATTCGGCTGATTGGTGCCAATGGAGCTTATGCGGGCAGCCCAATAGTTCCACGTGCCGGACCTTGACAGATTGTGAAGCCGCGGCAAGCCCAAGATTTTTTATGACGAAATCGCCAGCGGGCCACCCCAGGAAAATCGCATAGACAATGTCTCCGTGTTTGTTGCGGGTAAAGCGGATGTCACGGGCGTCGAGCTCTCCGGTACTGTCGCCGGCGAACGAGCCTGCTTTGGCTTCGTGGGTCCCTTCGCCATAGACCGTCCAGGGACGTGTGGCATAGATGGCATCGCCATTTATCTGCATCCACTGGCCGATGGCATCCAAAACGGCTTGTTCATCGGAGTCAATGGTGCCATCGGGCCGGCCAGGAACGTTGAGAATAAATGTCGCGTTTTTGCTCACCGCATCCACCATCCAGTGAATGGCCTGAGCGGGTTTCATGTAATAATGATAGAGGAAGCGCGACCGGTTATAATGCCAGTCGCCGATGCAGGTCTCGGATTGCCAGGAAAAAGGCATGATACGGTTGGTCACACCGCGCTCGTAATCGGCTACCACAGCCTTGGCAAGTTTGTCCGGCACACCTTTTATATTCAGGACAGCTTCCATTTTGCCGCCTCGGGTTTTAAGGTTGTGATTGTAAAAATAGGCGCCGATGTTCATCCCGGCCCAGCCCAATGGCAGTCCGGTGTTGTCAAAATAGAGCAGGTCAGGGTCATGTTGGTCAATGAGATCGCGCACGCGATCATAAAAATTCCGGACATAGGCTGCATCGGGGTTTTCGTGGATGCCGTGTTTGCGGCAATATAACTCTTGCGGGTCGTAGCCCTGCCACCACTGGCCCAGCCCGTCGGGCAATGTGAGATGGCCGTCATATGGGACTCCCGCCAGCGGACCGGATTTGTCGCACAGATGGGCAACCTGAAACCACCACCAGTTGCGGGCAGCGTGAACGGTGACGCCGAAACGGAGGCCTTGTTGCCGGGCGGCGGCGGCCCAGGCGCCGATTACATCACGGCGCGGACCGATATTCTGAGCGTTCCAGGCATGATGTTTCGAGTTCCAGGCATCGAATCCGTCGTGATGATTGGCGAGGGCAAGGAACAGCCGCGCGCCGGCCCGCTTATAGCGCTCGATGAGCGCCTCAGGTTCCCAATTCAGCAAGGTCCACTGGGCGCACAGGTCTTTGTAGCCGAACTTCGAAGGATGACCGTAATGTCGAAGTTGATCGTTATATTGTCCCTGGCCCTGAATGTACATGTTCCGGGCGTACCAGTCGCTATCTTCAGGCACACACTGAGGACTCCAATGCGCCCAAATGCCGAACTTGGCGTCACGGTACCATTCGGGGACTTCGTAGTTGAGCAATGAATCCCAATCGGGTTGGTAAGGGCCTTCTCCCGCCAATCCGGGAGTCGCCGGCGCAGTCAGCGTGACGCCGTCCCAGGTGCCGGGACCTGCCTGCTGCTCAGCCGTGCCCCAGGCTTCGTTGACAACCGCATCCCAAGCGGACACGGGAAAATCGCTGGGGGACGAGGCGCCGGGAATTGCGGACGGTGCGCCCGTGGCGCGCGCAGTGGCTGAAGTCAAGGGGAGAGCCGCCCAGCCGGCGCCGGCGGCAAGAAGTTTGCAAAAATTACGTCTATGCATGGCTGATTGTTTTATTGGTTGTTGTTTCAGGGTTTTCGTTTCGAATCAAAATCCGCGCAGGTCTGTGCTGGATCGTTTTGGCAGGCCCTCCGCCGGGGCGCGTTGAAGCACAAGATATTCAATGCCCATCTTTCGGCAATACTCGCGCTTGCCGCCTTTGTCACCGTCTTCGTTGACCGCGTATATGTCCGGTTTTAACCGCCTGATTTCCGGATCGGCGTCCAGCCAGCCTTCCCCGCTTGAAATGAGCGCCTGTTTTACGTATTTAATCGAGCCGACGGCATAGCGCCGCTCTTCCTGGGGAAAGAGTGGATGCCCCTTACCCTTGAGCAATCGGATGTTTGCGTCATGCCCGACAATAATGTACAAGTCACCGTAAGCGGATATCTCCTCACAAAAACGGACGTGCCCGGAGTGAAGCCAGTCGTAACATCCGGTGGCCACCACTTTCTTTCGCTCCGGCGCCGAGGGCGATGGAATCAGTTCGGGGAAGCCATCCAATTCTTCGCTTTTCAACACGTGGTAAAGCATATTTTGATCGCGGCAGAAGTTCTCCCGCCTGGCGTTAGTGCACGGGTGAATGTCGGCCCAAATTTCCGGACGCCACCCTGGAATTTCGGGAAGCGAATCCGGCGTAGCGTGGCCAAATGGCATTACGCGACCAACATACCGGATGGCACTGAGAACATATTTTCGCTCGGCCACAGAAAATTTTGGCGGCTTGCCGGTGAAGCGCTCGATCTCCTGATCACTCCACAACAGTATTGTCAGTTCACCGAGCCTGGCTGCCTCTTCAAGAAAGCGCAGGTCCCTCGACCGGATGTCGTCGAACGCGCCACAGACAACAATTTGTTTGGCAGAATTTGTCACGTTCTTTTATTGCATGGTAACGGTAACTTCAAAAGCGCCGGGAACCGGCTGGTCAGAAACGACGACCAAATATCCGCCGCCGCAACCGGAATACATCGCCCCTAAATACTGCCTTTGATAGGCCCGGAGCAGAGCAATCAAGTCAATACGAATTAATGGGTGCCGGACGACACCGGGCAGGAGCCTTTCCCAGCACTCCATATTTAAGTTAAGCGACCTGCCCAAAGCCATGGCATCCCTCCTCACAATGGCTGTGAAACAGTCTTTGCCAGCCTGGCTAAGCCTGGCCACCCATCGAGGATCGAGATTCTTTTTACCTAGAGGGCTATATCCCTCTGGCCGCGGTTCAACAGGAATCAAGTGAAGAATCTTCTCCAGCCAACGTGCCACCGCCGGGTGAGTACATGATTCAATGTGAATGGGAAATATTCCTCCTTCATGGTCAAAGTCATAATCCAGACGGTTGATCCCCGGATAAATCAACCCGATCATGTCCTGTGAGCCGCTTGGATCGGCTTTTCCTTTATTTTCTGCCGCGTACAACTCGCGCACCAGTTGCTCTCGCGGCCGGTCAGGAATCTTCCCCTTCCAGAGTTTCATAGCGATTTCACGGGTTCCGCTGGCCATGCCCGAACGGTCCATCGGTCGGAAATCGGGCTCAATCTGCACCACCACCATTGAGCCCGGCGGTTTCGGATTACATTGAGAGACAAATGGCTGGTCAATCCATCCACCGGCAAGTTGTAAACGATAGGGAATTTCCCCAAGGTATTTGGCGAGAGGGGAAGGTTTCATTAGCCTGTCCCGATACGCTGGCCGGCCTTGCGCTTTTGATATTGTTTCTTGATCCACTTGTAGGTTACAGCCAAACCTTTATCCAGAGAAGTGATTGGTTCCCATTGCAGGACTTTTTTGATAAACGTATTATCCGAATTGCGACCCGCCACCCCTGTGGGAGCGTCCAATTCGTATTTGCGGTTCATCTTCAGGCCGGCAATCTTTTCTATTCGGGCCAGCAGTTCATTGATAGAAACCAATTCGCTCGAACCAAGATTAATCGGTGTGGCAATCAATTGGTCACTGTGCATGATCAGGTCAATCCCCTTCACGCAGTCGTCTATATACATGAAGCTCCGCGTCTGGCGCCCGTCGCCCCAAATCGTGACGTTTGTGTCACCCGTTTCCTGGGCCTCGATAACCTTGCGGCAGAGCGCCGCCGGCGCCTTTTCACGGCCGCCGTCCCAGGTGCCGTGCGGCCCATAGACATTGTGGAATCGCGCAATGAACGTCTTCATACCCCGTTCATGCCAGTATTCCTGGCAGAACATTTCACTCATTAACTTCTCCCAGCCGTAACCGCGCTCGGCCATTGCCGGATAGGCATCGGTTTCCTTCAACGCGCGGACGTTGGGATCCTGCTGCAGCAGGGTATTATAAGCGCAGGCAGAACTGGAGAAGAAGTAGCGGCGGGTGCCAGCCCGGTAAGCCGCCTCCAGCATGTGCGTATTGATTAGAATCGAGCGAAGGCATTCTACCCGAAATCGTTCGATGAAACCCATTCCACCCATATCCGCGGCCAGATTGTAAACTTCCACCGCGCCTTCGCAGGCCCGGCGGCAATTGTCTTCGCAGCTTACGTCCAGGCACAGGTCCTGCACGCCCGGCACATTCAGATACCACTGGTATAACGGCTTTTTATCGACTGCGCGAATATTGGTGAATCCTCTATGCCTGAAATACAAAGCCAGATTGCCCGCAATAAAGCCTCCCGCGCCAGTGATGACAATTAAATCGTCCTTTTTAAGCGGAGCATCTTTTTCGACCATTCGTTTTCGTTTTGGCATCAATGGACTTTTTTGGTTTATCGATTTAATATGGTATTAACAAATAGCAATGGAACAGCGCGGCGGGAATGGCTATCGTTGACCGGAAGCTGGATATTATTGACTTTATGGTGAAACGGCGGCGCCTTTCGCAAGTGGCGGACAGTCCGCCGGCATTTTTTTCCGCGGACGTGTCCGCGGCACGGCGATTTTACCTCAACCTCAACCCGCCGCGAAACCAAAAGCTGGCGGTCGTATGCGGCGGAGTCGAACATTGCACGGCTGATTATGCGATTCATCGAAACGACTTTCCTTTTTATTCAATAGAGTACGTGGCCAGTGGCAGCGGTGAGTTGAAGCTTAAAGGCCGCGCGTACCTTCTGCAACCTGGCCGGGTTTTCTCCTATGGACCGGGGGTGGCTCATGACATCAGTGGCAACCCGGCTGCGCCGTTGGTAAAGTATTTTGTGGATTTTGCGGGGCGACAGGCGCCCAGCCTGCTGCGGTCATGCGCTTTGGCCGCGGGACAAATCATCCAACTGTTTCCGCCCTACATCCTGTCATCGCTGTTTGACGAACTGATTCAAAGCGGCAGCGGTGGCGCACGAAATCGAGCTCTGAGCGCAAAACTATTAGAATGTCTCGTGTTGAAGATCGCAGCGGCCACGGCCTCTTTGGAAGCGGCGGAGAGCCTGGCCTTTGATACTTACCAGCAATGCCGCCGCCACATGGAAGAGCATTATGCGCGGCTGCAGACCCTGGAAGAAATCGCCAGGGATTGTCATGCGAACAAGGCGTACCTTTGTCGCTTGTTTCAGCGTTTTGACCGCCAGAGCCCATACCAATATTTATTGGGGCTCAAAATGAATAAGGCGGCCGAGCGACTGCAAGAGGGGATATTGGTCAAACAGGCGGCGCAAGATGTGGGCTTTGACGATCCGTTTCATTTCTCGCGTGTATTCCGTAGAACGCTGGGCGTTTCTCCATCGGCGTTTCGCAGATTGCGATAAGAATGGTCTCCGAAGCAGGGCGGGCGCTTGAAAAATCGCGTCGATTGTCATTGACGCGGCTCGAGCGTGAGCAAGACAACGTCGTTTTCGCGCAACACAAACTGCCGGCTGAAATTTCCATCATGACCGATTTTGACGGTGCCAACCTCGCTCGGCATGCCGCCGTTATTGGATTTTATTTCAGCAACTTGCGCCCTGCTCAGCTGGGCGGGCGAACCTAAATCAAGGTACGTGTCATAGGCATCGTTGACCCAGTACCCGATTTTGTAAATTCGCATGATATATTTGCCCCCGCGCACGTGGGACAGGTCGAGGGTGACTTCATATTTGGATTTGGAGGGCAAGTCGCGTTTGTAGAAGACCTGGTTGATCATGTTGGTCTGAGGAAAGATATTGCTAAAATCCCACATCAATGCCTGAATGTCGCCGCGGGTGTCCTTGCAAATCCACGAGGAGGGATCGCTGTTCCTTAATTCAATGGGTCCAAGCCGGTTCAGGAATTGATAAGCATAGAAAGCCGGCTTTTTGATATCCTCATAGTTAATGAGACCGAAGCCGCCATGAAACGCCTCCCACCGCGGGCCGGACTCCTCAAATATGTCGGTGAACGTCCAATAAGACATGGCTTGCGCGGCATCCCCGCAATTTTTGATTTTGTCCAAAATGTAAGCCGCGCTCAGGTAGCTGTCGTGAAATGGATCCGTCGGCGTATAGGAACTACTCCACTCGGTAAAATAAAGTTGTAGTCTCGGCATCGCCGATTCGGCAATTTCCTGGCGGACCCGTCTCACATCGCCCCAAATAGAATCGGGATTGCGGGAAAGTGCCGTGCCTGAAGTGCCGGTTGCGTCGAGGTAACCGCTTTCCACGCCATAGGTGTGGGTGGAAATGAAATCCACCGGCGCGTGGTCGGTTTCGCAGAAATGGATGAACCCGGGCACCCAGCCGCAACCGGCTGTCGCCGGGCCGCCGACTTTATAATCGGGGGATACGCTTTTAATTGCGCGGGCCGTAGCGGCATAAAAGTCGAAATACTGCTGTTGGGTGCCGGTCCAGAATCCATTTTTCAGGTTCGGTTCGTTCCAAACCTCGAAATACCAGGTACGCACCTCGGTGTCACCGTAACGCTCCCGCTCGTGGAGGACGAATGCGCGAACGAAATTGGCCCATTTTTCCATATCTTTGGGCGGAGTCACGTTACCCCTATACCAAAAAATCGTTTTGGAACCGCTGGCCAGCGCGTCGGGCATGAAGCTCAGCTCCACAAACGGCTTCATGTGGATGCTTTCAAGGAAATCATAAAGCTGGTCAATGTATTGCCAGTTGTATTCCGGGTCGCCATGGCTGTCTTCGCGGTAAACTCCCATATCGTCATCAAACAAGCCGTGCATGCGGATGTATTTAAAGCCGCATTCGCGATGGGCGCAGGTTAGTTGGCGCTGCCAATCGGCGCGCAGGCCCTCGTTCGCGCGACCGGCACCGACGCAGAAATTGAACATGGTATCCAGCGCGCCGTTAGTCTGCCAGAGATCGGCGGAAATCAGCCGTTGCGTGAGGCCGGCCGGGCTGCCGAATAGTTTGCCGTTGAAAAATGCAGTGGCGAGAACAGCGGCCAAACAAACCATTTTCCATTTCATATCGACTCTTCGCGTTTTAAAAACAACAGTTCGATTGCCGCCACTTGGGTGTTCACAATTAGCGAGTTTCACCGGTCGGATGCGCTGGTGTTTTCGCGAGTATTTTCCAACGCAAAAGCCATGTAACTATGCGGCGGCAGATGCGCTTTAAATGAGATGCGGTCCTCAACGATTTCATCCCGGCGGTTCCACCAGTTACGGGACGGCGTCGATCTTCCATCGAGCGTTTCGCCCGTGACAAGATTCTTTAGTTGAGTCGCGTTTCCCAGCGTGGATATTTTCACGTCAGCCGCGGCGTCTGAATAATTTTGTACAATGAACGTGCCGTTGTCATACGCGATCAGGGCCACCCGCGCCGGGCCGTCCACGCACACAGGAAAACCGCGCATAATGTAACTTTTGATGGCCGTAATCACTTCGGGCGGCAGGGCGTAAAGGTCGCTGAAATTGTCGGGCATCGTCCAGATATAAAGCACTCCCTTGGAATAGCGATTCATTAAAAGCAGAGGAAAGCTATTTCCATTGGCCTCAGCCCGGACCAGCGCCCAGGAATCGTTCGTGAGAAAATCGATTTCGGGAAACAGTACGTCGGAGTTGGTCCGGCCATCGAGCGTGGAAAAATCGCCCGCGCCGTAACCGCCAGCGTATTTATGAGCAAGGAATTTTTGGTCCGTCCAGCGAGTAGTCGCGATGTCGCCGAGCCCGTGGTCCTGTAACGCCCGCAACAAACCCGACGTGATTACCACGGATTTGCCCGCGCGAAGCTGGGCTTTGACTTTGGCGACGATATCGGGATCGAATTTTGCCTGCTCTGTCAGAAGCACCATGTCGGCGTTGGTAGGAAAATAAGGATACATTTCTATCGGGGTTCCGATCATACCCATGTAATTCTGAAGAAAATCTTCGCCACTGGATTGGCGGGGCTTGTAACTGGCGATGCCAATTGGATTTCCAAGCTTGCCAAGGAATGCATCTGCCTGCCTAAGCGAATAATTGGCAATGCTGGCCCAGGTTGGAGTGGAAATGTCGTTTGTGGCCGTGCGGAGATTAAAGCTGGTGTCCGAATCTTCCCAGCCGGCACGGTCGCCGGCTTCGAAAGGTTGTGTCAGGGCCGACCACTCAAAGAGAGTGATTTCCGGGGCCTTGGCGAATAAAGTGTCCCACAATTGCTCGGCGTACCGGTCAATATACCGGAGGCTGTAGGTATCCACCCACCCGCCGCCGTTGCGTCCTGGAGCGATGTTCGCAAAATAACGGAGAATTTCGTAGCTTTCATATTGCTGCAAGTGTTGGCCCGTAATGGCCGGATCGCGGGTTTCCGTGCCAGTATAAATGCCGTCGAAAAGCTGAGGCTCGCGATCAAGGTCATAGCCGAGGCCTTGAAAATGCTCGTACCAGTTCGGGAATTTAACCATGAGCTTGACCTGGGGATTTACGGCCCGCGCGGGCTTGATGATCAGGTTTTCCGCCGCGTCATCCATGACTGCCAGCCGGTATTGCGCCCAGGTTCTGTCGCCCTTCGCGGCAATGTCGGAATCATTCCTCGTCGTTGTGAAAAAGAAGTCGTCCTGGATAATTTCATTAAAATGCCGCGCTGCCAATTGAGCCGCGCTCTGAATAAAGGCCCGGTCCATGGGATCGGTATAGCAAAACGATCTGAATTGGCCGCCGACGCTGCCATCGGATAACGCCATGCCGCCGGCGACGCGCACACCCCGGTCAAGAAAGAAATGTTTGACCCGGTTGAGCAGGTCATCACTATTGGTTTCCCGGTTGCGTTGGACTTCAATATAAACTTTATCAACCTTCAACTGCCTGTTGATCGTGTCCCATTGATCGCTCAGAATTTCCGGATCTTCAAAGCTATGCACAATATTGACGGGAATGTAAACCGCGACGGCAAAATTGGTGTAGTTTCCGCCGCAGCAGAACAGCGGCAACCAGAACAGCGCGACGGCAAACGCCAATAAGTTTTTCCAGTTCATTCTTAACGGTTTTCCTCATCTGAAAGTTCCCATTTAACTCTTCCGGCAAGCGGATCATTGGCCAATTGAAACCTGCCGTCATTGAATTGCACTTCAAGCTTATGCAATTCAGTGTCTCCCGGAAGAAAAACCTGGCCGGCAGCCGTTAATGTGCCTTTTGCAAAAACATGCAGTTCAAGCTTTGACCAGTCCATAGCCTGGGTGCATTGCGCCAGTTGGATTTCAGGAATAATTGAGCCATCACGGACGAGGACGACGGCCGGAATTTCGCCGGCCCCGATCCGGTTCCATCCGCCGGAATAACTTTTCCCGGCCTGAAAATCGTCCCATTTGCCCGGAGGCAAATAGACGTCCCGCGCGGTCTCATTTTCGCGCATCAGTGGCGCAACCAGAATATCCGAGCCAAACATATATTCGTCGTCGACTTGCCACGAGCCGGGATCGTCTGGAAACTCAACGAATAGAGCGCGCAACATCGGCAAACCGCGATCGCAACAGTCTTTGGCTTGCGCGTAGACGTAAGGCATGAGCCGGTACTTCATGTCGTCCACCCGCCGGAACTCATCCATAAAATCCTTGCCATAGTTCCATGGTTCCTTTGGCGCCTCCCCGTGGCAACGGCTATGCGAACTCAACATTCCAAATGCCAGCCAGCGCAGGTAAAGGTTTTTGTCCATGTCGGTCACGGAATCTGCGGTAAATCCGCCAATGTCATGACTCCAAAAAGAAAAACCGCATAGCCCCAGCGAAAGGCCGCCGCGCAATTCGGCAGACATGCCCTGGTCTGTGCTCTCGGCGTCACCACCCCAATGGATAGGATAACGCTGGCTGCCTGCCCAAGCGCTGCGCGCCCAAATGATGTTTTCACCGGTTAAGCGGCGGGTTATGTCCGCGACGGCTTTGTTGTAGCGAAGTGGATAAAGATTGTGCTCATAAAACCCTGTCCGCCCGTCAGCATATATCCCGTCCAGTGGCGCGGCTTCTCCGAAATCGGCCTTGATCGCGCCAACTCCCATTTTCAGCAGAGTGGCCAAGTGGCCTTGATACCATTCGACGGTTCGGGGATTCGAGAAATCCAGCACGGCGTCTTCCTGCGGCAGATTGCCTTTGCCGTCGAGCACAACCAGACCATTGGTCACGAGATCGTCGAACAGGGAATTTTTTGGGACGAAATACGGCAATTGCCACAGCGAAATGTGAAAACCTTCATCCTTCAAATCGGAAATCATCGCCCGGGGCGAAGGAAACCGATTTTGGGAGAACTGGTAATCGCAACGCCAATCGGTTTCGAACCAGCCGGTGTCCAGGTGAATCACGTCGCACGGAATCTGGTTTTCCCGCAATTTCGAGGCCACTTCGCGTACCTGGCCTTCATTGTTGTAAGTGCAGCGGCTCATCCAAAGGCCAAATGACCACAGCGGCGGAACTGGCGATCGGCCGGTCAATGCGGCGTATTCACCGAGAATGTCCTTTGGCGTGCCTAGAAAAATAAAAAGGTCCAATTTGTCGTCCCCTACGGTCAATGAGTTGATTCCGCTGAAGGAATGTCCGAAATCGCAGGTAATCGGGGTGCTGGTATGGATGAACATGCCGTAGCCACGGCTGCTCATAAAGAACGGTATCGGCTTGTACATGCCTTGATTCTGGATGCCGTTGGCGTCGGTGGTCCACAACACGATTTTTTGCCCGCGCTTGTCCAAAGCCGTAAACGATTCTCCGCAGCCAAAGATTTTTTCGCCTGGCGAAAGCGTAAATACCGCGTCCATGCTTCGCGAATAATCCGATGCGCGGCGCACAAACGAGAATGGAAGAACGGGTGTGAAGGTGGTGTTGTTATCCGAGGCGTGATCGGTCTGGGTCAACAAATTGCCATTGGCATCGCGAATTTCAATGTGCCACGGATTTGCCCGAATCGTCACCGAACCAAACCGGCTGGTGTAACGATAGCCGCCGGGGATTTTTTCATAGCGCCATGAGTGATCCGTGGGCACGGCGCCGTCAAGCATGAGTTCCTCCTGAGGTTTGTGAAATTGCGGCCCGCTGGTGATGCGCAGGCGAATGGTGCGTGGCGAAACAAACTGAATGGAAAAGGGCAAAGTTGGGTTGGCGGCGTATTCAGTGTCGGGAAATTCATTCGGACCGACCGGTTTGATGACAGCAAGCATGGTATCGAAGGCCTGGCGCGTGAAATACTGGGAGCGCTGCCACTGGATTTTTCCCTCGCCCGTGGCGGGATCGAAATCGGCCAGCCGGTCAGCCAGATAATAGACATTCGCCAGGTCATGAAAATCGCCGCTGACGTCTACCGGGCTGTTCAGAAGCGGCGCTTGGAGTGCTGAAGCCTGAAACTGAAAAATCAGTCCGGCGAGCAAACCAATGACAATGATCCTGCCGCGATAATCGGTCATATTGATTTTAAGTTGTCCTGTGACACCTGATGACAATAATGTAAAACGATAGGCTGAAATGGAAAACTATTTGCGGGAATTGTCTTGTCATCAAAATATATGACGGGTTTTTTGGGACTACTCGAATAACTATTGTGCGAAAGGCTTGTCTGGACTGGCTGGTGCTGTATTGTTGGCTGCCAGACACCATTCAGAGCTATGCCCTGCTGTATTAGTCTTTCCGTCTTTCGCCGGCGAATGCTGACGACGTTGATAGGCCTTTGCCTGTGGCGTTTCTTACCGGCCGCGTCTGCGGCGCAATTCAATGACAATTACATTACCCGCACCTGGCAATCGGAACAAGGGCTGCCACAAAATAAAGTCACGGCGGTAATGCAGGCTGCCGACGGTTATTTGTGGATTGGCACCTACAACGGCCTGGCACGGTTCGACGGGGTCCGCTTTACGGTTCTCGACCAGAATAACATGCCACAACTGCGCAGCAGCCGGATTACGAGCTTGTTTGAATCGGAGGACGGTGCGCTTTGGATTGGCGCGGAAAGCGGCGATATTTCTCAATATAAAGGCGGCCGACTCACGGCCGTACCGTTATATGCCGATTGGAGCGGCGGGAAAATCTACGCGATCGCCGCTGATAATGCTGGTGATGTTTGGGTGGTGAACCAGTCTGGTGAATTGGCTCGAGTTCGAGATGGCGAGGTTCTGTCACCTCCGTCCGGCGGAGTCTCTAACGTCATATCGGTGGCGCGCAGTCAGGAGGGGACCATTTGGATCGGGCGCGATGGCGCCGTCTCTGCCCTTAAAGACGGTCAAATGAGCGCCCCGGTTTTTACCAACCTCTATGTTCAGGGTTTCTGCGCCGCTCGGGGCGGCGGCTTTTGGGTAGCCTGTAGCGGAGGCGTTCGTAAATGGAAAGAGGGCAAATGGGTGGCGGATTTGGGCGCCGCGCCGTGGGGATGGAGCATCGTGCCAAGCCTAATGGAAACTTCTTCTGGTGTGCTCGCAGGCGGCACTTCGGGCGACGGCCTGTGGTTGATTTTTACGCGTTCCACCAACACGCCGCCATTACATTTTGACCGCGCCAATGGATTGCCGTCAGACTGGGTGATTTCATTGTGCGAAGACCGCGAGCAAAATTTGTGGTGTGGCACCGGTGAAGGACTGGTGCTCATTCGTCCAAGTATTGTTGCGACGGTTTCGCCTCCCGATAAATGGCGGAGCTGCCCCGTGCTATCAGTCTTGCCGGCGTCGAACGGCACCCTTTGGGTAGGCACAGAGGGAGCGGGTTTGTATCGTCTACAAAACGGCGAATGGACAAATTTCGACAATCCGCAAGGCATCCGGAATCCGTACGTTTGGTCGCTGGCCGCGGACAAGACCGGACGGATTTGGGCCGGGACATGGGGAGGTGGATTGTTTGAGCTGAAGGATGACAGGTTTGTGTTTGCTCCGGGCCTTGAAAACCTTCTCTCGCCGATGCCGGCCCTTCTATTTTCAGGCGACTGCCTTTGGATAGGGACCCCGGGAGGCCCGGTACAGTATCATAATGGACAAATCCAACAAATTAGTAAATTGGATGGCAAGCCGTTTGGCGACACGCGCGTCATCGCAAAGGACCCGGCAGGCGGCCTTTGGTGCGGCACCGCGGGAAACGGCCTGGTGCTTCTTCGTGATGGAAAACTTCACCGATTTAAAACTTCGGATGGGCTGTCATCTGATTTCATTGAGTGCCTTTATTTTGGGGACGACAACGCATTGTGGATTGGCACGTTCGGGGGCGGATTGGACCGGTTCAAAGACGGAAAGTTTTCCGTCATTAGTCGCGCCGAGGGATTGCCCAATAGCGTTATCGGCCATATCGAATCGGATGGACTCGGATACTTTTGGATGAGCTCGTATGCCGGAATTTTCCGCGCGAGTGAAAAGGACTTGAATCTGTGCGCCAACGGAGAAGTAACAAACGTGTCATTCCTGACTTACGGTACCAGCGAAGGCATGCCGACGATTGAATGCTCCGAAGGCTTGCAGTCGGCCGGCTGCAAAACGCCCGATGGGCACCTGTGGTTTGCGACGGCAAAAGGACTAGTGTCCATTTACCCACCGAATGTAACGACAAATTCTTTGCCGCCGCCCGTCGTCATTGAGTCCATGCTGATGGATGACCAGCCGTTCAGCGCGCCCTTCAACGTCCCTCCGGGAAAGCACCGCATCGAATTTGAATATACCGGCCTGAGTTTTGTTTCACCGGAAAAAGTGCAATTCAAATGCCGGCTAAACAACCTTGAAGCCGAATGGGTGGATGCTGGAACAAAACGGACGGCCACCTACAATTACATTCCCCCTGGAAATTATTCATTTCAGGTAACCGCCTGCAACAATGACGGAGTATGGAATCAGGCCGGCGCGAGCCTGTCCTTCAGCGTGCTGCCATTTTTCTGGCAAACGTTTTGGTTTCGCATGCTGACGGGAATTACGATTGTAACGGCCAGCAGCGGCCTGGCCTGGTTTGGGACTCGACGACGAATGCGGCGCAAACTCGAACGCCTCGAATGGCAGCGGGCGGTGGAGCATGAGCGGGCACGCATCGCTCATGACATTCACGATGATTTGGGCGCCCACCTGACGCGCATCAGCATGTTGAGCGAAACCATTCAAACCGAAATGGACGAGCCGGAACGAGCCGTAGCCGGACTTAACCAGATATACAAAACGGCGCACGAGCTGACTCGCGCCATGGATGAAATTGTCTGGGCGGTAAACCCGAGGCACGACACGTTGGAAGGGCTGACCACTTATCTTGAAAGATTTGCCCAGGATTTGCTCGCCTCCGCGGGCATCCGCTGTCGTCTCGACATGCCCTCGGAGTTTCCGTCCTGGCGACTGACAGCTGAGGTGCGTCACAATGTTTTCCTGGCTTTCAAGGAAAGTCTCCACAACGTCGTCAAACATTCCGCCGCCTCTGAAACATTTATCCGGCTCGTGACCAGCCCCAGTTCCTTCGAATTGGTGGTTCGAGACAATGGCCGGGGTTTTTCATCCGGTGCCACCCGAAATTCGCCGGAACATTCAACCCGCATTTTTTCCGGAAATGGTTTGGAAAATATGGCGCGCCGAATGGATGCAATCGGTGGGCATTGCCGAATTGAATCGGCTCCCGGCCAGGGGACCACGGTTAGTTTCATAGTCCCGCTCAGGAAGTACGCGGCGTCAAGCTTTTCTGAAACAATACGCGGTCGATAATTGGCAAGGCAGCGTTTTTGAGAGCCGTAGACGGGCTTGTAGTCATTATTGATGACATAGGCTTTCAAGGAAAATGGGGATATGATGCGTTATATTAAAAGGCCAATTCGAAAATTGACCGAACTTGAAGCGTCAAACCCTTGGGTCGGTTCCCGATTTGAGTGATTTTGAAAACAGCTTGCCTGTCTGCTTTGACTGGGCGCTTTCAAGCCACGTCATGAGTTGCTGGTGCAATTGAAAAGTGTTATGCTGAAAGAACAGGAAAAATCAGATGAAATGCGCGTTGCTATTTCAATTGTAGAAGACGACGAGCCAATTCGTTCCATGTTGGCCGGGTGGATTCAACAGGCGTCGGGGTTCCGTTGCATGAGCAAACATGCGAGCGCTGAAAGCGCATTGGCCGCTTTGCCCGCGGAGAAACCCGACGTGGTCTTGATGGATATCAACCTGCCCGGCATCAGCGGCATCGAATGTGTGCGCAAGCTCAAGCCATTGCTGCCGGGCACTCAGTTCATTATGCTTACCATCTATGAGGATGGAGAACACATTTTCAATGCGCTCGCGGCGGGGGCCTGCGGCTATCTCCTTAAGCGCGTTTCACGCGCAGAACTGCTGGCGGCGGTGAGGGATGTCCAGTCGGGCGGGTCGCCGATGAGCAGCAGCATTGCCCGAAAGGTTGTCCAGTCTTTCGAGCGGCCCGCCAATCAGTCCGGCGAAACAATGGAACTTTCCGCCCGCGAACGCGAAGTCCTGGAACTTTTGGCCCGCGGATACCTTTACAAGGAAATTGCCGATCTGCTCCATATCAGTGGCCCTACTGTAAATACGTACATCCGCCGCATTTACGAAAAATTGCACGTTCGTTCCCGTTCCCAGGCGGTCGCCAAATTCACCCAGGTGCCCGGCGCCATCGGCGGGAGAGCGCGAGCACTCTAGTCTTAAGGCTGTGCCGCTCTGTCGTGTGTTTTGACGACAATGACTTTTCTCGACTTCGTTGCCCTTTCTATGAGAAACTAACTCTGCGAACCCATAAGTGTGTAAAAATCTATGAAAAAAATCGCATTGTTCTCAATCGGAATACTGGCGTTTGGCGTGTTCAGCGCCAATGCGCAAAACATCGTAATCGCCGGCACATATAGTGATTGGACCAATTGGAACGCAAGTCTCACAAATGGTTCATCAATAGTTACAGTCGCCGGAACGAATAACTTTTCCTATGGCGGCATAACGGTAAACGGCGTTGACAACCCAACGGACGCGGGTGGCACGAGCGTTACGGGTGCGCTTGAAGTCAGTCCTTCTGTGCCGTGGAGTGAGTGGAACGGTGGGGCGATTTATCCGCCCGGAACCACATTGGCGACCTTTCAGGCTTTAGACGGGCCGTTTGCAACCTCAAGCGCGCTGGTCCAATATTCGGGCACGATGTATGTGACGTATACGATGCCGGACGATGGCATTACCGGTTCATATTGGAACGGCATATTCGCTTTCTTTAACTATACGGGAAACTGGGGTCCTCAAGGCCCGTCTGACCACACAGATTTAGGCCCCGTGTCTACTCCCAGCGGAACTGAAGAACTATATGAGGACACTATCCCCTATACAATAAATGCCGTCCCCAGTTTGACCTATTTTCAGTGGGGCCTGGACCTCAACACGGACTACCAGGGGACAAATAATTGGTATATAACCAGCATTTCGGTGGCCCCGCCGCCCGTCACAGTGACTCCGCCAGCCGTTTACCAGCTTTATACGACGTCCAATGACTTTGCATCTTTTGCCGCCGACAGCGGGACTATCATTATGGCCACCAATGATTTCTACGTTACCAACAGTATTGATGACATTAATGGCAATGGCAACACAAACGCCGGCGGGATCGGCGCCAGCGGCGCCCCCGGCTCACTGTTGATATATTGGGACAGCGGTTTAACGGGCTATGGCAACATAGCCAGCGGGCCGGATGAGGAACAGAATAATACATTCATGCAGACCATAGACCCCGGCTGCAATACTAACACTGAAGGTTCCGTTCCAGCTTACGGGTTCATTTATATAGATTACTCAGTGCCGGCCAGTGGAGGGGGAACCTATTTCGAATTAGGCGCACAACTGTCATACAATGCCAATGGTTATTACGGCAACGGTCCGTTTTGGCCAAGCTCTACCACCGACTTGGGTTATCAGGATATATTCGGGCAGGAAGTGTACCAGATTGCCATTCCCTACAGCATCGTCGCCGGCAATTACTACCGATTCAATCTCAGCGTTGCCGTTAATTCCAATTACAATCCGCCGACTTATGGTTTTCATGTGGACGATATCGCGGTGAGTTCCGCCCAGGTGCCACGTATTACCAGCATCGGTTTGAACGGTGCCAGTGTGGGCATCAATGGTACAAACGGTGTGTATGGCTATGATTTCGATCTCCTCTCGACCACGAATCTTTTGATGCCGATAACAAGCTGGAAAACAGTGGCAGTGGCAGTTCCATTTACTGGGCCGACCTTCAGCATCACAAACACCATCACGCCAGGCACGCCCGCCACCTACTATATGATCAAGACGGTAGCGCCGTGACGGAGAAATGCCATTGGCCTTTATCAGGCAATTAAAGAGTTTCATTGCTGTCCCACAGGACTGAGGGGTGAGGGATAAAAAAGGTTGGCTTGAACGGGTTCGCCCTGCCACAAGGTAGGGCATGAAAAAAAACTTCATCCAAGCCAACGCCGGGAAGTTGTCCATTCTCCGACAACTTTGCAATCTCATTCCCGCGCATTTGGTTTCCAAACTGGCCCGAGAGACGGGCGTTGAAGAGCAATGGCGCACGTTTAGCCCCTGGAGTCAGGTCGTGGCCTTGCTCTACGCTCAGATCACTCATGCCCTGGGTTTGAACGATGTCTGCGACGCGTTGCGCCTGCATTCGGGCCCGCTTTCGGCACTGCGCGGAGCCACGCCACCTCCCAAGAACACCTTCTCCCACGCCAACCGCACCCGCGATCCCCAACTGGCCGAAAAACTCTTCTGGTCGGTGCTGGAGCATTTGCAAACGCTCGCGCCCGGCTTCGCCGGTCAGCATACGCCGCGCTTTGCCTTTCGTTTTAAACGGCTCATTCACGTCGTGGACACCACCACCATTCAATTGATGGCGCGTTCCCTGGACTGGGCCAAACACCGGCGGCGCAAAGCCGCGGCCAAATGCCATGTCCGGCTCAATCTCCAATCCTTCCTGCCAACCTGTGTCATTGTCGGCTCGGCGGCCGAGCATGACAATGTCCGTGCCCGTGAGCTTTGTGCCAATATTCAGGCGGGCGAAATCGCCATCTTCGACAGGGCTTACGTGGACTTCGCCCACTTGGCCGATCTGTCCATGCGGGAGGTGTTCTGGGTTACCCGTGCCAAAGACAATCTGCAATTTCGGGTCGTCCGCAAACTCCAGGAGGGAACCTTCGGCAACATCCTGCGCGACGACCTCATCGAACTGACCGGCCCGGCCGCCAAGGATTATCCGGTCCCACTGCGCCGGGTCGTGGCTCGGGTCGAAGTGGACGGGGAAATCAGGGAAATGGTCTTCCTGACCAACAACTTTTCCTGGAGCGCCCAGACTATCGCGGATTTGTATCGTTGCCGCTGGAGTATCGAAACTTTCTTCAAGGAACTTAAACAAACCCTCCAACTGGCCGACTTTCTTGGGCATAACGCTCAAGCCGTACGTTGGCAGGTCTGGACCGCTCTGCTGGCTTACCTCTTGTTGCGTTTCTGCGCCTGGCTGGGTCGTTGGAGCCATAGTTTCACCCGTCTCTTCGCCCTTCTCCGTTCGGCACTCTGGCAAAAACTCGATTTGCGCTCTCTCTTGGAAAGCTATGGGACAGCCCAGGGCGGCGGACGCTTCCTGGGTCAGCCACAACAGGCCTATCTGGCGGGTTTCGGCTGAACCTATGGGACAGCCGCTTGGCCCACGATGCAAATTCTTAAATCCATTTTCCATTTCCGCTCTGGCTTTTCAGGAAATTCCGCGCAAAACTCCGCCGGAATCAATCGCTATTGGTTGGCAATG
>DASYYL010000088.1:0-3447 GCA_035933915.1 Verrucomicrobiia bacterium
TTTGTTGGTGATGGTGAATCCGGCATTCCAATAAGCAGTTCCAGGGGGCACTACGACAGTCCAGCCATTGCTCGCCTCAGCGCAGGCGTTGCTGACATCATACCAGTTTGCGCTTGCAGCGGTGATCACTTGGGCGTGTGCCTGAACCAAAATGACCCACAGCATGGCCCAAACTGCCAATGCCTGAATGCCAAACGAGAATGGGGTCCTGATCGAGAATTTCTGCAAATCTACACGCGCTATAGCTCTCACAACGGGCATGGGAGCATGGCTTATGCCATAAAGGCAGTTGGGGCCGGACCTTCGATTCCCGGAATGCATCGCATTTTCTGTACAGTCGGAACGCATCATGACCGTTTATTATACAGCAACGGCCGGTTACCGCAATGACCGACTTCTGATTGCAGTGACGTGCGTCTTTCGCGAGATTATGGATACATCTCATGCGTTCCATCTTGCATTTCGCGCGCTCATGGGGGCGTTGCGGTATTGGCCAGTTCCGGAGTCAAATCCGCGACAGGCGCTTCGGCAATGGACTTCGCCACGTCCAACTGCAGTTTTGGGGAATTCAGCGCGATTATGTAAAACATTTGCATTATCGGGTCTATCCCTCTGAACCCAGACTCAGTCCAATCGTAGAGCACCACCGCGAAAAAGAAACCGACCCGGAAACGGCCCCATTCCACATTGCGAACAAGCTCCGCGCAAACGTTTCGGTACGCGGCCAGCAGCATGGCCAGCAGAAGCGCTACCCCGACTGCGCCAAGTGTCATGTATGTTTCCAGGTAACCGTTATGGCACTCGTTTAGTTCTCTTTCCCACTCCTTTGGAAATTTCTTTTGCCAGCCCATCCAGAAACTTTCAAAGCCGACGCCGGTAACAGGATTAATATCAATATTTAGCAAGTCGTGCCATTCGAAAGCCCTCCCCGTAAGCGTCGGATTCCTTCCAAGCAATTTAAGGGCGCCGCCATAAACGTCAAAAGTCATCTGAAATACACCGACCAGCAGAAGGCCCCCCAGCAGGTAAGCTCCGATCATTTCTTTTCTTACCCAGCTAGAGCCTGACAACAACATGACCAATGCCCCCACGGTCAAGCAAACCAAAGGGGTCCTGCTGTTGGCAATATTGAAGAGCCATCCAACCATAAAAAGAAAACCGACGCATAGGACCAGCTCGCTACGCCAGGATTTATCCCGGAAATCTCGCGGCACCTTGAGAAGCCTGGTCAAATGCCAAACGAAAAAGAAACCCGTCATCAGGCAATCCAATCCCAGGAAGTTTTTGCCCAGGGCAATCCCACAGTTCTCACAGCCCCCCCAATCGGAATAGAAACGTCCCCATTGCGGATAATATTTCAGGAACAGTACTGAAACCGGGAGTAAAACATAGGCAGCCCGTTTAATCAGCCGTGTGGCCGCTTCCAGCGGGTCCGCCTCGGTCAGCACAACCATCGCCATGATGGGCAGGTCCAGGTCTTTGATCCAACGCTTGAATGCGACGTAGGTCCAATCCGACCAAAAGACCGCGAGAAAACAGTACCCGATAAATATAGCAACCCACACATTGTTCCGAATAAATTCTCCGAAAGAGGCACCTCGTTTATAAAGGATGCAGAGTCCAGCAATCAGAACTCCAAACTGAAAACAAGCATCCACCGGGGTTCCATCGTCCAGCGATGCGCCGCCCGGAACAGGCAGTCCCAACATGATCAGCCAGTGGGAGGGAGGCCTGGAACATTCGATGAAAAACCAGAAAAAGGGAATCCAGAGTGCGCCGGACACATTTGGCTTTTGCTGGATGTCACGCCGGAAAAGCCAGATGACAAAACTCCAAGTCAAGAGTGATGCAATCCTCGGAGGCATGCTTAAAGACGACGAGCCAAAATTCGCGGTTGGGTGGCGCTTACTTTTGCAGCAGCACCTTCAAATTTGTGCATTGCAGGTCGCGCGCCTCAACGCTGGCGTAGCGATTGTTGATCTTAAGCCCGGCCAAGTCCGCATAACTTCCGATTTCATCACGAAGTATGAGTCCGGCAGCGTCAAACATTTTCAACCAGTCGCTGCGTTGGACACGGTTGATGTACTGCAGCTCGTTCTCAAAAAACCGCTTCCAGACGCCCTCGGAAAAAGATAGGTATTGCTTGGGAGACGCGGTCTGGTCGTAATGGGCCAAATGGTCGGCGATATTAATACTGTGCATTGCAAAGCCGCCAGGAGCCACGAGCCTGGCCCCATTTGAAACGAACTCATTTAAGCCCTCATGACGGACGTGCTCGAAGACTCCGGCGCTCACAACCAATTGGAACCTGCTTGCAGGCAGGCCATTGAGCGTCGCAGCCGGATCTAAAACGTATCGAAAATCAAGCAACGAGTACAGTTCCTCAAATGAAGCCACTTTTTGAATTTCATTGATGAGCTCGCGTGCTCTGCGCGTATTTGCGTGCGGCACAGTATAACCGGCGTCAAATGCCAAATCCAATTGCTTGATGTAGGATTTTAGGGCAGAAAGTTGCCGGTTGTCCCACACATCATAAAGTACGGCGCTGATGTCATAAAACAGCCTCAGCGTAAGCGCCTCCCAGTGGACCCAGCCCGTCCCCAGCTCCAAAATCGTATCGCCATTTTTGAGAATGTTAAATCGCTGGCACAGGTCAACTTTCCATTTTATTCGGTCCAGGTACGTGGCGGGCATTCTGTTGCCGGCCCGTTGTTTGCCTCCCGCAACGTTGCCAACGGCACGGTAAAGCTTCCTAAGCGGTGCCCCTTGCGAAAGCACTTTTAGCGCGCCACCGACTAGAATGTATTTGACCATTCCGCCTCGCTTCGTTCGTTTGTGATCGCCGGAAAGTGTTCAGGCTTGAAACGCAGCCACTGTTCGAAAACCACAAGGCTAAACAGTAATTTATGATTGTCCTGCCGATGAGACTGATGGTCGGCCAGCAGCTTTTTTACCGGCTTTGGATCCAGTATCGAAAAGATCGCCGATTTGTCGTCCAACAGGAGTTCCAGCATCTTACCCTTCGAATTTGCGTTAAACCATTCATCTACCACATTTACTGCGAAGCCGCGCTTTTTACGTTTCAAAATCGCCGGTGGCAGGAATTTTTCGCACACTCGCCGATGCAGCCACTTGCGTTCAGCGCCGCGGATTTTGAAAGAAGCATTCAGCCGCTGGGCATATTCGACAACGGTGCGATCCAGATAGGGCACTCGCGCTTCCAGGCTGTGGGCCATTGAAAGCTTGTCCGCGTACATGAGCAGTTCGTCTGGCAGGGATGAGCGGATTTCCACCAACTGGAAACCGCCAAGTTCGTCGAGGTTTTCCATCTGTGGCTTCAACGGTTCCAGGAATTCCAAAAGTCCGCGAAAGTGACCGTTTGCATCGCGGAAAAGCCCGTTTACCGTTTCCGCCGGCACGATGGAAAAAACGTCCTGATACCGTGTC
>DASYYL010000093.1:0-6219 GCA_035933915.1 Verrucomicrobiia bacterium
GCCGCCTGGCAAGGACGGCCTTGCGATTAAGACGGGCTACGGCGGCCTGATGGACTGCGAATTCATTGCGCAAACGCTCTGCCTGGATAATGGCTGGCACGAGCCAAACACACTTCGCGCCCTGGAACGCGGCCGCCAAAATGACGTTTTGCCCGCCGCGGATAAACTCATTGAAAATTACATCCGCCTCCGACGCGTAGAAGCAATCCTGCGCCGATGGAGTGACGAAGGTGAAGTCCTGTTGCCGGACGACGCGCCGGCGTTTTATCGCGTCTCCGTCCGGTGTGGATTTGACTCGACCGAGGCATTTCGCGCCGCCCTGGCAAAATGGCGTAAAGATATCCGTTCCGTTTATTCCAAAGTGTTCGAATTGAAATAACTCCATTAATCCTGTCATCTATTCCGCCTCTGCCTGCTCGCCTCATAAAGAAACACTGCCGCCGCCGCGCCCACATTCAGGGAATCCACTTTTTCAGGCATCGGAAGACTGACAGTTTCGTCGCAAAAATTTAAAACGACCTCGGAGATTCCAGCTCCTTCGCTGCCGAAAACGACGCAACAGTCTTTTGAAAAATCTGCCTCATACAGAGACTTGGTCCCGCGCGGATGAGCCGCTATGCAGCGAATGCCGCGCCCGCGCAATTCCTGAAGGGCCTCTGGCAAGGTTTTTGCCGCAGCCGAGCTCGATGCAGCCTTCCCAAGCTCGATAATCGGCAGTTGAAATATGGCGCCCATCGAGTTTCTGACTGCCCTGCGCAAAAATGGACTCGTGCTGGTTTCTCCCACAATCAGGGCCTGGACGTCAAACGCCGCGCAATTTCGCACTAGCGCTCCCAGGTTTTCGGAACTGGTTAAACCATCCACAGCCGCCAAAAGGCGCGGGGACGGAGCCTTGTGCAAAATAGTCTCAAGCGAAACCGGAGCGGGCATCTTTCCAACTGCCAGCACGCCTTGAAACATCGTGAAACCAGTGAGCGTCTCGAGCCATTCCTTTTCTGCGAGATAAACGGCAATATTCTCCGGCCGGGCCTCCAGCAGCGGACGAAAATCATTCAACCAGCGCTCCCAAAAGACGGCCGACATAACTGTAAAATGGCTTTCCAACAGCCGCCTCACGACCTTTTCTCCTTCGGCAACAAAAATGCCCTGGGTTTCGTGCTCGACCGGACGACGCATCGTCGCATAAGGCCGCAATTCCGGCGCATCAAATGAAGAAATCTTCTCAATCCGTATCATGACGAAATTCAAATTCTAATCGCCGTGCCGCCACCACGTCCAAACCAGGATGCGCCTGGTCTCGGCGGCCACTTTGAACTTTTCTGAAATCCGCAAACCTTCGACCCAAAAAATCCCGCTTCTTGCCTCGGCCACAATCAATTGATGACGTTTTTCACGCGGTACTTTTGCATTGGTAAATAAATCCTGCAATTTTACGGCGGCTGGCAGACCGATAGGCTGAAAACGGTCCCCTGCCCTCCAATGTCGCAGAACGATTTCTTTGCCGATACTGTCTGCATCAAAAAATTCTCTTCCAGCCGCCCTTCTCGTTCGCCCAAAACGTTTCGGTGGTTTGCCAACGCGCCAGTTTAGCTTTAGGCCATCAAACACACTCTGACCCGGTTCACTCAGTTCTACGGTCACGGTCTGTCTGTCAAAAGTCGGAACCGATGGGCGAAGTCGGCGGACACATCCCTTTGAATCGCGCGAAAGACAATCATTTGGCGCCACCGCGACTGACTTGGCCGGCGACAGGCGGATGGACTCGATAAGCTCGAAATCAGGAGTAAAGCCGAACTCAATGATTTGCAATTTTAGAACCTGGCGCTGAATGGCTTCCGGTAATTCGTCAAAATTGGCATTGCCAAACGAGGGCTGTGCGCCACGCCTTTTCTCCCGCTGCCGTAAAAATCCCTGACACTCCAACCATTCGCGCGCCAGATCCGCAACCAGGCTGGAATCAGCGCTTGCGATTTCCATGGATCTCAGGATTGTCCTGTTAAGACCGGCCTGATAATTCCGCCTAAGCAGCGGCAGCAACTCATGGCGGATTCTGTTCCTGAGATAATCCATTGAACGGTTCGTTGTGTCCTCACGGTAGCGGATTCGGTGTTCGCGCGCAAATTCTTCCAACGCGGCCCTGGGAAGGTCCAACAACGGCCGAACCAGTGAAATGCGGCTGTCCATCGGTGACGGCGACCGCCATTGCATCCCCCCCAGACCGCTTCCGCCTGCGCCCCTCAGTAGCCGCAGAAAAAAGAGCTCCACCTGATCATCCGCGTGATGGGCTAGCGCGATTGCACTCATGCGATGCTGACGCGCCGTGCGAGCTAAAAATTCATGCCGTAAGCGCCGTGCGCCCATCTCGGTGGACACTTTTTCCATCAACACAATTTGTCGAACGTCCGCCCCACCGGCAAAAAACGGCAGCTTAATTATTGCGGCAACCTTGCGAACAAAAGCTTCGTCGGCGTCACTTTCCCGGCCACGCAGGTGGTGATTGAAATGTGCCACAGCCAATCCCCAGCGCCGCTCATCAGCCATCGCTTTAAGCGTGTGCAGCAAAACCATGGAATCCAGGCCGCCGGAAACGGCCACGAGAATTTTTTGTCCCCGTCCAGGCAATCGTAATCCCGAAAGCACTGGCAGGCCTGTCGGGCCCTTTGGCGCGAGGCGCTTGCGCATTTCAGCCTCGCAATGATGGCCCGATCTGGCCCAGGGGCACCAACCTCTCTTCGCGTGTTTTCAGGTTTCGCACGCGTCCCGTCGAGTCGTTTTCAACCTTTACGGTGAAATTCGCCTTCAATTCCTGGGCCCGTTTGAACTGTTTGTCAGCTTTGGCCGGAGTAAACGCGTATTCGACGCTGGCCCCGCCGGCGCGCAGGTTGCTAACGAGTTTGAGTGACGGCACGCGCAGTTTTTCGTCCTCGATCAACACAAATACATCCACGCAGGGGTCAAAGGCGGGCAGAAGATTCCGCTCGACAAGCAATTCGCGCAACACAACGTCACCCATGCCAAATCCGAGCGCAGGCATGTCCACTTTGCCGCCGCTGATGAGCCTTACCAGGTTGTCGTATCTGCCGCCACCCGCGATAGCCCGGAATTCACCCTTCCGATCAAACGCCTCGAAAACCACTCCCGTGTAATAGGCCAGACCGCGAATCACGTGATAATCCACCTTTATATATTCCTGAAGTCCTCGCGCGCTGAGATTTTGCAGAATGTTCTCAAGCTCCGCTGTCGGCCTGGCGGCTTCGATGAACTCGTTGACCTGTGCCAGTGAGAATCCTAACGCCGACAGTTTTCTTTCGCTTTCGTCCGCGGGAGCCCGCTCCAGCTTATCTATGACTTGAAAGAATTCATAAGCGCGCGCCGCTTTCTCATGGTCTGTGGCGCTGTGCCGTTCAAAAAACTCCTGCCACGCATTTCGGCTGCTCAGGCGAATGACAAAATCCGCCTCGGTGAGACCAAAAGAGCGGAGCGTATCGATGAGCAGCGCAATCAATTCTGCATCCGCCGCCGGCTCCTTCTCTCCGATAATGTCGGCATTGAACTGAAAGTGCTCGCGCAAACGCCCTTTTTGCTGGCGTTCGTAGCGATAAAGTTGCGGAATGGCGAACCATTTAATCGGTTTCTTATACTGCCTTTCGTGGGCGGCTACCATCCGCGCAAGCGTGGGCGTCATTTCCGGGCGCAATGCCACCTGCCGCTCGCCTTTGTCGGTGAAATTATAGAGCTGACCCACGATTTCATCGCCGCTTTTGGTCGTGAACAGTTCAAGGGGCTCGAGGGGAGGGCCGTCGTATTCCTTGAAATAATAACGTCGGGCGGCATCCCGCCACTTGTCAAAAATATATTGGCGGGCGGCGGCACTCCAAACGTCGGCGTGCGGCAGCGGTTCGGGGTAAAAGTCACGGAAACCGGGCAATCGTTCCATCGCCTCAAACTAATGGATTGTCCTCAACGGTTGAAGTGCAAAAGCAAGTTGAAACAGACAATCTGAAGACCAGGATGACCAGCCGCGTTTTTTATTATTTACTCCATTCGTGCCGGCATTTCCACGATCCAACGACCAGGCAACCCCGTCTGTGCAACCGTTTCAACGTTTCAACGCCTTTTCAAGCCTTGGCGGGCAGTTTTAGAACTTCCGCCCGCATTTCTTTGCCCGCCCGGAATTTGACCGTGGCGCGGGCCGGAATGGGTACGTTGTCTTTGGGCTGGTTTGGATTGCGTCCAACGCGCGGCTTGCGGATTTTTACCTCAAAAACTCCAAAATTGCGGAGCTCGACCTTGTTGTTTTTGGCCAAAGCCTCGGAAATATAATCAAGGGTCTTTTGAACCACATCAAATACCTGCTGTTGTCCCAGGCTCGTTTCTTCGCTGATTCGCGTTACCAGATGACGTTTAGTGAGAGTCATATTTCATTTTGTTCTCTGATTTAATACTTGTTAGATGCCGAAAATCAAATTCCCACCGCGCCAAAGCGCAAACATTGCCGAACAGATGGACTGCGCCGAAAAAGCGCAATCCTGTCCATGGAGCAAGTTAGCAACTTCTGGTTCCTCATTGCCCAATTTTGATTCATTCTTCTTATACACAAAATACATCGAAATACGCAACACAAATTTTGCGCTTCTTTTTTCACCTCAAAATATGCGACTTATGCGCTTCCGGTTCACGCCAATTCCGTCCTTTCCTCGTCCGGCATTCATCATGCCGGCTGCTGCTGCGTCAGGCAGTGTAACGAGCCAAATCCCCAGACCAAATCAACAGCATGAATTCCGGTCACCGGCCTGTCCCGAAATAATTCACCCAAAATGCCCAGCGCGATCCGGTCGTTCGGATCATTGAAAGTCGGGACGATAACACACGCATTGCAGATATAAAAGTTGGCATAGCTGGCCGGCAAACGAACGCCGTCAAAATAAAGAGGCGATGGCATCGGCAATTCCACGACTTCCGGCTTCGATCCATCCTCCAGCCGTAAATCTGCTATCCGCTCCCAATTTTCCTCCAAGGGACGGAAATTGATATCGCGCCGGTTCCTTTCGCGAACCAGCACCAGCGTTTTTCGATCCACAAAACGGCAAATATCGTCCACGTGGCCGTGCGTGTCGTCCCCTGCCGGCCCCCTGGCCAGCCAGAAAATATTTCGCACTCCCAAATATTCCTTCAAAGTAGTTTCTATCTCAGCCTTGCCCAGCCCCGGATTGCGAACCTGAATCCCTGGATGCAGATAGCATTGTTCGGTCGAAATCAACGTGCCCGCCCCGTTCAGCTCAATTCCACCGCCTTCGATGACAAATAGCTTGCCGGCACATTTGGCGTGAAAGAGCTTTTTATCCAGAATGCGGGCGGCTGTTTCGGGAACCTTTGTGTCTTTTTGCCAATTATCGTATTTGGCCCAGCCATTGAAATGAAAATGGACAATCGCTGTCTCGCCTTTTCCACCCGGCGCTCGACACCGCACAAAAACCGGGCCGGTATCGCGCGTCCAACCCCGGTTGGTCGGATGCGTGACGAATTCTATTTTTTGAATGTTCACGCCGGCGCTCTTGAGAATTCGGCGGGCCATATTTTTGTCCGAATCCCCGCGGACGAGCAGGCGGATTTTTTCCCCTGTCGCGATTTTTCGGATCATTTCGCCATAGATCCAGGGAATCGTCTCAAATTTTCCCGGCCAATCTTCGGCGTTGTGCGGCCACCCCAGCCAGGTGGCTTCGTGCGGCATCCATTCTGCTGGCATGGAAAAGCCGGCCCGGACAGGTGTCGAGTCTGCCGCGGATTTTTTGTTTAACATAAATTTCGCCGAAGAATAAAACGTTCGTCCGGATTGTTCAATGGCGCAAGCCCCGGGGCGATAAAAAAAGTTTCAATACGCTTAACTTTCTTCTTGGAAGATTAGTGAAGTTGAGCGATAGTAAGATACGGCCAATGGTTGACGTGAAGTGACCACGCCGTCTATCGAATGATTTACAGGCAAGAAATTGATAGTCTAATCGGTAGGATGCCAGTGGCCGTTTTGCGGATATGCCGGAAAGTGCTCCATTTGGGATTCTGTTTGGGATTAATGTTAACAGCTCCAGCCGTGGTTTCAGCCGCTGGGGTCGGGTCCGTGCCGACCCTCAAGGTCTTGACTCTGCAGGCCGGTGTCACCGCAGCCCAAATTCAGCAGGCTCTGGACCTGTTGACTAACGGCGGCGAGGTTCTCTTGCCCCC
>DASYYL010000123.1:0-2849 GCA_035933915.1 Verrucomicrobiia bacterium
CGCCGACGCCGTTGGCGACGCCATCTGTGACGCCGGACTGCAACGCATCGGGCTTTTGGGAACACGGGCAACAATGGAGCAAAATTTTTACGCGCAACGGTTGGCAGAAAAAGGATTGCAGGTCCTGACGCCGCCAGCAGACGAACGCGGGCAATTGGACCGGTTGATCTTCGAGGAACTCTGCCGCGGCGTTGTGACGGAAGCTGCCCGAAAGCTTGTGCTGTCATTCATTCGTGAACTGCAACAGCAGGGAGCTCAAGGCGTAATTTTGGGCTGCACCGAACTGGGCGCCGTGGCGCCACAGCAATCCCCGCCCGTGCCGCTGTTCGATTCGACTCACATCCACGCGCTGAAGGCGGTGAAGCTAGCGTTTTTGGCTTGAAACCAAAGGAAATTTGCCTTGATTTCCTCCAACGCAAAGACGCGGAGACGCAAAGAATTAGAGCGGTGTCAAAACACTTTCCATTTCACTCGCGTTTCTTACACTCCCCCGCATGGGCACGCTTCTCTACGGCGACAACCTGTCGATTCTCCGCGAATAACCAGCAAAAGATGCATGAAATAACCCCTACTTTTCAGACATACTTGCAGCAGTTCACACGGTCACAGTAACGACGCGCTGCGAGAAGTGTGCATGAAATGAACGTTTACCTATTAGGAGCAGGCGCATCAAAGGCATACGATCAATCGCCTTCAGGCTGTCGGATGCCACTCGCCCGAGAAGTATTCGCGACCTTTGAAAAGCTCGACGTTAGCGCGCATCCCTGGGTGTTGATTGGAAATATAATCAATTATGCTCGGGACAAAAAGCACATCCCGATAACTGAAGTTTTTAAGAAGAACTACGACATCGAAGCATTTCATTCGGAAGTTGAAGCAGACCTGATTGAAGCGATTAAACAGCGCGGCGGCGAACACGGTAATACTCCTGAAATCATCCAAATCCACGCAGTTTACACGCAACTCATTTGCTTTTTCAGTTGCGTGCTAAACGCGATTCAAAATGGACCCACCTCTCAGGCCCACCGCAATTTTGTCTCGCAAATCAATTCAGAAGATTGCGTTATTACGTTTAATTGGGACACGTTACTTGACCGAGCGCTGAACGAAACCGGCAAGTGGAATGCGGAATCGGGTTATGGATTTATTCCAGGTGAAGTATTTCGCGACGGTTGGGAAGCAACGGTGGCAAAACCAAAATTTCCTGGCGGCCCAAAACTCATAAAGCTACATGGCTCGACCAACTGGATCACGAGTTACATTGGAATAGATTCAGATATCCACGCGCCGTATTTATTGCAAGAGGCACCAAACGACATCGTTCGGGTATTTGAATTTTCCACAAAGCCATACGCCTGTTACGCGGGACGCTACATGCCCGGTTACGAACCATTTTCCTATGGCTATTACCCTCCAAATCTAACCAATGATAGAGGGAAATCAGCCCCGCCGGAGCATGTTTTCTTCTCCATTCGCCCGAAGCACCCTTATATGCCGGAGGGCACTGCACCGGATGACGGTGTCACCACGCTTCCGCTCATCATTCCACCCGTAAGGATTAAAAATTACGGACTATTTGGCGGATTATTCAAAAGTCTATGGCAGCAAGCCAGCCAAGCAATATCGACATCTGATACGATTTTCGTCATCGGATACTCATTCCCTGAGACAGATACACGGAGCTTGGATTTGTTCAAGCAGGCATTTGTGTTGAGGCGAAGCTTTCCGCGCGTTGTCATCATCAATCCATCCCCCGAACGAAACATTGACGTTTTCAAGCGCACCTTGGGCATTCCAGCATCCCACTTGGAAATCCGGAAAAATTATTTTGATGGCAATATAAAGAAATTGTGTGGAACACAGTAATGAAAGCGCATGTTGAAATCCACATTCGCCTCGATTTAGCCGGCGGCAAAACGTTGCATGATGTTCTCCGCGAATTTGCCGGACAAACCAAAGGCTGGTCGTTTCCGCTGGAAAATTCGTTGGATTATCAAAAATGGCATGGCGCTCCGGCTGGCTTCGTGGTTTCGGATAAAGTCAAAGGACTTGAACGCGGCGCGGTGGCCGTCGCCAACCTGGATGAGAAACTGCCCAATCATTTTCGCGTGTCCAACATCGTCCCGCGCGATTGCAGTTATCTGCCGATGGACAAATACAACGCCATCGGCCTGGCCTTCGCCAAAGCATTCCGGCAATTCCTGAAAACCAGCAACATCGGCGGCACGGTAAAAGTGACCAATCCGAACAAGGAGCTGGCCGACATCATCAAGGGCGAAAAATGCCGGAAACTATTTGAGGCGTGGCTTCGTTCGCCAGCGCCAATTTCCCATCCTGCCGACGTGGAGAGGCTCTATGTTTTCATCTGTGCATTATTTCGGTATCACTCGGACGCGCGTTCCTATGAAATCGAACGTTTCCTGATTGAAGACTGCAACTGGAAGCCCGGCGATGCGCGGTTTGTGGCTTCGGAAATCGAAAAAGGGCTGACGCTTTTGGGAATTGATCGGAGGTTTTAGCGTAGTCGGAAAACAAAAAAGCAGCCTCCATTTCTGGAAGCTGTCGCGTTTTCTGAATTTGATTTTACGGTTTCAGCGTTGCAGTCGGCGTCGGCGCGGGTTTGGCTGATTCGGGCTGGCGTGGCTGGCCGACTGGTCAACAATCGTTCGCGCGTTTGATAGCCGCTCGCGAATTTGACGTGGCTAAATATGGATCGCCGCGCCGAAGGCCTGGCCGGGTGGCTTCGTGGACGGCCTCGCTCAAAGTCGGACGTCACAGGCCAAGTTCGGAAAGAGTCGGGTGGTCGTCAGGGCGACGACCGAGCGGCCAATGATACTTCCTATCGCTCG
>DASYYL010000203.1:0-18934 GCA_035933915.1 Verrucomicrobiia bacterium
CCACGCCAATTCCGAATCCACCGAAGCGCGATTACCTCGAAAAACTTCCGGGATCGTTTTGTCATCCGGCTCCCGGATGTTGGGGTCCTCGTCGATTCGGAGCGGAACACCGTAACACAGCACCGCGTAGCGGATTTTGGATGCGATTACACCCTGGATAAAATGGGTGGGCACTCCCTTTGCGCTTTGGATGGTCGTCTCGCCAAACTTCCATAGCCCGGCTGACTGCAACTTTTCGGCCAAAGGCAATTGCAAGTCACTTCTGAATTCATCTCGCGACATGATTTCCGTGTCCGGCAGTCGGAACCCGAAAACCTGCCTGGCAGGAACGTCCCGCATTTTCGCGTAATAATCGGCCACATCTTTTGAACTGGGGACATTTTCGTTGTAGACGACGACCACTTCATTGCCCCCGCCGCGGGCAAAGCACGGCGCAAACGCCAAAAGCCACAGGGCCAATCGAACAAATACTTTCATCATTTCCCTGCAATTTGACGCATTTTGCCGGGGAATGTTGGAAAATAATTCAGTCACAATATCAATTCCCGAATAACGCATCGCGCATTCCGGGCACGGGACGGTCCCTGGTTTTGTCCCAGTAACGAAATCCGGCGCTCCAATCCCATATGGCCCAGCCAATTTTGTCCTCCGCCAGCGCCTTCCGATACGCGGTGTAGAGGCGCAACCGAGAGGCCGGGTCGGCCTTCGTGAAACATCCAAATTCACCCAGATGGATCGGCCGGCCGTAATAATCCGACCACTGCCGCGCATAACTCAGCCTGCCTTCAAACGCCTTCGGGCTGCTGGGGTTTTCATCCGCCGGCAAGGTATTGTAACGATGAATCCAGTCGAGCGCGGCCTTGGGCAGGTGCAGCGATGGGTTGGGCGTAAGAGGCGTCGCCGGCGGACCCGGAAATTGGATTCCGGTCTGGCGCGGCATCGGCCCCGCCCAGGTCGCGCCCTGGTGCGTGAACATAAATGGTTCATAACTATGGACCGAAACGATTACGTTGTCGTCCGGCGGCAAAACAAGGTTCTTTAATTCCGTAATCGAGCCCCAATCGCCAGGTTCCACAAAAATCGTGCGATGGCGGTTGCTCCGGCGAATTTCGCGGATGACCCGCGCGTAAATCGGGCTCATCACCGCTGTCGTCGCATTGGCGTGCGGTTCGTTGTCCAATTCAAACGCTAGCTGATTGGGAAACTTTTTGTAATGTCGGGCAATCTGTTCCCAGATCGTGAGAAATTCACCGGCAGTCGCGTCCGGATTTTTATCGAGCTCGTTAAAATCATGAATATTGATGATGACCGCCAGGCCGGCGGCCAGCGCGTTGGTAACGGCGAAATCGACGCGCGAAAAAATTTCCGGCGAGAGCGTGTAGTCCGGCGCTGCGCCGACGTAATATTGCCAGCCAATCGGTATTCGGACGTGGTCAAAACCTTCATGCTTCATCGTATAAAACTCCGACGCCGAAACCGTGACGCCCCAATTGGCATCCGGCGGCGATTCCAGGTAATTGCCCAAATTGACGCCGTGCATGAATAGTTTCGCCGCCTGCCATGCCGGGGAATTGAAATCGGTCAACCGCCGCATCTGCGGCGGATTTGAGGGGACAAATGGGTCATCGCCGGTTTGTCCAAAGACCGGCAATATGATCGCGGCCGCAAGGGCGAAAAAGATTAGAGCATATTTCATCGAAATCCCCCGGGAACCCGGCATTTTCCGCGCGCAAACATAACACAGGCGCGCCGATTACAAAGAAAAAAGAGCCCGGCTTATTGCCGCAGTCTACAGTCCACAGTCGGGCAGGCTGCACATTCTGTGTGACGAGAATGATGAAAATGAGATAATTCGTTTAAAGTGTTTACACCTATTTACATTGTTGAAAATCCACGACTTAAGTGTTTACAGGCCGTTTATAAACTGATTACACATAGGACAAGTCATTGAATCCAAGCGGCTTAAATGTTTACACTCGTTAACGTTGATGGGTTGGCGCGACGAAGGATGGAATGGCGAATACGCCGCGATCCCGTCTCATCAGAATCTGGCGAGGACTTATGCGCTCATCGCCAGGCGTTCAACTTGCCTGCGACGCCAATTCGCCGCAGATACTCTTTATCCAGGACCAAAGGCCCCCCTTCCATCTCATGTTCCAACGCGTTCGCCACATGGACTGCCGTCAGCGGGCTGAACGCCTGATGTGAGCTTTTTCCCGGCGCATGATGAAACGCCAACTGCCTCGACGATCGGCGCCGGCAACCCCCAAAGTCCCGGCAAATAGGCCGCCAGCCCGGCGTGGGTCGCCCCAAAAACCTCCAGCTCGACCTCGTGAAACGGCGCGTCTCGCGTCACGGCCAGCGCCATCCGGTGCGGTCAACACTTCCCAGCCCGCGCCGTCGGTTCCGGCCAGTGCTCCATACACTTCGCGCAACAGCGAATTATCTTCGACAAAGAGGATGCGTTTCATGGCCATTGTCAGGTGTATTCCGGGCGGCGAGGATGAAATAAGTCCGGCTAAACCCAAAATCAAGTGATTAGAAAGCAATTGAAAAAATCGTTTTCCGCTTTTTAAATTTTAATTTCGGGTTTCGATCTCTAGCATGGACGTAACTATGACCATTGTCTTTCGCGCTCTCCTGATCAGTTCCTGCTTTGCTTTGACTTTCGTGCGCGCCGGGTCGTTGCCGGTGGATGATGCCTGGCCAATGGTGGGAACGGCCGGACACGGCCACACGTATCCGGGCGCGACCGTTCCATTTGGCTTTGTCCAACTCAGTCCGGACACACGGGTGGACGGATGGGACGCCTGCTCCGGTTACAATTACGTGGATTCGACCATCATGGGTTTCAGCCATACACATTTATCGGGCACGGGCGGGGCTGCCCTGGGCGAAGTGCTCATCATGCCGCTCATTGGCCCTCTCGATAAAACCAACTACGCTTCCAGCTTTTCTCATGACAATGAATTGGCGCAACCAGGCTATTATCGGGTGCACCTGGACACGTACAATATCGAAGCGGAACTGACTGCAACGGCCCACTGCGGCATGCATCGCTACACCTTTCCGAGGTCGAGGGACAGCCACATTCTCATTGATCTGGTCCATGGCGTCGGTGGCCAGAGATTCGTCCGGGCAACGCTCAACGTGGAAAGCAACCGCCTCATCACCGGCGAACGCGAGTCCAGGGGCTGGACGCAAAAGACCATTTATTTTGCCATCGAATGTTCGCGACCCTTTAAAACTTTTGGCATTGAACTCGACGGCCATGCGCTGCCCGCGGGCCAGACGGAAGCAAAAGGAAAAAATATCCGGATGTTCCTTGATTATCGGACGCGGTCGGACGATCAGATTGTCTTGCGCGTTGGCCTTTCGCCGACGAGCGTCGACGAAGCCAAAAAAAACCTGAAGACTGAAATTCCCAATTGGAACTTCGACGCTGTTTGCGCAGCCGCACGGACCGCCTGGGAGCAGAATCTGTCGCGCATTGACATTGACTGTTCAAACCCGGAAATCCGGCGGACTTTCTATTCGGCGCTGTATCACACGATGATGGCGCCCACGCTCTACAATAATGCGGATGGTTCGTACTGCGGCGCGGACGAACAGGCGCATGCCGGCGCCGGATTTCAGGATTATTCTACGTTTTCCATCTGGGACGTGTATCGGGCCGAAATGCCGCTGCTGACGATTGATGAGCCGGATCGGATCAATGATATGGTGCAGAGCCTGTTGGCGGAATACCAGCAGTCGCCGGAGCATCTCCTGCCCTACTGGCCGCTGGCGAACCATGATACCGGCTCCATGATTGGCTATCATTCGGTGTCCATTATTTATGATGCCTACGCCAAGGGCTTTCGCAACTTTGATCCTCAATTAGCCTACCAGGCCATGCGCGAAACCGCCATGAGCGGCCGCCGGCGGCAGGATGAATATCAAAAATATGGATTTGTTCCGTGGGAACAGCCCGGCCCTCCGCATAGCGGCGCGGCCACGTCGAGTACCCTGGAGTTTGCGTACGACGACTGGTGCGTCGGTCAAATGGCCAGGGCGCTGGGCAAAACGGATGATGCGCAATTTTTTCTAAACCGGTCGCGGAATTATCGGAAGGTCTGGGACCCGGCCACACAGTTCTTCCGTTCACCAAAAGCTGACGGCACATGGCAGGAACCTTTTGATCCGCTGCAAGTCGCCCGCCGCAACAACGTCGCCGACGGTTACTACACCGAGGCCGACGCCTGGGAATATATGTTCGCGGTGCCACAGGATGTGCCCGGCATGATTCAGCTCTACGGCGGCAACGAAGCGTTTATCAAAAAGCTCGACGATTTCTTCGACCAGGATTCCATCCTGCACGACTGGCGAATTGATGTGACCGGATTGATTGGCCAATATTCGCAGGGTAACGAACCGGATGAACAATGCGGGTATCTTTACGCGCTGGCCGGCGCGCAATACAAAACCGCCGCGCGCGTCCGCGAGATTCAGCTCACGCAGTATGATTCTTCGCCCGAAGGGCTGGACGGCAACGACGATTGCGGCCAGGTTTCCGCCTGGTACGTGTGGAGCGCGCTGGGGCTTTATCCCGTGAACCCGGCTGGCGGCGTATATGTCATCGGCAGCCCCCTTGTGCAAAAAGCCGTCATCCATTTAGATCCAAAGTACTATCCCGCGGCGCGGGACGGGACATTCACGATTATCGTGCACAGTGACACGCAATACGCGCCCGCCGCCCGCATGGACAACTACATCCAAACGGCCACACTCAACGGACAACCGTTGAATCGGCCATGGATTACCCGGGACGAATTGGCCCATGGCGGGACGCTGGAATTGACAATGGGAGTGGTGCCGAATGTCAATTGGGGGACGGGGAATTGAGTCCTCAAACCATCTCAAACGCAAATCCCTTCAAATATTCCGTTTCGGGAATCATTGGAATAATCGGGTGGTCCGGCGACTGCGAATAGACCGCCACGCGGCGCAGAATCTTCCGGGTGTCATACGCCGCTGAGAGCAACGTGTCCTGAAATAATTCGGCGCTGACGTGATGCGAACAGCAAAACGTTGCGAGCAAGCCGCCGGGCTTGAGGAGTTTGAGCGCGCGCAAATGAATTTCCTTGTAACCGCGCAGCGCGTCAGGCACCGCGGCGCGGTTGCGCGTGAACGAGGGCGGGTCCAGAATGATGAGGTCAAATCGCGGGATGACTTTCTCGTGCGGTTTGACGGCGGTCCGGGCTTTGAGCCAGTCAAAGACATTCACAGTTTCAAACGAGCATTTCTCCGCCATTCCGTTGGCGGCGGCATTTTGCCGTGACGCCTCGATGGCTTGCGCGCTTTGGTCTAAACAATGGACGTGCGCGGCGCCCGCGCGCGCCGCGTGTAATCCGAATCCTCCAAGAAAACTGAAACAATCAAGCGTTTGGGCGCCGGCGGCAAACCGTGAAACCGCCTCATAGTTCATCTGTTGGTCCAGATACATTCCCGTCTTGTGGCCTTCACGAAGGTCGGCTTCAAACTTCAAGCCATTCAGGTTCACGGCGCATTTTCCGTCAAATTCGCCGAACAGCACGCCATTGGCCTCCTCAAGTCCTTCAAATTTCCGCGATGCCGCATCACTCCGCTCCAAAATCGCGCGCGGCGAAAAAATCTTTTGCAGCGCAGTCACGATTTGCGTCTTGTGTTTATCCATCCCCAGCGAAGATATTTGGACGACCAAAACGTCTTCGTATTTATCCACAATCAGGCCGCTCAGAAAGTCGCTTTCAGCATTCACGACCCGGAACGACGTGGCGCCGGGCACATGACGACGGCGAATTTCAAGCGCCGCCCGCATGCGCTCCTCGAAAAAGGATTCGTTCAGTTCGATGCGTTCCGGCGCCAGAACACGAACATGAATTTTCGACCTGGAATTGAATAGTCCGACTCCCAGAAATCGCTGCCGATGGTCTTTGACCTGGACGATGTCCCCGTCGGCAGCCGGTTTGGTGATGCGCTGGATTTCGCCGGCGTAGATCCAGGGATGGCCCGCAATGATGCGGTCGGCTTCGCCGGGCTTAAGGATGATGGTTGGAAGATCCATCACCACGTTCCTTCAGTCAGCATTTGGGTGACTTTACGCGCAAAATCGTCGGCCAGCAAGGGCATCGCCTGGCGTTCGGCGCTCTGGAGATCCGAACCCACGTGGACGAGCGTGTAACCCTTCACGTCTTTTTCAGCCAGGACCTTGCCCGTGGCGCGCTCGCGGATGACAACATGCGCAACCATGCTTACCTGGTAATTGTTGGCGGTCAATACGTCCGAACTCAAGTAACTCAAGCCGGCGCGGCTGTAGCTGCTGATAACCCCGCTGACTACAATGTCGCCGTCGTCGTTCGCCAGATGATAGGTTCCGTCGGTTTGAACTTGTTTGCGCATCGCCTGTGTCACGGCGTCGCCCAGTCGAGGTTGGATCGTCTGGTTATTAAACGGCAAAATCTGGACGGATTTGTCCCCGGCGGTTTCGTCGTTCACGGGACCGAGGTGATAGCCCGCGCAACCGGCCGCGGCCAGAAGCAAAAAGATCGACGATAGAAGACGGAAGATGGATGAAAGAGAAGGCGGCCGCTCCGCGCCACAATTCACCGTGGCCGAATTGTTCCAGAGTTTTTTCAAACGCTCTAATTCTCTTGCACGTGCAGGCGCGGTTTCAGCACTTCGATGCGCCGGCGGGCGGTCTCCGCCAGGGGCGAATTCGGATCCAGTTGCAGCACCTCGTTGTAATAGATGGCCGCGCCATCCCACTTGTGGCTCTTTTCGTAAAATTGCGCCACTTGAAAAGCGCCGTGGACCTGCTCGGCTTTGAGCGCGACAACGTCCTTCTGCGCCTCGGGCACGCGTTTGTCGTCGGCGAATAAATTGGTGAAATCTGTAAACGTCTCGATGGCCTTTTCCGCCGTGCCCTGATCGTATTCGGCCGTGGCGGCCTGCTTGCGATACGATTCACCCATCCGGAATACCGCGTCGGCGGCGATGACCGGCTGGTTGTGATAACGGTCGGCGGCTGTCCCGTAAGCTGCCACGGCGCTCACATAGTCCCCCTGTTTCTCCCGGGCGGCGCCGATGCGCAATTGCGCGTGCGGCGCGACGTCGCTGTACGGGCCATTGGTCACGATGTTGTCAAACATGTTCGCCGCCGTATCCATGGACGGAAAGAATGGAACGACGTTCCATAGCTTCGTCCATTCGCCGCCCAAAAACCGGTTGGCGATCATGTATTGCTCCCAGATGACCTGTTCGTAACGGGGGCTATTGGGGTATTTTTCGATGATGGCCTGGTAGGCTTTGAAAGCGGCTTCGTCCTTATGTTTTGCTTCCAGGGCGCGGGCCATCAGATATTCCGCATCCGGCGCGTAATCGGACAGCGGCCACATCTGAACCACGCGATAGGCAGCGCGCAAAGCATTCGAGTAGTCGTGTTCTCTAAAGAATTGTTCGGCAACTTCCAACTGGTCCTTCGCGCGCGGCCGCTGCCAGTTCAAGGTCTGGCCCGGCAGTTCGTAATACCAGCCCTCGCCCGGCGTATAAATCAGCGGCGCCGGCGAGTGCAGCGGCATCAATACCACAACTGCAGCGGCCAAAAACAAAAGAGTTTTTCCGTAACTCATACCGGCACAGTAGCAGATAGAGGACCAGGGAAAAAGAAATTTCAGTGGCGCCGCTGTCGCGCCTCCGCGGCGACATGGCTCGCTACGAAGGCGGAAGCGATCAGTGACAGGCAGAACAGGACACCGGCTTCTATACCAGCCCAGGGAATTTCCCAGCAACGTCGGGTCTGACGGCAGGTTATTGCCATAGTCGGTCCAACCGTACCAGAAACCGTTCAGGTCGTATGTGCCCGTGTTAAACAGTGTTAGACCACGTGCCGCGCAACGGGCTTTGGTTTTTACAAATTCGTGACAACTGGTTCCGGGCCGGTATTAAATTGTAAATCATGCGAACTGGAACAAGACGTCTAATCCCGTTTGTCTGGCAAGCTGTCTTCATTTTGCTGCCCGTGACATTGCTGGCCGTAGTGAGCCTGATTTCGCTCCGGCGGGACGCACAACGGGCCGACCAGGATGCGCGCAACCGCGCCGCGGGAGATGCCCAAAGTCTGGCCAGGGCCATGCGCGCGTCAGTAAATGACGAATTGCAGCGTTTCGTGACATTGCAAAATGAATGGATGAGCGGATTGCGCGACGCAGGGCAACCTGCCGTGTCCGGTATCTTCCCGGACGAAAAATTGAAATCCGATATTGAAAGTTGGGAACAGGATTATCCGGGCCTTGGAATTACGGAGTTGGCGACGCCAAAGGCTGAGATTTTGACCGATGGACGCCAAATTGAACCACGCGGGATTCGCGAGGTTCCTGCACCGCCGGCATGGTACCGCGAGCTGGCGCCGGAACAGCAGGAACTTTGGGATCGATTTAAATGGGCCATTTGTGCGAACGAAAGCCGCGCATCAATCCATCAAGCGTTGGAGACATTCGAAAACTCCAACCCGGGCCGGGAGGCGAGACAGGCGGCGACATGGCTACTTCAGCCGGCGTCGGCTGTCGCCAGCGATTCAAGCGCATTTCCTACAGAAACGGGACTTACTTTTGAAGAAATTGCCTGTTACCAGTTGCTTTCAGCAAAGAATGCAAAACTTACCGATTCCCTGGTTCAGTCACTCTTCTGGCGGGTCATTGACCATCCTTCATTCATGTCGGACCATTTGCTCGAATTGGCTGAAGGGATAACCAATCAAGCCAATTCTGACATTAGCCAGAAAGTTTATTGGATCCGCCAGTATTGGAATGCGCAATCGAAGGTGCGTGCCTGGTTGGATCAATCGCGGCCACGCTTTGACGACCTGGAGAATTGGAAAATCGGAGCACCATGGCTGGCCTGGACCGATCGGCCAGATTCCGGAGCGCTGGCTCTTTTTGATCCGTGCGAATTTCAGGCCGTTGGCGATGACCCTGAAACTGGACCGCTCACCGGAGGCGGCTACAATGTTTGGTTTGTACCGCGTGACATCGTCAAAGCCATGCTTACGCGCGCGTTGCAGGAGAATAAGGTTTTCATTCCTGACTACGAAACTGCCGCCGTAACCGTCGCCGGCGAACCGAACCTCGTTTTTTTTCCGCTCCCTCACGGTCGTGGCTCTGTTGAAGCGTCGAAGTGGCAATTGCTCGGCTCTGCATCACAAACGGCGGGAACAGTGGCCATGCCCGATACAGTCGCCTTCTCGGTAAACCTCTATCTGACCGACCGCGAACAAATGCTGTCCGCTGAACGCCGGCGATTCAGGCTTTTTGCCCTGCTGATTTCGGGAGCGGCGTTTTCGGCCCTGATTGGATTGGGCGCCGCGTGGCGCGCTTTTTATCGCCAGCAGGAACTTAACGAAATGAAAATCAATTTCGTCTCCAGTGTTTCGCACGAACTCCGCGCGCCCATCGCGTCTGTTCGATTGATGGCGGAAAATCTTGAGCGCGGCAAAATTCCAGAAGCTCCGCGACAGAATGAATATTTCCGGTTCATCGTCCAGGAATGCCGCCGCCTGTCGTCGCTCATTGAAAATGTGCTGGATTTTTCGCGGATCGAACAGGGACGCAAACAGTATGAATTTGAGCCGGCGAATCTGATCGCCCTTATGCAAACCACCGTTAAACTCATGGAGCCGTATGCGGCGGAAAAAGGCGTTCGATTGGAAACTGCCGATGCCGGGGTTTCAAACATTGAGATGGAAGTGGACAGCCGCGCCATCCAGCAGGCGCTGGTTAATCTCATTGATAACGCCATCAAGCATTCGCCCAAAGGCGAAACTGTCGCGGTCGGGGTTGAATGGCACAACACGGACGGAGATTCAAAGCCAAACCGCTTGCTCACCCGCGCGGCTCTTTGCCTGTTCGTCGCCGATCATGGTCCGGGCATTCCACACGAGGAACATGAGAAAATATTTGAACGGTTTTATCGGCGCGGTTCAGAATTGCGGCGCGAAACACAGGGCGTTGGCATTGGCTTGAGCGTCGTCCAACATATCGTGGAAGCACACGGCGGGCGCGTGCGGGTGCAAAGCGAGCCGGGCAAAGGAAGCCGGTTCACGATTGAATTGCCGGCAACCAAAATATCAAAATGAACGAGAGAATTTTAATCATCGAGGACGAAACGCCCATGCGCACCGCGCTGGCGGATTTGTTCGCGTCGGAGAACTATCGTGTGTTGACGGCGGCAGACGGCGAGCGCGGCCTCGAACGCGCGCTCGGCGAAAAGCCCGATCTCATCATCCTCGACGTGATGATGCCCAAGCTGGACGGTTTCGCTCTTTGCGCGGAGCTCCGCCGCCTGGCGAATGATGTGCCGGTGCTGATGCTCACGGCCAAGGGTCAGGTGGAAGACCGCGTGACCGGTCTGGACGCCGGGGCGGATGATTATCTGGTCAAGCCGTTTAGCACGGTGGAACTCCTGGCCCGCGTGCGGGCCCTGCTCCGACGGATGGAACGGAAAGCGAAATTGCCGGCGAAACTAAAATTGGGGGATGCGGAGATTGACCTCGTACGGCAAACGGCGTTTCGGGGCCGCAAGGCGATTCATTTGACGGCCAAGGAATTTGCCATGCTTCGGCTTCTGGCTGAAGCCGAAGGACAGCCTGTGACGCGCGAACGGTTTCTGGATATCGTGTGGGGCTACACGGCATTTCCGACAACTCGAACGGTGGACAATCACATCGCCGGCCTGCGCGCGAAGCTGGAAAAGAATCCGGATGAGCCGAGGTGGCTCAAGACTGTGCATGGTTTGGGGTACAAATTGGAGTTGTGAAATAAACACTCAAAAGCGTTTGGGACTCTGACTAAATCCAGGCCGCGATTTGCGGTCGAGTGGCCAATTTAGCCAGAGACTCCTTACGTCGTCTCCTGCAATGAGAAAAGAATTTTGCAAAACCATGACAAATGCGAATGGCAGGTTTGAGAGACTCAAGATAATGAGAGCGACATTTTGCATCGTGATTTTTGCGCTGATTGCGCCGTGTATGCGGGCGCAGACCAATCTTACAGAGCTGTTACAACAGGGAATGCTTGAAGAACAGGCCAATCACAATATAGATGCCGCCATTTCCGATTATGAAGCGCTTTCCACACAATTTGACAAGGACCGGCAATTGGCCGCCACCGCGATTTTCCGGCTGGGCGAGTGTTATCGCGAGGAAGGCCTGACCAATCAGGCGGCGGTGGAATATCGGCGCATCCTCAGTGAATTTCCAGATCAGAAAACGCTGGCGATGTTGAGCCAGCAAGATTTGGCGGGGATGGGCGCTGAATCATCGACGAAATTAGAGAATGCAGCGACTGCGCCTTCTCAAACCAGCGTCCAGCCAAATGATGAAGACCAGGAAATCGCGCGCCTTCAGGCGATGATTCAAAACAGCCCGGATTTAATTAATGCGCCGGATGATAAAGAGCGGACGCCGTTGGGCAATGCTGCGGCGAAAGGACAGCTCAAAGTCGCCGCATTTTTATTGGATCATGGAGCTGACATAAATCGGGTAACCCGGGGCGGATCACCCCTTTTTTGGGCAGCGGACGCCGCCCAACGAACAATGGTGCGATTTCTTCTGGACCATGGCGCCGATGTGAATGCCGGCGAAGGCGAGGCCCTCGATGCCGCCATCAAGCGCGGCTACAAAGCCGTGGCAGAAACTCTGCTCAACGCGCGCGCGAATGTGAATGTCCGGGACGATAACGGTCAAACGCCCCTCGACCTGGCTGCGGCAGACGGACGCACAGAAATGATCCAAATGTTGCTGGATTCGGGCGCCGATCCCAATATTCCGGACAACTGGGGCGGAACACCATTGATCCGCGCAACTCGCCTTGGAGGGGGCCAGGTAATAGAAAACCTAAAGCTTCTTCTGGCCGCCAAAGCCGATCCAAACGCTGGCAGATGCGATTTGCCGCTGCTTTGCGCCATTAACAATCGGGACGTCAAAGCCGCCGACCTCCTGCTTCAGGCAGGAGCGAACCCGAACGCGAAGTCCCTGGTCACCCCCAATCTCGGCAACTTAATTTCGGGCTTCGGCCGCGTGGATAATTTCACTCCCCTTTGGGCGGCCGTTTCCATGCACAACGCGCCAATAGTCCAACTGCTCTTGAAATACAAAGCTGACCCGAACGATATCCAAATAAACAACACTCCCGTCATCTTCAGCGCCGTGGACAAAACAAACGTCCTCAAGGCCCTCTTAAATGCCGGCGCCAATCCCAATGTCACGGACGACGAGGGCCGCACGCCTTTATCCTTTGCCGCACAGGACGCCTCTCCGACGGCAGTCGCGTTGCTTTTGGCAGCCGGCGCGGACCCAAACGCCGGCACATGCGATGCGCCGCTGCTGTGCGCAATTAACAACGACGACACAACGACTGCCGATTTGCTGCTTCAGGCCGGGGCAAATCCAAATGTAAACGGTTTGATTCGCGGCAGTTTTAAAAATTTTCACTCGGATGGGTTCTATACTCCCCTCTGGACTGCGGTATGCATGAATCGGCTTCCGATTGTGCAACTGCTTCTGAAATACAAAGCCAACCCCGATGCGCAAACAAGCGAACTACCGGCCGCCATTTTTTGGGTATTATCCAACACCAATATTCTTCAAGCGCTGCTGGATGGCGGCGCCAACCCGAATGTGAGGAATGGTGACGGCAAGACGCCGCTGGCCCTCGCTGAAGAAATGGAATCGGGAACCGTTTACGTCGGCAATGACAGCTTCGCGCCGCCCGACCAGCAAAAGATAATTGCCGCCTCAATCGCCGATTTGTTGCGCCAGCACGGCGCGTTGGAAGTGTTGCCCGATTGGGACCATATCACCGTCCGCAGCCCATCTGGAAAAAATTCGTTTCCTGTCTTCAATAAGGGAACCAACGACTGGAACCGGTTTACTTTGTTCGAATTCCTTTATCACACCTGGGCTCGAAGCCAGTTTGGAATGTACTTTGCCGATTTCGCCCACATCACCATTGTTCGGCCAGGTGCGACTGGCGAAACATCCAAAAGAATCCCGATCAGTGTCCTCAATTCCACCAACGGAGTGGATTGCTCCCAGGACGTCCCATTGGAATTCGGTGATATCGTAGAGATTCCCAAACGCGAACACACTTTGGCCGAAGAAGACACGCAAATAGACACGTTCATTAGGGAAATGATATCGTGTTTAAGGAATAAAGCCGGCACAGCCAAATTGATCGTGGATGGCGGTCAAACCGTCCAATTACCGCTCAACGGTTTTGAACCCGTGGATTCTTACCTTCCCTATGTTTTAGACAGCAACATCGCCAGGAACGTTTTGACTTCGGAATCCGACTTGTCCCGCGTCAAGGTGACGCGAGGCGAGAAGACGTGGATAGTGAATTGCGCCAATCGAAATTATGACCGTTCTGATTTGTGGATGCGAGATGGGGATGTAATTGAAGTGCCGGAGACGCAGTAATACGTTATCCTTCCAACCGAATGGCAAACTGCGCCGCCCGTTTCCCAAGGCTATTTTGCGTAGCAACCGACGTGAGGAGGCTCAAACTGATTCGCGATTTGACCGTCCGGTTTCTGTCGCTGTCCGCGTTGCGTGTTACGTCAAGAATGACCAGACATTGCCCAGCCATACTTGACGCACCACGCGCCACGTTTCCGTTAATTCAGGTCAAACAACAGCACCTGCGACGGTTTGTTCGCTGCCAATTGCAGGCTCGTCTCGCTGCTGATGGCCGCGGCATCGCCTCCCTCAAGCGTCTTGCCGTTTAACGTGACTTCACCTTCAGCCACGTGGACCCAGGCGTTGCGATTGTTCGCCAGCGCGTGCGTCACCTGTTGGCCCGGATCAAGTTTGGCCAGCAATAGGTCCGCGTCCTGATGGATGGCAATAGACCCGTCGCGGCCAGTTTTGCTCGTCACCAGATGGAACTGGCCATGAGGCGCATCCCGCAAGGATTTCTCGGCGTAGCGCGGCTTAAGGCCAGTCGCATCGGGCATGATCCAGATTTGGAGAAAATGCGCCGCTTCCGTCTGCGAGGGATTGAACTCGCTATGGCGCACGCCGCTGCCGGCGGACATGTATTGCACTTCCCCGGCGCGAATGACCCGCCCGTTGCCCATGGAATCCTTGTGCTCGATCGAGCCGCTCAGGATATATGTGGGGATTTCCATGTCCCGGTGCGGATGCGTGCCAAAGCCCATGCCCGGCATAACCAGGTCGTCATTTATGACTCGCAGCGTTCGGAAACCCATCCATTTCGGATCATAATAATCCGCGAAACTAAAGGAGTGATAAGAGTCCAGCCAGCCGTGTTCGGCGTGGCCCCGTTCATTTGCTTTTCGTATTGTCATCATGGCGTCACTATAGCGTATGCAAGCGCCTATGGAGAAATACCATGTTTTTGGGGTGAGTATAATTAAAACGCATAAAGGGGAATCGTCGTCGTCCTCGTCCTCGCCTGCCGGGTCGTAGCTTCTGAGCGAAGGAGGGTCCTCGATACAAAATATCTGTCGGCGTAGCTCCCGATTTCAGTATCAGGTAAACACCCCATATACAAGCGCTGGCACAAGCTGACATTTTACACACGGTGTTGTTAGGAGTGTGGGGAAAGTAGAACGCCACCAATGGTGGCGGCGTTCTACTTAAATTATTTCCGAAAGCAGCTCTTCGACCGTCCAAACGCGGTCAATGTTCGCCTTGTGGGGTAGGCATCTCGCCTGCCCGTTACCGCGGCGCCCTCGCTTCCATTTCCTGCGCCTTAATTCTTCGCCCTTGGTTTTAGCCCCCTAAATTTGAACCTTGGTGTTTTCTTTAGCGAACTTTAGCCCCCAAAACCCTGGCATAATAATTTTACTAAACTTGGGCCATCGGGCCCAGGGGAATCATCGTCATGCTCATCCTCGATTTGGGCCCGTGTTCGCGTAGTTAATCAGACTTCGCAGCCTTCGCGCGACCCAATTCCCCCTCCAAAAAAAAATAAATTTATTTTTAGGGTTGGACAGCATTTGTCCAACCCTCCCTGTCAAACTGCCCGCGAACAAATGAACAGAGCCGCGCGCGTGAGCAAGCGGTTCATCACAAAAACCAAAAAGAAACATATGAACATGAACTCCTCACAAGCAAAACAAGCCAAACGCATCCTCGAAGCCGCCTTCAACGAAGAAAAACAACTCGAAGCCGCCGAAGCCGCCGCCCAATTAAAAGAAAAATGGTCCGGCAACCTCGATAAAGTCATCCGCCAACCGTCCGGATTCGGCGGCATCGCCGTGCCCCCATGCGAACCCATCATGGGCAAATGGTTCAGACAGGGCGACCTGGGCTTCATCTACGGCCCGCGTGGACTCGGAAAGACCTGGCTCGGCATGTTCCTGGGCCGCCGCTGCGCCGAAGGCGCCGACAGCATGGGCGCTCTCGCCGAATGGAAAGTCGCCGCCCAACGCCGCGTCCTGTACGTCGACGGCGAAATGACCCTGGACGAAATTCGCGACCGCGACAACGCCCTGGCCATCAATCCGGGCGCGGGCATGTTCTATCTCCAACACGAGGCCCTGTTCCACCTCACCGGCGACGTCCTCAACCTCGTCGACCCGGTAACGCAAACAGCCATCCTGGACAAATGCAAACGCGACAAGATTGAAATCCTCATCCTGGACAACCAATCCTGCCTGTTCCACGGCCTGAGCGAAAATGCCGCCGACGCCTGGGACCAGGTCCTCCCCTGGCTGCTCCGTTTGCGTCGCAACCGGATTGCCGTCATCATCATCGCCCACGCCGGCCGCAACGGCCTCATGCGCGGCACGTCCCGGCGCGAAGACGCGGCCTCCTGGATCATTAACCTGAGCGAACCCAAAGACCCTGTTGAAAACCAGTCCGGCACGAGCTTCGTCGCGCGATTTGTCAAAAACCGCTATGCGACCGAAACCGAGTGTCCCACCCTCGAATGGACATTTCTCAAGCCGACTGGCGTTCCCAACGCCAAAATGCAGGTCACCTGGAAGAATCTGACGCCACTGCAACAATTCCGGGAATGCGTCGAAGGGGGCATGACGCTTGCGACGCAAGTGGCCAAGCACATGGGAATTTCACCCGGGCGAATCTCACAACTCGCCTCTAAAGCCAGGGACGAGGGCTGGCTACTGAAAGACGGTCGCCGCTACGCAATTAATCCGTTCTACACTCCTCCAGGTTGGGGTGAAAAAATAGCCGCAGAATACCTCGCTAAACATGGGAAGGAGAAGGCGTGAGACTGAGCGGAGATTCGCGCGAAGGCCGCGAAGGCGGGAGCCGCAAACTGAAAGCCCTGGAAGGGCGACCGGTAATAGCCCCGGGTTTCAACCCGGGGTAAACCGTCCAAAAATTAAGCCGCTGACTGAAAAACCATGCGGATCGCAAGTGGCGCTGCCACCATGAATCTGATCTACGGCCATATGGAACCTGGTTCCAATCGCGCGTGCGGATGATTCCCCCTGCCCCTTCGTTTAGGAAAAAGCGACATGCTATGGTTTTGCGGGCTAAATGAGGCTAAACGAAACCCTAAACGAATCGTTTAGGCCTGGACGCTATAGGAATTTATTGAGAAATCCGCGAATTTAACTAAATGAGCGGCGTGCGCGTTTTCAGACAAAAAGCTCAATGAATATAGGCGTTCGTTTAGGGCCGGGGATGGCGTTAAAGCGTTAAAGCGTTGAAAGCGTTGAAAGCGTTGAAGCGCTAAATGCACAAATCCAGCCATACAATAACAACTGCCATTCCCGGACTTTTCCCCGTAAATCCAGGAATCCAATATTCCAATAAAAACCGTTGCCACAACGGTGGTTTCCTTTACAATTTTCATACAGGGCAAAATAAAGGATCAGATAAATGTATTCGGAAGCTGATACATGCCGGAAAATTGTGGTGCCTGGGTTGCAAGCGGCGGGGTGGGACAACGAGCCTCATTCTATTGCCGAACAGAGATATTTTACGCCCAGATCGAATACAGGTCACAGCAATCAGACTGAACGAAAAAAAGGCCAGCAGTGAACGTGATCGCCCCATTTACAAATGAAGCAACCCTAAAGCGGAAGATTCGGCAGCACCTAAAGGAGTTGGGCTTCGTCAAAAATAAAGACGGCGAATTATGCCCGCCGGACACAAGCAAAGAAACGTACCGCCACCTGCACAGGATTCAGCGGCAAGAAAAGCTCGCCCGCTGCAAGCCATGGCTTGAAGATCAGATATCGAAATTGAAAAAGCATTTCGCCGCAGGGGCGGAAATAGATCCAGCAAATATCAGCCCAAAGCTGGAAGAAATTTCACCGAAGGACAAACACCTCGCATATCTGTTTCGCCTTGCATCCCTGACGTGGAGCATTCCTGTGTCGAACGGGTATGGCCGCCGCATGCGATTCCTGGTTTGGGACCAAAGAAACGGCAAGCTGATTGGTTTAATTGGGCTGGCGGACCCTGTTTTTAACATGAACGCACGAGACCGGGCGATTGGATGGAAAGCGCAGGATCGGTCCGACCGTCTTGTGAACGTGATGGACGCGTGTGTTTTGGGAGCAATTCCACCGTACAATCAACTTTTATGCAGCAAGCTTGTAGCTTGCTTGGTTCGAACAAAAGAAGTTGAACGCGCGTTCAAGCTGAAATATGGCCAAACGCAAGGAATTATTTCTGGCATTAAGAAACATGCGCGCTTGGCGTGCGTAACAACGACGTCAGCTCTTGGGCGTTCTTCGGTTTACAACCGCCTTAAGCTAGGCGGCATCGAATATCTACAGCCCGTTGGCTTCACTGCCGGGTGGGGCCATTTTCAAATACCCGATTCGCTCTTCAAGGACCTACGAAAGTTCCTGAAACGAAAGCGGCACCGTTATGCTAATGGGCACCAATACGGGAACGGTCCCAACTGGCGAATTCGAGTAGTCAGGGCTGCTTTGGATAAACTCGGGATCAATTCAGAAATACTCAAACACAATCTGGAACGCGAGGTTTTTGTCTGCTCTCTGGCAGATAATGCGCACGATGTCTTGTGTGGAAGGGATTCCAAACCAACATTCGAAAATCTAAAATCCGTTGAGGAAGTAAGCGACGCGGCTTTGGACCGTTGGATTATTCCACGGGCCGAAAACCGCCCTGCCTTCCGTGAATGGACAGTGGACCAAACGCTTGGTCTAATTGCAGCGCCACTGGCAGGAGGCAACGCCCTACCGTATTTCAGCCTTCGCGTTAAGCTCCCCCGAAAGCATTCGGGGTTCGCGTCATTCGCGGATAGACCCCCGTTTCCATCAAATTCGCGAATTTCCCAATGAAAGCGATGTTTTCGGCTTCGTTTCCTCGTTGCATTCCTTAGGCCCAAAAAATGTGTAGGGGTGGTCCAGCAGAGCCGCAGATTAGATTCGCACTATCGTGCGGTTTAGCAATCGGCGGCTGATATTTGGTGCGTTTAACCCAGGGCGCTCGGCTGGATAGAGATTTTCTTTTGCGATCTTTGTGATCTCTGCGGTTAAATGTGTTTTAATTTGGGCGTCGCGGGAGCAACGCCCTGCCAGGGCCCCATCTTTTTACCTTTTTCCGTCCCCCTTTTTCCTTTTTACTTCCCCGGTGTCATTGCTTGAAATCAACGATTTGAAGATGGACTTCGGCAGGAATGCCGAGGCGTTGCGCGCCATTGACTGCGTTTCGCTCACCATCAACGCCGGCGAATCCGTATGCCTGGTGGGCGAAAGCGGTTGCGGCAAAACTGTCACAGCTCTTTCCATCGCCAAACTCGTTCCCACTCCGCCCGCCAATTATGTGGGTGGCGAAATTTTACTGAACGGCCAGGACGTTTTGAAGATGTCACAGAAGCAATTGCAGAAAATCCGGGGCGGCGTGGTGGGTTACATTTTTCAGGAACCGGGAGCGGCGTTGAATCCG
>DASYYL010000061.1:0-4176 GCA_035933915.1 Verrucomicrobiia bacterium
AATGGATTTTTTTTTGCTGTTGCCGGTGAACACGCGATTCGTCGTTTCGACGAGGCAGGTAGACATATCTTCTTTCGCCAACGCAGCATTCGCCGCGTGTGTGATGGCATTTGCGGCGCACAAATTGCATTTACATCCCACGTTTTCCGAATTGTTCGGCTTTGCGGCGTTATGCGTGGTTGGCCTGCTCATCCATTATTCCCTGATGTTCATGCTCGCCTCCGTAAGCTTTTGGACCGTGCGCGCGCAGGGGATTGTTTGGGGTTATTACAATTTGTTTAACATTGCCCGGATGCCCGATGACGCCTTTCACGGTGTGTTTAAGGCCGTGTTTACGTTTGCGTTGCCCGTGTTGCTGGTATCAAACGTGCCCGTGCGTGTGCTGGCGGATAAACTGAGTTCGCCGTCGGCCTGTGCCCTGCTTTTGGGGCTGGGGATCGTATGGGCCGCAATTTCTCAGTGGTTTTGGCGGCTCTCTCTGCGTCACTATACAAGCGCAAGCACTTGAGTTCAGCGTTCGACTTAAGCGCCAGGGTAAAAAAAAGCGCGGACGTTACCGTCCGCGCTCATTCCTTGGCGATTCCGCGTTTTCTTCAAACTTAACAATTACACAACCCCTATTGCCGGTTTTGTGCCACGGTCAAGGCACTAAAATTTGAAGGGATTGAGGGACTTCGATTGCGGTTTCGTGCGTTTTGCAATGTGTGTGGGTATTCAAAATGCAATGCGTAGAAGCTGAGTTCGATTTATGCTTTTTGAGCTACTTTTGCCCAAGTGTCTTTCAGTGTGATCGTGCGATTAAACACCAATTTTGAAGGCTGGGAGTCTTTATCCAAGGCAAAATACGCGAGGCGTTCAAATTGATAACACGTGTCGGGCTTTGCGTTCTTAAGGGATGGCTCGCATTTGGCGGTTACCAGCTCGAGGGAATTTGGGTTCACACATGCCTTAAAATCTCCATCCGCGTCGGGTTCCGGCACGGTAAAAAGGCGATCGTACAGGCGGACTTCGGCGGCTATGGCGTGCGCCGCGCTGACCCAATGAATGGTCCCTTTGACTTTTCGAGCGGCGGTCGCACCCCCGGTTTTGCTGTCCAGGTCGGCAGTGCAGCGCAGTTCGATGATTTTTCCCGCGGCGTCTTTTACGACTTCATCGCATTTGATGAGATAGGCATATTTCAGCCGCACTTCGCCGCCCGGTTTTAGCCGGAAGAATTTTGGCGGCGGGTTTTCCGTGAAGTCGTCACGGTCAATGAACAGTTCCCGGCTGAATGGAACTTTTCGGATACCGGAACTCGGCTCTTCGGGATTGTTTACGGCGTCCAGTTCCTCGGATTTGCCTTCCGGATAATTTGTTAAAACCACTTTTAACGGACGCAGCACCGCGAGGCGTCGAAGCGCCATTTTATTTAAATCGTCGCGGATGATATGCTCGAAGACCGCCATGTCCGTGAGGCTGATAAATTTTGTCACACCGACTCCGATGGCAAAACGGCGCAAGGTTGGCGCCGGGATGCCGCGGCGCCGGATACCGGAAATCGTCGGCATGCGGGGATCGTCCCAGCCGTTAACGATTTTATCATTTACTAATTGAATCAGTTTGCGTTTGGAAACGATCGTGTGACTGGGGACTAATTTTGCAAATTCATACTGATGGGGCAGGGGACGCGAGAGATCCAGGCTTTGCAGGATCCAATCGTAAAGGGGGCGATGGACTTCGAACTCCAGCGTGCAGATGGAGTGGGTGATGCCTTCGATATAATCACTCAGGCAATGGGCGAAGTCGTACATCGGGTAAATGACCCATTTGGCGCCGGTATGGTGATGTTCGGCATGGCGGATACGATAGAGCAAAGGGTCGCGCAGCCAGACATTTGGCGAGGCGACATCTATTTTTGCGCGCAACGAGCGCTTACCATCCGGAAACTCGCCGGCTCTCATGCGAGTGAACAGGTCCAGGTTTTCGTCAACGCTGCGGTCCCGATAAGGAGAGGGTTTGGCGTTGCGGCGGTAGTCGTCAGTTTCCTCGGGTGTCAGGTCGCAAACGAAGGCCTTCCCCTTTTTGATAAGCACCACTGCATAGTTGTAAATTTGGTCAAAATAATCCGAAGCATAAAATGGTTCCATCATTGAGGTGTCCGTGTGCCGGGCCGGCTCAAGGTGGAAATCAGGCTGTCCGTTGGACAGAACGGTATCGGCCGTTTTGCCCTTTTCCTTCAGGCCGAGATTTTCATTTGCCCAGCCCGAAATGAGCCAGTTAACATCCTGCCGTATCGAGTCCACGTATTCCACCTCTTCTTTTGTGGGATTCGTGTCATCCATCCGCAGGTTGCAGACACCGCTAAATTCCCGGGCGATGCCGAAGTTCAGGCAAATGCTTTTGGCGTGACCGATGTGAAGATAGCCATTGGGTTCGGGCGGAAAACGCGTGTGACTCCGGGGGTATTTTTTCGCGGCAACGTCATTGGCCACGATGTCGCGGATAAAATCCGATGGGGAGGCAAGAGTGTTCTCCGTATTCATGAGCCAAGAAGGTTAGCAAATCAAGGGTGTCTTGTCCAAGCGCAGTCGGTGTTTTGCGTTTTTGCGTTGAACCGGCTGGATGATGAGGATGCGGGGCGATCTATTATTTGGCGCCGGTTCCGCGCAGGACGGCGGGAATGGTGAGAAGCAAGATTTTCATATCCAGCCAGAGCGACCAATTGTCTATGTATTCGAGGTCGAGGCGCACCCATTCTTTAAAATCGAATATTTGGTTGCGGCCGCCGATTTGCCAGAGGCAGGTCAGGCCGGGTTTGACACTTAAGCGGCGGCGGTGAGCCAGGTCGCTGAAACGTCTAACTTCATCGACCGGCAGAGGACGTGGTCCGACCAGGCTCATTTCTCCGCGGAGGACGTTCCAGAATTGGGGGAGTTCATCCAGGCTATATTTACGAAGAACGCGTCCCACGGGAGTGACGCGCGGATCGTTGGTGAGCTTGAAGACCGGACCGCGCATTTCATTCATGGCTTCCAATTCGTGTTTGTATTGCTCGGCGTTTGTGACCATGGTGCGGAATTTATACAGCCTAAATGGCCGGCCGTTCTGGCCCGAACGCTGCTGCGTGAAAAAGACCGGGCCAGGGGAGGAAAGTTTGATTGCCAGCGCTATTATCGGGAACAACCATGAACCGACCAGAATGAGAAAGGCAAGTGAGCCGACTAAATCCAGAAACGTCTTGGCGATGCTGTGCCAGGAGGACTCGGGGGTCGTTCGAAAAATGAGCATCGGCCGGCCCAGCAGTTCGTCCATGCTGGTACGGGAAATTTGCGTGGCAAAAAAATCGGCCATGAGCCAGACTTCGACACCCTCGAGTTCGCATGCTTTGATAACGTTTTCGATTTGCTCGAGGTAGGTGTGGCGTGCCCTTAAAATGACGCCATAGGCCGAATGTTCGTGCAACAATTGGATGAGTTCCTGCGCTCCCATTTGATTCATATTTAATTCCGCTACGATATCAATGCCTTCATCTCCCAACCGCTCTATTTCGCGACGCATTTTGGCAATTTCATTTTCGGTTCCAGCGATGATAAAATGCCGGCGGTATTGCGATTGCGCCATTTTGCTTTTCAGAAAGAGGCGGACCAGTTCTTCCTTAAGAAACATGGCGCAAAATGAGATACAAGCGAAAATGATCGTGATGCCGCGGGCCAGTTGCAGATGAAAAACATAAGCGACGGCGACCACTCCCAACGCAGCCACTGTGCAGCCCCTGAGCAAGGGCCAAAGGACCGCCGATCGGGCCGCCAGAGGCGGGCGGTTATAAAAGCCCTGCCACTCCAAAACCAGTGGTGCACCCGGAAAAAGTACAAAAAACAACTTGGCAAAATCATTAAATGGAGTTGGGCTTACCAGCCCAAATACCTCAATGATCCGCGGGTCCGAGCGCAAAAGGTAGGCGACGAGGAAACTGGCTGAAAAAATACAGGCGTCCACGATTTGGTGGATTTGCGTTCGGATTTGTTGGTCGCGCCGCAGCATTTTAACTATGGGTCAAAGGCAACTGAAACTGCGGAACCTGGGCCATGATGAGGCGTTTTATTTCCTGGAACGCCGCATCCTGTTGTCCCGGTTCGCACAAGGAAAAATACGAGATATACGCCCATCGTTGCAACTGGCCCGATCGGAACAGGTTGA
>DASYYL010000106.1:0-22137 GCA_035933915.1 Verrucomicrobiia bacterium
GCTGTTTGAAGTGCCCATCGTGGCAACGGTCATCGGAGAAGGCGGCAGTGGCGGCGCGCTGGGCATCGGTGTGGCTGACCGGGTTTTGATTATGGAAAACGCGTATTATTCCGTCATATCGCCGGAAGGTTGCGCGGCGATTTTGTGGAAGGACCGCGCGGCCACGGCCAAGGCGGCGGCAGCGCTCAAAATTACCGCGCGCGAATTGTTTGAATTGAAGTTCGTGGATGAGATCATCCCCGAACCGTCCGGTGGAGCGCACACGGATCCAAGCGCCTCGGCGGAAAATTTCAAAATCCATTGCTTGCGACATCTGGAAGAGGTGATGGCGCTGCCTGTGCCTGAACGGCTCAAGAAGCGCTACGAAAAATTTCGAGCGATGGGCCATTACAACGAAAAAGCGAAGGTGGAAGCGGATGAAGTGCCGAGAGCGGCGGCGTGATGCGTGGTGCGTGTTGCGTGGTACGTGGTACGTCAGGTATGGAGGGGAGATTTCCGTTTATGATAGACTTTGCAGTCATTGTGCAATCAGTGCCGAAAGACTTTAAGTGAATGAAGTGAAGACAGGCCGCAGGGAAATGTTGTCGGTTAATGGAAGGGAAATTCCGGTGGCAGTAGTTCGGAGCCGCAGGGCGCGGCGCTATGTTCTGCGCCTGCGCGCGGATGGGTTGGCGCGATTAACGATTCCACGCAGCGGGTCGGAGCGCGAAGCATGGGAATTTGCGCTGCGGCAGGGAGCGTGGCTGGAGCGACAGTTGCAATATCTTGCGTCGCGCCCAGTCCGGCCAACGAAGTGGCAGGTGGGAACGGAAATTCTTTTTCGGGGGGAGCGAATTAAGATTGAAACCAGCTCGCACTCGAACTTCGCAGCGGACCAACCATCTGATTTGTTCGATCTACCGCTCATTAATTGCGGCATGCGGAATGCGGAATGCGGAATTTTTGATTCCGTTCGATTGGGCCGCGAAATAATTCCCGTCGCAGATGGTGCGGGCGATTTACGGCCGGCGATAGAGGCCCATCTTCGGGGGCTTGCGGCGAAGGAATTGCCGTCGCGGACGTTTGAGTTTGCGGCGATACATCGGTTGTCGGCGCGGCGGGTGATGGTGCGCGCGCAACGGTCGCGCTGGGGATCTTGTTCATTCAAAGGGCTTATTTCGTTGAATTGGCGATTGATTCAAACGCCGCCGTTCGTGCGCGATTACATCATTTTGCACGAGCTGATGCATTTGCGGCAGATGAATCATTCGGCCCAATTTTGGAGGGAAGTTGAGAAAGTCTGTCCGGATTACAGGACCGCCAAAAGTTGGCTGAAAGAAAATCCGGGGTTGTTGGATCACCTATGAGAAAGTGCAATTGTTCCGGTAGTTGCGGTCCACAAAGCGATGGTGTTTCCCGGCGCCAATTCCTGGGCCTGGTCGGGACCGGCGTTGCGATGTCTCTCGTTGGTCCCTCTGCCTGGGGCGCGGGCGCTTTCGAACTTTCGTCCGATGAATTGGAGCGCTGGAAAGATTCGCTCACCGCGGCCGGGGCGCCGCGGATTTATACCTCCGATCTCCACACGGACGCGCGCATGCATTTGGGGGGCATCGGCACGGGCAATTTTGAAATTGGCGCGGACGGGCGGCTCACAACCTGGCAGTTGTTCAACACGTTGCGCGACGGGGAAGTGCCGTTTTATTTCGCCATCAAAGCCGGCCGGGTTGCCAAACTTCTTCAAACGACAGGAGGACCCGAATGGCCACGCGTAAAACGAATCGAAATGACGGGTGACTATCCGGTCGCCACGCTACGTTTTTGTGATGAGGATTTGCCAGTCCAGGTTGAACTTACGGCGTTCACTCCGATGGAACCGCTTGACTCGGATTTGTCTTCCATGCCGCTGGCTATATTCCGGTTCCGCATGAAAAACCCGGCGTCCGAGCCGCAATCAGTGTCATTGGCTGCGATTACGACAAATCCGGTCGGGTACGATGCGCGCGGTGAAATCAACGGCGTCCGGCATCCGAATTTCGGCGGGAACGTGAATGAAGTTTTTCGAACGGGCGAAGCGACCGGGTTGTTCATGCGCGCGGAAGCCGGCAGTCAATCGGCCAAAGCGCCCGGGTTTGGGACTTTGGCGTTGGCAACGACTGGTTCGATTGTCACGGCGATGTCGCAATTTGAAGATTGGTCGGCGGCCTGGCAGGAATTCTCGGAGAAAGGCGGTTTTAGTAAAGGCAAAGCGGGAGCTCTGCCCTGTCAACCGACGGCGCAGGGCCGCACGATTAATGGGGCGATTGCCTCGACGGTTGCCATTCCTCCGGGCGGCACTGTCGAGGTGCCGTTCTTTTTCGCGTGGCATTATCCGAACAGTTACTACAAAGAAACTGGCGCATGGATTGGCTGTCACTATGCGACCCGATGGGCCGATGCCCGGGCGGTCGTTGTCGATGCCGCCGCCCACAGGGAATCGTTAGTTGAGCGAACTGAGCATTACCGAACAACATTTTACGATAGCACCCTGCCCAATTGGGTCCTGGATTGCGTGACGGCCAATTCCGGAATCCTGCGTCACATCGGCGTGGTCTTTCGGATTGAAAACGGGGACATTTACGGCTGGGAAGGTTCCAACGGCTGTTGTGATCCGACCTGCACGCATGTCTGGGGATATGAACAATCGCTGGCCCGGCTCTTTCCATCGCTCGAACGCGACATGCGGCGGATTGATTTCAAGCGCCAGCAAAAACCCGATGGTGGCATTAACAATCGGACCGCCGTCCCATCGCCGCCTCATCCAACCGGGGAGCATCCATTTACTGACGGCCACGCCAGTTGCATTCTTAAAGCGTATCGCGAAGCGCTTAACTGCTCTGATGATTCGTTCTTCCAGGAATATTGGGCGCCCGTGAAGTTGGCGGTGGAATATCTGATCAATCGGGATGCGGCATCAAACGGAGGCAAGCCTTGCGGCGTTTTGCAGGATGATCAATGGAATACATATGACGAAGCCCTGCACGGCGTCACGTCATTCATCAGCGGTTACTATCTGGCCGCATTGCGGGCAGGCGAAGAATGGGCGCGGCGCATGGGAGAGCGCGCGACAGCCGATCGTTTCCACGAGATTTTCGAGAGCGGCCAGGCGAAACTGGTCGACCTCTGTTGGAATGGAGAGTATTTCGAACAACATTTGCCGGCTTACCTCAACCTGAAGGGCGAAGTCGGGCCTGGTTGCATGGCTGACCAGTTGCTGGGCCAATGGTGGGCGCATCAGCTTGGCCTGGGCTACATTTTGCCGAAACACAAAGTACAATCCGCTTTGCGCTCGATTTACAAATATAATTGGAAATCAGACCTTACCGGCTGGAAATTCATGCCTCGCTCATTTGCCGGGGCGCATGACAAGGGGCTGATTATCTGCACCTGGCCGCGCGGCGGCCGGCCCGCAAATGTCATGTTGTACTCGGATGAAGTTTGGACCGGGATAGAATATCAGGTCGCGGCGCACATGATTTACGAGGGATTTCTTGAAGAAGGTTTTTCCATCGCGAAAGGCGCGCGTGACCGATACGACGGGATTCCACGCGAGCCCATTGTACGAAATCCGTGGTGCGAAATTGAGTGCGGAGGCCATTATGCGCGCGCGATGTCGTCGTGGTCGCTGTTGCTTGCGTTGTCGGGCTGGAAATACGACGGCCCACGCAGCGAATTGAGTTTCACGCCGTGTTATCGCCCTGAGAATTTTAAATCATATTTTACCGGGCCGGAAGGCTGGGGAAGCATTGCGCAAACGTGGGACGGGGCTCAACAAAAGGTTACAATCGCCGTTCAGGCAGGGGCGCTGCACTTGCAGGCATTAGAAATTGTCCCTGCTCAAAGCGGTGATTATCGGGCAACCGTTACATTGGCCGGAAAAAGGAAGCCGGTTAAGTTCACCGTGGATGGTGGCCGTTATCGGGTCAACTTTAAGAAAAGGATTGCGGTAAAGGTGGATGAGGCATTAGAAGTTGTGCTTGGGTGAAAGTCCACGGTCCGCCGTCAAAAGGACAGACAACTCCTCCGCCTGAATGGTTTGAAAGTTTAAAATAGCTCCAGAACTCCAACATAGGCGCCCAAGCCTGCGGTGAAAAGGACGATGAAGCCGACCAGCCAGGCATACCAGCCCTTAAGGCGCCAGGATTCGGGCAGCGCCTTGCAGGACAGAAGGAACAGGAAGCCCAGGACGACAGGCAAAAGCAATGCATTCATTACATTCACACTGATCGCGAGCTTGACCAAATTGACACCGGAAAGCACGATACCCGCGCCAATCAGCAGGCTGGCTAAATAGATGCAGTAAAACCACGGCGCATTAAAAGGCCGAAGCGCCAGCGAACGTTTGTAACCGGTCACTTCACCCAGTCCCCAGGCTGCCGTTAAGGAAACGACGATGGTTGCCACCCATGCGGCCCCCAACATGCCCAGAGCGAAAATCACCTTGCCCCAGAAACCGCCAAGGAATGGCACTAACGCATCAGCGATTTGCTGCACGGTATCCAATCTGGCGTTTGGATTTTTGGCGCCTATCGTGGTAGCGGCAAGAATTAGAATCGCCGCCATGATTACCTGGGTTACAACAGCTCCGATGGCAGTATCCCAGCGGGCGGGTTTGATGGCGGAAATGTCCAGACCTTTGTCAACCACGGCTGATTGTTGATAAAACACCATCCATGGCATGATGACCGCGCCGACATTGCCGGCAAGGAGAAGCGTGTATTGGCGGTTGTCCAGGGGCATGTGTGTCAGACCCTGGAGCATGGCCGTTCCGCTGGGATGCGACACAAAAGCCACGGCCACAAAGGCAAATTCAAATAATCCGATCAGCACGGCGATCAGTTCCACTTTGCGATAGCTGCCGGTGGCCACCACCATAACAAGCAGGGTCACGGTCAATGAGATGCTTAGCCATGGCGGGATGCCAAAGAGCGCTCCGACGCCGGCGATTCCGGAGAATTCGGTCAGCATCGCGCCGACACATGAGACGAGCAAAGTGCTGACGGAAAGCCATGCCCAACCTTTGCCAAAATGTTCGGCAATCAGTTCTCCGTGTCCTTTGCGCGTGGCTAGCCCCAGCCGAACCGTCAGTTCCTGGACGATATAAAGAACAGGAACGAGCATGACTTGCAACAACAGCAGGCGATAGCCCCATTGCGCGCCGCTTTGGGCCGCGACGATGGCACTGCCGTCATCGGTATCAGCTAACATCACGACCAGACCCGGTCCAACCACCGTTAATGCCAATTTCCATAACGGAATCGGGGGCAAGGCCAGGGCTTTCGCCTGTGGCTGCCACACATTATGCAGGGGCCGCATTCCAGGCCTGGCAGGTATTGGAGTCGTCATCTATTTAGTTTCAAATTAAAACAGGTTGCTTGCTATGACTAAACATCGGTTGTCGAATGCCAGCCAATATTTGCTTCTCGTGAGATGAAAACTTACGGATGAAGCCGTTGCCGTCGAGCATAACATAAGGCGCAGGTGAAAAATCGAAGAGCGCCGCGTACCGTTCGCGAGAGAATTTTAATTCGCGCATGGATTCCAGCGCCTCCTCCAGGTCCGCCTGTATCTTCTGCCGTTCGCCGGCGATTTCCTCGCGCAAAATTTGGATTTCCGCCCGCAGCCGCGCGATCAGCGCCGCCGACGGCAGAGGCGGGCGCGAACGCGGCTTATGGGCAGACCGGCGGTTCATAGGTCATTCCTGAATCCAACGGTAATTTAGACTAAATAAACAGAATGGATAAAATGTTTTATTGATTTGCGCGAACTGCGAAATTCCCAGCCCGCCTGACCTATGCCGCGCGCGCCAGGCAAACGGGCACTGTTCACCGCAATGCAGGACCGCCGTTTGCTAAGTTGTGGCGGACACATTGCGGGAATGCACCCGCGTGCGCTCAGAAGCTGCGCCGGACAGGCCAGATTCTCACTGTAATTTACCATTCAATTTTTGGATAACTGAAACCGGGTGTGAGAGAGGGGGATTGAGGCATGAAGCAACGAAGCTCAATCCCCCCGGGGCCGTCCTTTCTGATTGTTGCCGCGCGCACCAGGCTAACGCGCGCGGCCCTTCCTCGGTTTCTCCAAGATGGTATTCATGCGCGTCAATGGGCATTACGATATTGATTTAATTCAGCGTCCATTTTGTTTAAACGCGGGCCGGCCGGCTCGCAGGGATTCGGCGCACGGCGAGTCAAAATTGGCATGGGTGAGGTTTCCCGATGTCGCGGAAGTTGACGCGGAAGCCGACTCGGGTTCGTCAACGGTCAAATCTTCCTCGGGAATGCGCATGGCATAGAACGAGCGCCAGACAAAAACCAGCGTGACCAGAAAGAAACACCCGGCGATGAGCGATTTAGCCAACTGATTTTGCATGGTCACGGCAATTTCGACCGCAAGCAGGCCAAAGAGAGTGGTGAATTTAATCACCGGATTGAGCGCGACTGAGGATGTGTCCTTGAATGGATCGCCCACGGTGTCGCCGACAACTGTGGCCGCGTGCAATTCGGTTCCTTTTTTGCGCAAATTGACCTCAACAATTTTCTTGGCGTTGTCCCATGCGCCGCCGGCATTGGCCATGAAGATGGCCTGGAACAGTCCAAAGAACGCGATGCCCACGAGATAGCCGATGAAGAAATAGGGATTGAAAAACGCCAGGGCCAGGGCGAGGCAAAAGACGGTGATGAAAATGTTCCACATGCCGCGCTGGGCGTACACCGTGCAAATGCGAACGACTTCCTTGCTGTCTTCGGAAGACGCGGTCCGCGCCTTGAGATTCAAATGGTCCTTGATGAATACAACGGCGCGATACGAGCCGGTGACAACCGCCTGGGTGCTCGCGCCGGTGAACCAATAAATCGTGGCGCCGCCAATGAGCAAGCCAAGGATGATTTCAGGCTGTACCAGGCTCAAATGCCCGATGACGTCGCCGAACAAATTTTGGAGCAGAATAACGATGCCAAAGACCATCGTTGTTGCGCCGACCACCGCCGTTCCGATAAGCACCGGTTTGGCCGTGGCTTTGAAGGTGTTGCCGCAGCCGTCGCCTTTTTCCAGGAGCAACTTTCCGTGTTCAAAGTCAGGTACAAACCCGAATTTATCCACGATATCGTCCTCAACTCCTTCGAGAGTCTCAATCTGGCTTAATTCATAAACGGATTGCGCGTTGTCGGTGACTGGGCCGTAGCTGTCCACGGCAATCGTGACCGGCCCCATGCCCAGAAAGCCAAAGGCGACCAGGCCAAAAGCGAATACCGGGGCGGCAAATTTGAATTGTTCCGGCATCAGCGCGAGGATTGGCGAGCCGCTGAATGTCGCCAGCAGCCAGGCCGCCAGCATAAGCGTGGCGATGCACAGTCCCATCCAAAAGGCGGAAAAATTACCGGCGACGAGCCCGGCCAATATATTGAGTGACGCGCCGCCGTGCTTGGAGCAGGTGGTGACTTCCTTGACGTGCTGGGACTTCATGCTGGTGAAAATTTTTGTAACTTCCGGGATCAACGCGCCTGCGACTGTGCCGCAGGAGATGATGGCGGAAATGGTCCACCACAGTTTGGGGTCCAGCCCGGGCTGTTTGCCCAGCAAAAACCAAGTGGTAATGAACGTGCTCAATATGGAAACAGCCGAGGTGACCCAAACCAGGTGCGTCAGCGGCGTTTCAAAGTCAAAATCATTTTTGTTTCTGAATTGAATGCGTGCCAGCCCATAGTTCAGAAAATAGGAACACAACGAAGTCACAATCATGAGCGCCCGCATGGTGAACAGCCAGATGATCAGCGTGGCGCAAATGACCGGGGTGGGGGCCAGCGTCAGCGCAAGAAATGCGATCAACGCCACGCCGGTCACTCCGTAGGTTTCAAAGCCGTCGGCGGTGGGACCCACGGAATCGCCAGCGTTGTCACCGGTGCAATCGGCGATGACGCCAGGATTCTTGGGGTCGTCTTCAGGCAATTTGAAGATGATTTTCATCAGGTCCGAGCCAATGTCGGCGATTTTGGTGAAGATGCCGCCGCAGATGCGGAGGGCCGCGGCGCCGAGGGATTCGCCGATGGCAAAGCCGATAAAGCAGGGGCCGGCCAGTTCGCGAGGCAGGAATACCAAAATGCAAATCATAAAGAACAATTCGATGCACACGAGCAACAGGCCTACGCTCATGCCTGAGCGCAACGGAATGTTGAGGGTGTCGATCGGCTTTCCGCGCAGGGCGGAAAAGGCGGTGCGGCAGTTGGCGGTGGTATTGATGCGGATGCCGAACCATGCGACGGCGCCGGCTCCATTGATTCCAACGAGGGATGCGCCGAGAATCAAGGCCAGGGCGGAAAAACTGACGTGCTCAAGGATCTTAAAATAGAAGAACATGCAACTGGCGACGAGAAGCCACAGAACGACGAGAAATTTTCCCTGCTGCAGCATGTAGGTTTTGCAGGTTTCCCAAATCATGGCCGATACGCGCGCCATGCAATCGTGAACCGGAAGCGCCTGGATTCGTTTGTATTGTACGATTCCAAAAATCATGCCGATGGCGCAGATGATCAAGCCGCCATACATGAGCCAGACGCCGCTGATGCCGTTTAAACCGTTAAATTTGACTGTATCAAGGGCCGGAATTCTAATGTCCGCGTCGCTGGCGTGAACACTGGCAACCGAACATAAAAGGGCAGTCAATGCCGAAATGATTTTAGATGTGCGCATAGAAGTCGGGTGGATTTTTGGCGTGTGTTTTGGATTGAAATCGGCCTGCAACCCTCTTCCATGGCGGCCTGGGCCGAAGCCAGGCGGGCGACTGGAACGCGAAATGGAGAGCAACTGAGGTAGGTAAGGCCAGCCCTGTGGCAAAATTTTATGGAATCAGGATCGTCTCCGTGTTCGCCACAAATGCCGAGTTTAATTTCAGGCCGGGTCCTCCTGCCGAGTTCGACTGCCATTTGAATCAATTTGCCCGGACCGGCCTCGTCAATGGTGGCAAATGGATTTTTCTTAACAATTTCCTGTTCGATATAGGGCGGCAAAAAACTGCCGGAATCGTCGCGGCTCATCCCGAGGCACGTTTGAGTGAGATCATTTGTTCCAAAACTAAAGCCAGGTGGCACGGGCAAACCGATTCGCGACATTTCAACCAGATTTGCGCCTTTTCCCCCAAGGAGCGGTTTCATGGCGCCGTCGCCGTCGGCTTTTTTGTTCCCGAAGAGGTAAACCGTTATTGCAGTCATAAGGTGATACTAATACCGATAGGTCGCAGCGTTCTTCGCATCTATTGGCGAATGCTGTGTGGATTTTGCTTTGAATTTGAAAGATCAATTGTTGCATTGAACCGGCACGAGCCCTATCGTTGAAGCGGCGTCATTTTTCCAATTGAAACGTTTCGGGTTGATCCTGGCCATTTCGCTAAGCGCGCGTGAAAACGTGTCATCCGGCGTGCCGGCGGCTTCCACGGTGACGAGCAGTTTTCGCCGTTGATAAAATCTTTTCAGCAGCCCGGCATTCTTATTGTAGGCGGCCATGCGAATTCGAATGGCTTCGGGACGGTCATCGTCACGCTGGAATAATGTTCCGCCGCAATAGTCGCAGATGCCGTCCGTTTTCGGGGGCAGAGATTCGACGTGAAATACGGCTTTGCATTTGAGGCAGGTCCGCCGGCCGCTGAGACGGGCAATGATTTTCTGCAGGGACAATTTGTAATTGATTACGGCATCCAGTTGGACAACGTGTTCCGCCAGCAGTTTTTCGAGCGCCTGCGCTTGCGCAACTGTGCGCGGGAAACCGTCCAATAAGAAACCGCCGCCGCAATGGAGACATTTCAACCGTTCCGCGACCAGGGCCACAACCGTCTCATCAGGCACGAGCTCGCCGCGGTTCATAAACTCCAGCGCCGATTTCACCGTTGGTCCGGGGTCGCCGTTGGCCAGGTAGTCTTTTGCGCAGCGAAAAATATCACCGGTCGAAAGGTGGCAGGCGCCGGAATATTCGCTCAAAAATTGGGCCTGGGTGCCCTTGCCGACGCCGGGCGCGCCCAAAAGAACAAAGTGATAAGGTTGAGGTTGTGGTTGAGGCAGAAGAGAGCAACGGGCATCGCCGCCTTTGAGCCACGCCGCGCGATCATTTTTTAATTGCATGGTATTATTTTTCGGCGGGATTGGGTTGCGGGGCTACACGCGCATTGTCCACTATGCAACGCGGCTTGCGCATTGCGGATTATCGCATGATAGTTGGATTTGAATCACAACAAATGCAAGACGCGGACTCGGCGCTCGGCGCTCCAAACCTTGCGTCGCTTCGCCGCGCGTGGGTACTGGCCATGATCGGCCAATTTGAGGGTAGTCGCGCAGGCGGTTACAAAAGATGCTGAGGGTGATGCGAAATGGCCCGGACGTATTGCGCGCGCTCAAATTCGGCGGGGGCGGCGCAATTTTTTTGGCTTAGACTGCCTTTGAGTTGTTCCACGGATTCGTATTCGTGGTCCTCCATCCATGCCACCATGTCGCGTTCTATGGTGCGGATTTGGCGGATGCCATTGCGCAGCAGCGTTGAGCACAACATGGTCACGTCCGCTCCAGCCATAAGCATTTTTAGAACGTCCGGCGCGCGATGAATGCCGCTCGTTGCCGCGAGACTTGCGCTCACCCTGCCGTGCAAAATTGCCACCCAGCGCAACGGCAGGCGCATCGCCATGGGTGTGCTCAAGAGAATGTGAGGCCTCACTTCGAGCGATTCGAGACCGATGTCGGGTTGGTAAAAACGATTGAAGAGAACCAGGCCATCGGCGCCGGCTTCATCCAGGCGGCGCGCCACGTTTGCAAAGTTGGTGAAGAACGGGCTTAGCTTTACGGCTACGGGGATTGTGATCTCCGATTTCACCGCTTTGACAATCTCCAGATACCTCCGCTCGATATCTGTCGCTGTGAGATTTGGATCGGTAGGAATGCTGTAAATATTGAGTTCAAGCGCATCCGCGCCGGCTTCCTGGATGCGCCGGGCATAATGGGTCCAGGTCCCCGGCTCGCCGGAAGCGTTGAGGCTGGCAATAATGGGAATGCGGACTGTGCTTTTTGCGCGAAGGATATGTTTCAAATACTCGTTGGGACCCAGTTGAAATTCCTCCGGTTCGGGAAAATAAGTGAGCGCTTCAGCAAAGCTTTCGGTTCCCCGTTCCAGGTTCCTTGCCAGTTCGATTCGCTCGTGACGCAACTGTTCTTCGAACAAAGAGTAAAGGACCACCGCGGACGCGCCGTAGTCTTCCATTTGTTTTATGTCGTCTAGTTCTTCCGAGAGCGGCGAAGCCGACACCACAAGCGGCGTGCGCAGGTCAAGGCCCAGATATGTGGTTTTCAGGTTCATAACAATGGCGAAATAACTCAAGGCTGCTCGCTGACGGTCGCCGGAATTTTGGAGTCAACGGTCTCCGCGCCATCCGGTTTGCAATCCCAGGTTTGCTCGAATTGATAAAATTTCCATCGGCGGCCAACGTCCGCCTGCGCCTGGGCGAATAGTTTTTTCGCTTCGTCCGGACGGCTTTTGGTCAGCATTTTGAAGCGGTTTTCGGAGAGCAAATAGTCTTCGAGCTTCATCCTGGCCGCCTGAGAATCCACCTGAAGGGGATTTTCACCGCGTTCGGTCCTGCGCGGGTCGTAGCGATACAACAGCCATTGGCCGCTTTCCACGGCGAGCTTTTGGTGCCGGGCGCCGGCGCCGGCGTCCAGCGCGATGCCGTGGGCGATGCAATGACTGTAAGCAATGATTAACGACGGCCCGGGGTATGATTCGGCTTCGATAAATGCCTTGAGCGTCTGCTCGTCCTTAGCGCCCAGAGCGACGCTTGCGACGTAGATGTTCCCATAGCTCATCGCAATGAGACCCAGGTCCTTTTTCGCAGAAGACTTGCCGCCCGCGGCGAATTTGGCGATTGCGCCGCGCGGAGTTGACTTGGACATTTGCCCGCCGGTATTGGAATAGACCTCCGTGTCGAGCACTAGCACATTCACCTTGCGGCCGCTGGCCAGGACATGATCCAACCCGCCGTAACCGATATCGTAGGCCCAGCCATCGCCGCCGACGATCCAAACGCTTTTTTTTACAAGCTGGCTGGCCAGAGGCAAAAGCAATTTGGCTTCGGACGCATCAAGTTTTTTTAATTGTTCTTTCAAGGCTTCAACCCGGACGCGTTGATCGAAAATTCCCGCCTCGTCAGATTGGTCGGCCTGAAGAATTGAAAAGACCAGCTCGTCGCCAAGTTTCGGAGACAGTTTTGCGAGCAATTCGCGGGCGAATTCCAGTTGCTTATCCAGGGAAACGCGAAAGCCGAGGCCAAATTCAGCATTGTCCTCGAAGAGTGAATTGCACCAGGCCGGCCCACGGCCGCACTTGTCTTTTGCGTAAGGGGTCGTCGGTAAATTGCCGCCGTAAATGGAGGAACAACCCGTGGCATTGGCAATCATGAGGCGGTCCCCGAATAATTGCGTGAGCATTTTAAGATAGGGTGTTTCACCGCATCCGGCGCATGCGCCGCTGAATTCAAACAACGGACGCATGATTTGTTGTTGCCGTAATACTGTGGTCTTAATTTTGCGGCGGTCCAAATCCGGCAACGTGAGAAAATAATTCCAATTTTGACGTTCCGCGTCCCGCAACGGCGCCTGCGGGCGCATGTTAATGGCTTTGAGTTTTGTTTCCGTTTTATTTTTGGCCGGGCAAACGTCCACACAAAGGCTGCAACCGGTGCAATCTTCGGGCGCCACCTGAAGGGTGAAGGACAGGCCTTTGAATTCCGGGATTCGTGAGGGAGCGGATTTAAACGTTGTCGGCGCGCTCAGGTTTCCAGGCTCATAAACTTTCGCCCGAATGGTCGCATGCGGACAAATAGAGACGCATTTCAAACATTGTATGCACGTCTTTTCGTCCCAGACTGGAATTTCCAGCGCGAGATCCCGCTTTTCAAACTGCGAGGTCCCGGTTGGGAAAGTTCCATCCCGTGGAAAGGCGCTGACCGGCAGGCTGTCTCCCTCACCGGCAGCGAGTTTGCCGAGAACGTTGCGGACGAATTCCGGGGCGCCGTGGGAAATGGCCGGCAATAACGCGCCTGCGCCGTTGAGCGCGCAATTCGTCAGAGGCACCTCATACAGGTGTTCCAGCGTGTTGTCCACAGCCTTTAAATTCATCTGCACAATTTCTTCGCCTTTCTTGCCATAGGTTTTTTTGATCGAATTTTTAATGGCGTCGATTGCCTCGTTCTTTGGCAGCACACCGGACAAGGCAAAAAAGCAAACCTGCATGATGGTATTGATACGTCCGCCCATGCCACTGGACCGCGCAACCTGCGTGGCGTCGATGACAAAAAACCGCGCCTTCTTTGCCAGGAGACTTTCCTGAACCGGGGTCGGCAATGTCGTCCAGATTTCCTTCGGGGAATAAGGCGTGTTTAGCAGAAATGTTCCGCCAGGCGCGAGGCTGCGGAGCATGTCGTAACGTCCCAGAAAAACGGATTGATGACAGGCCACGAAGTTCGCGTCCGAAATCAAATAGCTGGAGCGGATCGGCCGGGGTCCGAAACGCAAGTGCGAAACGGTCATGCTGCCTGATTTTTTTGAATCATAAACGAAATAGCCTTGCGCAAAGTTGTCCGTTTCTTCGCCAATGATTTTAATCGAATTCTTATTGGCGCCCACGGTGCCGTCCGAACCAAGCCCGTAAAAGAGGGCGCGCACCACGTTGTCCGGTTCGGTGGAGAATTTAGGGTCATAGGAGAGACTTGAGTCTGAAACATCGTCATAAATACCCACCGTGAAGTGCTTCTTGGGCAAATCCAACACGGCATTGTCCAGCATGTTCTCGAAAACCGATTTGACCATCGCCGGAGTAAATTCTTTGGAGGACAAACCGTACCTCCCTCCAATGATTGCCGGCAGAACCTTCAAATACCGGTAGCCATTGGTCATGTGTTCGAGTATAGCCGCCACGCAATCCTGATAAAGCGGTTCGCCGATTGCCCCCGGCTCTTTGGTGCGGTCCAGCACGGTGATTTTTCGGACCGAGACCGGAAGCGCCTCTACGAATCGCCGGCCATCGAACGGGCGGTATAATCGCACTTTGACCAGACCTATTTTTTCGCCTTTGGCGGCCAGATATTCGACGGTTTCCTGCGCCGTTTCACAGCCTGAACCCATGAGCACCACAACGCGCTCGGCGTCCGGCCGGCCGACATAATCAAATAGTTGATATTGGCGGCCGGTTTGGGCGTAAAATTCATCCATGGTTCGTTGTACGATGCCGGGGCATGCGGCGTAGATCGGGTTAACCGCCTCGCGCCCCTGGAAAAAGGCGTCCGGGTTTTGGGCGGAGCCGCGCAACACTGGCCTGTCTGGCGTCATGGCCCTGGCGCGATGGGCTGCGATTAACTGGTCATCGATCAGGGCGCGTATAACTGTTTCGTCGAGCAATTCGATTTTTGAAACCTCATGCGACGTGCGAAAACCGTCAAAGAAATGGATAAAGGGCAGCCGTGCCCGGAAAGAGGCGGCCTGGGAAATCAGCGCAAAATCCATCGTTTCCTGTACCGAAGCCGCGCCGAGCATGCCCCAGCCGGTCGAGCGGCAGGCCATAATGTCGCTGTGATCGCCAAAAATCGAAAGGGCGTGAGTCGCGACCGTGCGAGCGGTGACGTGAAAGACGGTTGGCAACAACTCTCCGGCAATTTTAAACATATTGGGGACCATCAATAGCAGTCCCTGGGAAGCCGTGAACGTGGTACTGATGGTTCCGGTTTGCAACATTCCATGAACAGCTCCCGCCGCGCCTCCTTCGCTTTGCATTTCCACAATGGCAGGCGTAGTGCCCCAGAGATTCTTCTTTTCTTCCGCCGCCCACTGGTCGCACCATTCTGCGATGGGTGATGAGGGAGTGATGGGATAAATCGCCATTGTTTCGTTGAGACGAAATGCGACATAAGCGGCGGCCTCACAACCGTCGAGGGTCTTCCAGACTTTTTTCGCCGTGCCGGCCGGGATATGGGGTTCGCGCGTGGAGCTCATAATTAAAATTTAATTTCGGCCAAATATTCCGGGGCCACCATCTCGCGGTACACTTTCAGTCCTGCATTTTCGGCCACGTGTTGCATGGCGTGATTATCGGACTGCACAAGCGCGCTCACGCGAGAAAGCTTTTCGGAGCGGGCGATTTCGACCAGCCGCCTCATTAATTCCTTGCCGAGTCCCTGCCTTTGCCACCGGTCGCTGATCAGCAAAGCAAATTCTCCTTCATTTCTTCCGTGCAACTTGCTCAAACGCCCGACGCCGAGAATTTCCCGGCCCTGTGGCTTGGGCGCGTTCCGTTCAACAACCAGAGCGATTTCGCGGTCGTAATCGTTAAAGCAAATTCGCGTCAATCGTTCGTGGGCAACGCGGTCCGTGAGTTTTAACGATGAAAAATAGCGTTGATACACGCTTTCTTCCGTGAGCGTGTGATGAAAATGGCCTATGAGCGGCTCATCTTCGGGACGAATAGGACGAATAGTCACCGGCGTGCCGTCCTTTAATTTCCATTTGGAGACATATTGTGCCGGGTAAGGACGAATTGCCGTGGCTGGGAGCATGTCCTCGGTGATGTTCGGTTCGTACAGAACTATGCGGGCATCCAGGGCGAGGAGCCGGCCCGGCGAGGCGAGCAACGGGTTAATGTCAATTTCTGAAATCCATCTTTGCTCAATCACCAACTGACTGAATCGCACAAGAAGTTCCTCCAGGGCGGCCAGGTTAACCGGGGCGCGTCCTCGGACACCCTTCAGAGCCGTATAAATTTTCGTTTGCTCAATTAAGCGCCGCGCCAGGGTGGCGTTCAGGGGAGGCAACGCGAGGGCGCGGTCTTTGAAAACTTCCACGAGCTGGCCTCCGGCGCCGAACAGCAGGACCGGGCCGAATTGTGGATCAATGCTGCTGCCTAAAATGATTTCATAGCCGTCCTCCAACGTCACCATCGGTTGGACAGTGACTCCAAGGAAATGTTGCTCGCCGGCATTTTCCCTAACTGCTCTGGCGATGTTTTTCCAGGCGACCCTCACCGCGGCGGGTGATTTGAGGTTTAATTGCACGCCGCCTACGTCCGTCTTGTGTGTGATAGTTTCGGAATACAATTTAAGAACGACAGGGCAGCCGATTTTTCCCGCCAGCTTCACCGCTTCGGATTCGGATTTTGCTATTTGCGTTTCAACCGTGGGAATCCCATAGGCGGCCAGAAGTCTTTTTGATTCAAATTCGGTGAGAATGGTGCGACCTGTTTTGCGAATTCTTTGGATGAAGGACTCCACATCGGTCCGCGAAGGGAGGCCGTTTCGATTTTCGTTGAGCAGAGCGGGCGTTTCATAAAGCGCTTTGAGATTCTGGCTATAGCGCCACATGTATTGAAACGAGCGCGCGGCGGTGTCCGGATAATGGTAGGTCGGAATGCCGGCAGAATTGAGAATATCTTCGCCTGGGGCGACTTCGAGTCCACCCATCCAGCTGGCGAGGATCGGTTTGCCGTCCAGTTTGGCGAACGGCCTTATTTGTTCCGCTGTTCGCGTTGGATCGGTCATTGCCTGGGGCGTCAGGATCACCAGGACGCCGTCGCAGTTTGGGTCTTTGGCGGCGATATCAACGGCTTTGGCATACGTTTCCGGCGCGGCGTCTCCGAGAATGTCCACCGGGTTGTTACGGCTCCAATGCGGCGGAAGCAATTCGCTGTAGGCCTTGAACGCTTGAGGTGAAAGCGTGGTCAATTCGCCCCCGCTGCCGACCAGCATATCGGTCGCCAGGACACCCGGGCCGCCGGCGTTCGTGATTATAGTAAGCCTCGGTCCTTTGGGGCGCGGTTGTTTCCCGAGTACCTCCGCCATGTGAAATAGTTCCGCAATGGTGTTCACCCTTAATACTCCCACCCGGCGAAATGCTGCTTCGAGAACTTCGTCGCTGCCGGTTAGCGAACCGGTGTGTGAAGCCGCGGCTTTTGCGGCTTGTTCCGTGCGACCGGGCTTGATGACAATAATGGGTTTGGTGAGGGCCACCTCGCGCGCCGCGGAAAGAAACGCGCGGGCGTCGCCGATCGTCTCCATGTAAATGACGATGCTCTTTGTATCCGGATCGTCGCCGAGATGATAGATTAAATCGCCCCAGCTCACGTCCAACATCGAGCCGAGCGAAGCGAACAGGCTGAAACCCACATTTTCCTTGAGGCTCCAATCCAGGACCGCCGCGCAGAGCGCGCCGCTTTGGCTTAAAAAGCCAACACCGCCCGGCCTGGCGATTTCACTGGCAAACGTTGCATTCAATCCAATCTTCGGAATCATGACGCCCAGGCAATTCGGACCGACGATCCTCATTCCGGCGCGGCGGGCTTCGGACAGTATTTTCTGCTCCAGTTTTGCGCCTTCTTCGCCGATTTCCTTGAAACCGGCGGAAATAATAATGGCCCCCCGAACGCCGGCTCCGGCGCACTCACTGATAATGCCCGGAACGGTTTTGGCCGGAGTGCAAATCACCGCCAGGTCCACCTTTTCAGGCACGGAGGCGATGGTTGGGTACGCCTTGACACACAAAACGGAGGCGCGTTTGGGATTGACCGGATAAACGACTCCTTCAAATCCACCGCGGCCCAGGTTTTGGAATACGGTCCGGCCCACGGAGTTGGCCGTTTCCGTCGCGCCGATGACCGCGATGACCTTTGGCGCGAGAATGGAATAGAGGGGTTCTCGCAGGCGAGCGCGCAAAATATCGTGAGCCAATTCCGGGCCTGTCTGCGGGGGCATGGTCACCAGGGTTTGTTCTTTCATTTCGATTATTTTCACAGTTGCAATGAACGTCTTAGTTCTCTCGCAATTATCGGGTAAAATTCTGGAATCACTCTCCGCCGATTGGCAAATTCTTGCTCTTTCTTGCGCCTGCAAACCGACGGCGTCGCCTTAACCGCCTGCTTCAGTCGACAACCCTTTAGAAAGCTCCGATCGTAAGACTGCTGTATGCCGGGTCGTTATTTTGCAAAAAACGTTACCATTTAGGCAATAAACGGTAAGCCGGACCGCGGTTGTTCGTGCATTGTGTAAAACATGAAAGCTTCAGATTTCGGCACACGACCAGCGCGGTTGACAAACTCTTGCCGCCGTAAAGAGGCTTTCGTCAGCCAGCGCAACGAGAGAACATTATGAACCCCCAAAAAAATACCATCGCCAGGACGATCACAAGTCCTGCCAGGTGTGCTTCAGGACCTCACATCATCGGGTTGAACAAGATTCTTGTACCGATTGATTTTTCCAACCGCTCCAAAAAAGCGCTGCAATACGCGATCCGTTTCGCCGAACAATTCAAGGCCTCGCTGGTCTTGCAGCACGTTTTGACGCAGCCCGCCGCGACTGACGCGGAGTACGCAGATGAATGGAAGCTGAGATTGAAGGCCTGGGCTTATGAATTCGTTCCCGGTCATATACCAGTGCAGATTGACGTGAGCTGCGGGGTCAAGATGATTGAAATTCTGAACGAGGCCAAAAACCTTGTGATCGACCTCATGATTATTTCCACGCACGGACGCATGGGACGCGCCCATGCTTTGGCGGGCAGTTTGGCTGAAGGACTCGTTCAACTCGCGCCCTGTCCAGTGCTGGTAATCCACGAGCATGAGCACGATTTTATCGAAACCCGGGAATTTGAAACGTCGTTGGTTTCGCAAGACAGCCCGGTCCGGGGGGTTGACGAAGCCTTCACCCCAAATTGTCTTGGGGCGGACATATGATCTTTAAATCTGCGGGCCACAAACAAATCAATTGTTATGGTGTCAACGCTAAAATTAGTCGAGAGGCAGCTTGCCATGGTGGACATTCGAAGGCGCCTGGAGGAAAGAGTTCCACAGCCAGGCCGATATATTACATATGAAGGGATTGCCTTTGGCCCATGCCTGTTGATTTCACGCGAATGCGGCAGCGGCGGCAGTCTCATGGCGCAGCTGGCAGGCGATCGATTGGGGTGGAACGTTTTTGACGCGACGATCGTTGACGAGATAGCGCGAAGCGCGCACGTCCATCAACGCCTGGTGCAAAGTGTAGACGAACACGTTCATTCGAACTGGGAGCAAACCTTGCGGGATTTATTCTCGGACGATTTATCGGACGAAGGGTATTTGCGCCACCTCCAAGAAGTTCTCATGACACTTGGGCATCATGGCAATGTCGTCATCGTGGGGCGCGGCGCGAAGTATCTTCTTCCATCGCAATGCGCGGTGCGCGTGCGCCTGGTGGCGCCCTTGGAAACGAGAGCGAAACGGGTGGCCGAACGCCAAAAACTGCCCATGGAAGTAGCGAAATCCAAAGTGCGGGAGATTGACAAGGAGCGAGCCGCATTCGCTAGAAAGGTTTTCCAGAAAGATATCGGCTCCGCCCTTTATCATGACCTAATCATTAATACCAGCAAATTTGACGAAGGGCAAGCGTCAGATTTGGTTTTGGACGCAGTCAAGCAAAAATTAGGTGTGGATTCTTTACCAAAAACCATGGCCGCGTCTCCACTCTCACAAAAGATAAATTCATCGCCAGGCGCGCCGGTTGACCGGGCCATTTAGTATATGTGGAACAATATAAAACTTCAGCAATGTATTTCCCACATTAACTGTCTGCCCCAGTTGGAAACCAACGACGGCCTCATCCAACCGTCGATTACCATTTCCCGGATGACCGGGTCGGGCGGGCGCACTGTGGCATCAAAGCTGGCTGATTGTTTGCAATCCTACGCGCCGTCAGAGCGCCGCTGGACAATCTTTGATCGAAATCTGATTCAAAAAGTGCTGGAAGACCATCACCTATCGGCACGCCTGGCGGAGTTTTTGCCGGAATCCGGCACAGGCACGTTGACTGAAATCATTTCCAATATGTTCAAATCTCAACCCTCCGCCGCCAGCATTGTGAAACAAAGCGTTGAAACAATTTGGAAATTAGCCGAGGGCGGTTGCGTCGTTTTAGTTGGACGGGCTGCGAACGTCATTACGGCCGGCCTCAACAATGTTTTTCACGTCAGGCTGGCAGGGACTTTGGAGAAACGGGTTGCGCGCGTGGAAACGGTCTACGATTTCGACCATCCCGCCGCGTTGCGATACATCAAGTCCGAGGACATGGCAAAGAAGGATTACTTAAAAGAATACTTTGGCCGCGATATTGATGATCCGCTCCTTTACGACCTTGTTATAAACACTGACGAGCTATCCTATGAAAAAGCGGCTCGTCTGATTGCCGATTCCATTATACGCCGGTTCGATCTTGAGCCGCACCGGGAAGTGGTTGCGGCCTAATGGAGAATGGCCGTTTCTCTTTTGGGGAAATAGTTATGCGCGATGTCATCGAAAAAGTCATGGCCGCCGAAGCAGAAGGGAGGCGACTGGTTGAGGCGGCGAGAAAGGATGCCGAGCAAATCCTGGCGAATGCCCGTGCTGAACGACGGATACTGCTGGAGCGTGCGACCAGGGAAAGCCGGCTGGAAGCTGAGAACATTTTGGCAACGGCCGGGGACGAAGCACGGCGCGAAAAAGCTGAATCTTTGGCCTGTGCAGCCGATGAGGTGGAAAAGGAGATCCGCCTTGACGAGACGACGAGGCAGCATTTGGTGGAAGCGGCTGTCCGTTGTTTGCGCGGACCGGTCGAAAACGTCAAATGCTTATGACGAAATCCTTCTGTGACAATTTGCTCTATTTGGCGACAAAGCTTCACGCACGACGCAGCCGGATGCAGGAAGGAAGGCGTCTTGAAGAGCTGTGCCAAATCCGCACCCTGCCTGAACTGGGACGGGCCGTTGGGTTGGAGGGCGATTATCAGACAGTCGCAGAATTTCAACGGCGGCTCGTGAAGGACTTAATCTATGAACTTTCAAGTTTTGTCAAACACATCGGCGAGGCGGGGGGCGACGTTTTTTCGTGCCTGCTCCTCCGATTTGAGATGGAAAATGCAAAGGTGTTCATTCGAGCTTTAGCCAACAAGATACCGCAAGACGACCTGCGATCACATGTGCTTCCACTCCCTGAAAGCCATGTTCTGGATGCGCAAATGCTCATGAGCGCAGGCTCTCTCGAAAATTGTTGCCGTGCGAGGAATTGCACCGCGTGAGCGACGTTTTGCTGAAACAGCATTATCGCGAAAAGAACCACGCGGTAATATCGGAAGGGAATTGAGCTTATGGCCAAACTAAATGTCGCCCCAACAAAATCCAATCTCCTTTCGCTGAGACGACAGCTTGCATTCGCTACTGAAGGCTACGATTTGCTGGAGCAAAAGCGGCAGATGCTGATTCTGGAACTCATGAGCCGATTGTCTCGAGCTCGCGAAATCGAGGAAAAGGTGGCCGAAATGCTTCGAACGGCATATGCCGCATTGCGCCAGGCTGCCCTGGATATCGGCTCGGTAAATCTCGACCGCTCGGCCCTGGCGGTGGGTGAGACATGTGAACTGGATTTGAAGGAACAGCATTTGATGGGATTAAGGATTCCAAAAATCACCGTACGGATGCAACCATCGGGCGTCCGATTCGGTTTCGGCGGCACTTCGGCCAATACCGACCTGGCCATGCTGCGATTTATGGATTTTTTACCGCGGCTGGCAGAATTGGCGGAGCTTCAGAATGCCGTCTTGCGACTGGCTCGCGAGCTCCGCAAGACGCAACGCCGTTACAACGCTCTATCGAAGATTTTTATACCGGTTCAGCGCGAAACAATCGCTTACATCGCAGGCACGCTTGAGGAACGTGACCGCGAATCTTTGATTATCCTCAAAATGATACGCAACCAATTGAGTCGGGATCAGAGTGACGATTGCGGCTCCTCTCAAATGTGTATGCCCGCCGGCAATAGAAAAGACGCCGGTAACGGGCTAAGTCCGCGGATTCAGTTAAACAGATAGTCGCAGCCGCTGTTTGAGTGTGTTCAATCTTGCTCTTGGTAAGGCAATTAATGTGGATTGTGGATTCCTGGCGCGAGGCGTAGGTTGGCGACAGATGAAAAGGGGTTGAGTTGGAAAGGTAACTTTTCAGAGTCGCGGTTAGCGAAGAAGTCGCGGCGATCGGCGCCGGGTTTGCCAGCGGTTTAGGGTAATGGAATCTGATCCGAATGGCGCTTAGATAAGTCATAAAACATTATTGG